>JAJYNL010000115.1 GCA_021786375.1 Actinomycetes bacterium
GACATCACCCAGGCCTACGCCGTGGGCAGGATCACCGCCACCCGGGAGAGCAACATGCTCACTCACGTCCAGGCGATGGTGACGAACTTCGTCGACAACAGCATGTCGGCGCGGATGGGGCCGGGTTGGCCCGGAGGACCAATGGGCGGCCGGATGAGCGCTTCATCGGCAACGGCGTCCGCCTGACGCCTAGGTAAGGCGAAAATGCAAGAGCCCTGGCCAACCGGCCAGGGCTCTTTTTCGTCTTGGTGGCGCCGCCCTCCTTGAGAGGCGGCCAAGCGTCCGGACGGCCTAGGCGCTCACCGTGACCGGGGCGCGCTCGGTCGATCGGTTCAACAGGGCGTAGACAACTGCGGCAACCACGAGGCCAAGGTAATAACTGATGTCCCCTCCGTTCATGGCCTTGGCTATCGGACCCTCGTAAATACTGGTGTCCATGAAGGGCACAATCACCACCAGAGCCGCCACGAAGGCAACCAGGGCACTACCCTCCACCACTTCCACCGAGGCCCTGGAGAGGCGCCCCTTCCAGGCTCCGACCAGCACAATACCGATCCACGGTGCGATCCAATAGGAGATGAACAGAAGAAAGTTGTTGTAGAGGGTAAGCAGATGAGAGGAAGAGGCATAGGCGAGCACGCCACCGACCACCGCCAGTGCCGCTGCAGCGTACGGGCGCAGGAAGGGCAGATCCAGAGAGAGCAGCGACATGGTGGAGGTGTAGGAGTTCAGAGCGTTCGCCGTCGCCGTCCCCCCGATAATGGCCAGCTCGGCCAAGATCGCGTATCCGCCCATCAGTGTCTTGACTATGGCGATGGTGCTGTCGTTGCCGAGCCCCAGCGCCCCGGCCATGGCCCCGACCAGCTCGGTCCAGGTGCAGGCCAGGAACGAGCCCGCAAAGGTGTTGATGAAGACCCGCCTGCGGCTTGCGTCGGCAGGCAGGTAGCGGCCGTAATCCGAAGCGTAGGGCGCCCAGCTGAAGGAGTAGCTGGCCACGGCCGCCAGGAAGATAAGGAATGGTCCGTAGCTGAAGCCGGAGACGGCCGCATGCGCCAGCTTGGCGTTTGAAAGATGACTGATCGCGCTGGCGGTGAGCGCCAGGAACATGGCCGCCTGGAAGTAGGCCATCACCCTCTCGAAACGATGGATCACATCGTGGCCGAGGTAGACAATCCCGAGCTGCACCGCGATCATGATCACGTAGGAGGGCAGCAGCGGCAGGTGAGCGACCGTGGAAATCGCCTCTCCTCCGACGGTGGTGTTGACGATGTACCACCCCAGCGAGGAGATCGCATTGAGGCCGGCCGGAAGATAGTTCCCTCGGCGGCCGAAGATCCTGCGCACCAAAGGCATCTGAGCCAGACCATAGCCTGTCGAGACGGAGGCGGTCGAGGCAAGGAGCGTGGACGCGAGCAGGTTGCCGACCACAACGCCGATGACGGATGGGATGAGCCCCAGGCCCAGGATTGGCCCCAGTAGGCCCACTAGGAACGGTGGCATGCCCATGTTCGCCGACCACCACAGGAAGAAGAGCTGTTTGGGAGATCCCTTGCGCTGATCGAGAGCCACCTGCTCGATCCCCAGCCGTTCCACGTTCTTCAAGCCTAAGCCCATTCTCCTACCCCATCTCCATAACGACAGAGGCGAGAGAAAGTGGAGCTTGAGCATGGCTCGACCAGGATCAATCGCCTCTTGAGCGACGAAATCCCTGGGAGCACTCGCTAACCCTTGGGTGAGCTACATATTACATGCTGCCGAGCCGGCGAACTGCACTCGCCGAATCAGCGACGCGTCAGAGACGGAAGACCCAGGTCGTCGACGAACGGGCACCCCGAGCCACGCCCGTACCGTCCGGTGGGCAGATCGTCGCCCAGCCAGAGCTGTACCGAACGTCTGACAAAGGACCGGCCACGTTTCCCCATAACCGCCAGGATTCGCCTATTCACTACCGCCCTCCTTCCGAGCAGGTCATCAGATCCTTGGGTTCGCCTGGTATGTGCGCGAACCCGTTCGACAAAGTTAGAGGGGAAAAGTCAAGCGATGGTAAACGTAGTTCTGCAATCAAGTTAACCCTGTTTGCTCCTCAACTCAAGGCCGGAGGGTGGCGATGCGGGCCACGGTCTGCGAGGGAAGCTCGGCGCCGGAGAGGATGCATCCGGGATCCGGCGCGAGAGGATCGCCAAAGACCGCGTACGCACGGGCCCTCGAGCCGCCACAGGCGACTGAGTAGTCGCACGCCCCGCAGCCGCCCGCGAAGCGGTGCGGGTCACGCAGCGAGGTGAAGAGCTCGGACTCGCGATATATGTCCACGATTGAGCGCTCCCGCACATTCCCTCCGGAAAGCGGAAGGTAGCCGGAAGGATAGACCTCGCCGAGATGGTCGATGAAGGCGAAGCCGCGCGCTTCCCGGACAATCTGGCGGGGTGGCTGGTCTCCCGTGTAACCGCCCTCGTGCTGGACCCTGACGTAGTGAGGGGCTCCGACTGCGGTCACCCGGAAGCCGACCTTGCCCTGGTAGTCGGCCAGATACTCGAGGACTCGCTCTATTTCTTGCGCATCGAGGCTCGACTTCAGGTTGGCCCTCCCCATGGGAATGACGAAGAAGACCTCCCAGCTAGAGACCTGGAGAGCCTTGGCAAGCTCGCCCATCTGCTCGAGCCCTTCGATCGTGAAGCGGCCGACGGAGGTGTTGAGCTGCAGGGACATACCCGACTCGACCACCGCATGAGCCACCTGCAAGGAGCGCTCGAAGGTTCCTTTTACTCCGCGGAAGCGATCGTGAATCTCCGGATTGGGCCCGTCGATGGACAACGAGATAGCCCGGACGCCCATCTCCGCCCAGTGGTGCACCAGCTCGTCGGTGATGCGAGGGGTGACGGAGGGGGAGATCGACGTTATGAAGCCGCGGGATATCGAGGCCTCGAGGATCTGGTCGAGGTCATCCCGCTCGGAGGGGTCTCCGCCGGTGAAGACGATGATGGGTTTGAAGGAAAGCTTCTCCGCCATGTCGTCGAGCACCGCGCCTATCTCCCCCACGCTCAGCTCGCCGGAGTTGCGATGGGGTATAGCGCGCGCCCGGCAATGGCGGCAGTGTAGCTGGCATGCCTTGGTCACCTCCCAGGTAAGGACGTGCATCGACTGAGAGAGATCCATGGCCAACCTCCATGAGGGTCCTGCACCTGAAGCCACGCATTGGCGGCTTTCTATAGCGAAGCTATACCGGCACCACCACTTCGGCTTAGGGCAGTTCGTCCCAAAGCACCTTGCCTAGGTCAGGGAGCAGGGAAGCCGCCCGCAATAACTCGCGACCGCGGCGGCTTATTCGACGGTTACCGTCTTGGCGAGATTGCGTGGACGGTCCACGTCGTAGTCCATGCCCCGGGCCATGTGATAGGCGAACATCTGTAAGGGGATCACGTCGACCATGGGCGCGAAGAGTGGATGGACCTGGGGCACACCCACGAAAGACTCCCCTGCGCGGGCCACGCCGGCGTCGACGGGGTTCCCAATCAGCACCACCTCCGAGCCTCTCGCCCGAACCTCTTCCACATTGGCGAGCAGCTTCTCGTGCAGGCGCGTGCGGGTTGCGATCACGAAGACGACCGCGTTCTCGTCCAGCATGGCGATCGGGCCGTGCTTCAGTTCGCCGGCCGGATAACCCTCGGCCGGAAGGTAGGAGATCTCCTTCAGCTTCAGGGCCCCTTCCAGCGCCACCGGGTACCCGACATGACGGCCGATGAAGTAGAAGCGGGAGATGCCCGAATGCTTGCGCGCCAGATCCGCCAGCGTGTCCCACAGCTTTAGCGCCTCGTCCATGTGGGCGGGGATCTCCTGCAGCTGTCCGTAAAGCTCAGCCACCTCCTGGGGGTAGAGATAGCCGCGCACTCGGGCCAGCTCGAGAGCCAGCAGCATCAGTGCGCCGATCTGGGCCGTATGCGTCTTGGTGGCGGCCACGCCCACCTCCGGCCCGGCACGGGTATAGAGCACGGCGTCAGCCAGGCGCGCCATGGACGATCCGACCACGTTGCATACCGCGAGGGTCTGGGCGCCAAGGTTCTTCGCCTCGTGTAGCGCGGCAAGGGTGTCCAGGGTCTCGCCGGACTGGCTAACCGCGACAACCAGCGTGCGCTCGTCGACCACCGGGTCGCGGTAGCGGAACTCCGAGGAGATGTCAAGCTCAACCGGCAGCTTGGTCCAGTGCTCGATGGCGTACTTGGCCACCATACCCGCGTGGTAGGAGGTGCCGCAGGCTACGATGAAGACTTTGTTGATGCGAGCAAGCTCGTCGGCCTCGAAGGTGGTTACATCCAGCATCAGCGAGCCATCGGCGTCTAGCCGCCCGGCCAGGGTGTCACGCAGTGCGCCGGGCTGCTCGAAGATCTCCTTCGACATGAAGTCATCGAAGCCGGAGCGCTCCGCGGACTCCAGCGTCCAGCTGACATGGAACTCGACCAGGGGCACTGGCGTCAGGGAGAGGTCGGCCATCGTCGCCCCATCGGGACCGACCGTCAAGACATGCTCGTCGTCGACGTGAAAGAAGGTGGATGCGCGGTCGAGGATGGCGGGAATGTCCGAAGCCAGGAACCAGCTTTCCCCATCGGTGCCGAGCACCATCGGAGCCATCCGCTTGAAGCCCACCAGGACCCCTGGCTCGTCAACGCTGGCCACCACGAAGGACATCGCCCCGCGCATGCGCGACGCCACCGATGCCACCGCGTGGGTCAGTGTGGTGCCCCCCCGAAGCTCCACTTCAACCAGGTGGGCAATCACTTCGGTGTCGGTCTCGGAGGAGAAGATATGCCCCTTTGCCAGCAGCTCCTCCTTGAGCTCGCGGTAATTCTCGACGATTCCGTTGTGGACGATGGCCACCCGCTCGCTGCAATCCAGGTGCGGGTGCGCGTTGAAGAGTGTTGGCGCGCCGTGCGTCGCCCAGCGGGTATGGCCGATGCCCGCATATATCTCCCCCACGTGCGCGGAGGCCTCCTTGTCCAGGGTGACGAGCGACTTGGTTCCCCCGGCGGCGCGATAGCGCGAGAACCCGTCGTCACGGTCGTGCACCACCACGCCGGCCGAGTCGTATCCACGGTATTCAAGGCGATGCAGCCCTGAGGTAAGCACCTCCACGGATGCACGCTTCCCGGTCACGGCAATGATTCCACACACGCCAACTCAGGCTAATACGCGGAGTGGAAATAACCCGGTCCGGCCAGGCTGGTTCCCCGCCCGGCCAAGCGGGTGGCGACGTCAGGAGCGCTTCGCCCGGTGGTTCCGCTCCTCCCGGATCTCGCGGAGGTAAACACTCACCATGGGGGTACTGCGCCGTGCGCACCAGTCCTCGGTCGGTGGTTCAAGGCCGACCTCTGCTCCCGAGCCGTTGAGCACGCCATCCCCGGGCCCAGCCCAGCTGAGTAGGCGACAATCCCGCCCAGGAACGGGCCGGGCGGTGAGAGATGAACCCGGTGTGCTCAGGAGAGCGACGCGATCGCCGAGGCGATGTCGTCGGCGAAGGCGCGGGCGCGCTCCTCGTCGCGGGCCTCGACCATAACCCGGATAACCGGCTCGGTCCCCGATGGCCGCACCAGCACCCTGCCATCGTCGCCCAAGGCGTCCCGGGTCGCCCGGATCGCGTCCGCGACCGGTGCGGCCGCCATCACCGAACTCGCGTCACCGGCACAGGGCACATTTTGCAGAACCTGAGGGAAACGTTGCATTGCGGCGCCGGCCAACGACGAGGCGGAAAGACCCGAGGCCTTAATCGCAGCGGCCAGTACGAGCCCGGTGAGCATCCCATCGCCCGTGCCGGCCAGGTCTGAGAGAATGATGTGGCCGCTCTGCTCGCCCCCCAGGGAGAGTCCGTGCCTGCGCATCGCCTCGAAAACGTTTCGGTCCCCGACGTCGGTCTGAACCACGCCGATCCCCTGCGCCTCGAGGGCGAGGCGCAGGCCGAGGTTGCTCATCACAGTGACGGCTATGGCCCGATTGGCGAGCAGACCGCGCCCCTGGAGAAAGCCGGCCAGTATGGCCATGATGAAGTCTCCGTCCACCACCACGCCGTTCTCGTCGACTGCCAGAACCCTGTCGGCATCACCGTCGAAGGCGAGCCCCACGTGGGCCCTCTCCTGTCGCACGGCCGCTATCACCGCTTCGAGATGGGTGGAGCCGGCATTCAGGTTGATATTGGTGCCGTCAGGAGCGTCGTTGATAACCACCACCCGGGCCCCGTAGGATGCGTAGACCCGGCGGGCAAAGGAGCTGGCCGCCCCGTTGCCGGTATCGACGACGATTCTCATCCCCTCCAGCCGGCCGACCAGGCCGATGTGGGTGAGGTAGGCGAAGTAGTCTTCGCCGAGATGGCGCGAATCCGTGACTGTTCCGACGGTCTCATCCGCCTCGCCGTCCAGCGCGCTCACCCCGGCTTCGATTGCCGCCTCGGCTTCTGGCGAGAGCTTCGTACCGGCGGGGCCGAGAATCTTTATACCGTTGTCGAAGTACGGATTGTGGGAGGCAGAGATGACCGCACCAGGCAGCCCCAGGCGCGAACACAGGTAGGCCACTCCGGGAGAAGGGATCACCCCGACGTCGAGTACGGAGGCTCCCCGCGAGCAGAGGCCCGCCGCAAAGGCCGCTTGCAGCATCGAACCCGACGCCCGCGTGTCGCGACCCACAACAAAAGTGGAGCCGCTCACTGTTCTGGCCACGGACTGGCCGAGGCGCAGGGCGAATTCGACGCTCAGCTCGGAATTTGCGCGGCCCCGCACGCCATCGGTGCCGAATTCCAGCACGGTATTACCGCTTCGAGTACTGCGGAGCCTTGCGGGCCTTCTTGAGGCCGTACTTCTTGGACTCCTTCTCGCGGGCGTCGCGGGTGAGAAGGCCGGCCTTCTTCAGTACGGCACGAAGCTCCGGATCGAGCTCCACAATGGCACGGGCAAGGCCAAGGCGCAGCGCGCCGGCCTGGCCGGCGACGCCGCCGCCGTCAAGCGTGGCATCCACGTCGTAGTTGGTCTGCACCGAAGCGACGCGCATCGGCTCGACCGCATGCTGGCGGAGCGACGCGGCACCGAAGTAGTCCTCGAAGGGGCGCTTGTTGACGAGGATCTGGCCGTTGCCCGGGCGCAGGCGCACCCTGGCGACCGCCCCCTTGCGACGTCCGGTTGCTTGCACCAATGGCTTGGTCATGGAATCGACTCCCGCGATCTATCAGTTGGCGGCGCGGCGAGCGCCGGCGATTTCAAACTCGACTGGCTGCTGGGCCGTGTGCGGATGCACCGGGCCCGCGTAGACCTTGAGCTTCTTGAACATGGCCCGGCCCAGGCGGTTCTTGGGAAGCATGCCGCGGATGGCCTTCTCGACCACGAAGACGGGCTTGGTCTCCATCAACTCCGTGTAGCTGGTCGACCGCAGGGCGCCCGGGTAGCCGGAGTGACGATAGGCGAACTTGCGCTCGGCCTTGTTCGAGGTGAGCACAATCTTGTCGGCATTCACCACGATTACGTGATCACCGGTGTCCAGATGGGGGACGAAGAGTGCCTTGTGCTTGCCACGGAGCAAGCGAGCGGCCTCGGTAGCGAGACGCCCCAGGACCATGCCCTCGGCGTCGATCACGTACCACTTTCTCTCGATGTCGGCCGGCTTGGTGGAGTAAGTTCGCATGGTCTCTCAAGTCTCAGGAATCGACAAATCTTCCGCCTTGGGGCCCAAAGCCCTCTAAGGCGCAAAGGGTCAGTATAGTGGCCGGCTTCGTCCCCACCGCCAGGCTAAGCCAGCGTAAAGCGCCAAAGCTCCCTGAAGCCCCCGTCGTCCAAGGCTCCGAGGTCCTGATAGGGCTCTTTGTATCCCACACCAACCAGGTAGAGCCCATGCGGAGGGGCAAGGGTCACGCCCAGCGCGCGGTCCCGTGCGGCCAGCGCCTCGGCAAAGGCAGCAGCGGACTTATCCCCCACCGCCACCAGGCCCAAATAGCCTACCAGCGATCGAACCATCTGATGGCAGAACGCATTGGCCCTGATCTCGAGAGCCCAGAGCCCGGTCGCCACCGAGTAGAGCGAGACCTCCTCCACACGCCGCCGCAAGGATCCGCCAGCGGGGTCACGCCGGCAAAAGGTGGAGAAGTCAAGCTCCCCCAACATGGATCTCGCCGCCTCCCCTAAAGGGTCGGCACGAAAGTCGGGCCCCAGATGCCAGCAGAGCCGGCGCAGGTGAGGCACATCCGCCTCCCGGCTGGAGATGAGGTAACGGTAGCGCCGCCAAACGGCCGAGAAGCGGGCGTGAAACTCCTCTGGAGCGGCCCTCACCGCGAGAACTGAAATGGACGACGGAGTAAGAGAGTCAAGCGACTTGCGAACCTTTGAGAGGTCGAAGGGGCGCTCCTCGTCCAGGAAGAGCCCCACGACTTGGGCAAGTGCATGCACCCCCCGGTCGGTGCGCCCCGCGACGACGGTACGGAAGCGCTCACCGACGATGGTGCTGAGAGCCTCCTCGAGTGACCCTTGCACGGTCGGCAGGTCCCCCCGCTGCCGGGCGTAGCCGGCAAAGGCGGAACCGTCGTAGGCGATGGTCAGAGCGAGGTTTCTGGCCTCGATCTCGTGGTAGGCGTGGGGCATTGGGCTCCTTGTCGGACCCGGCGACGCAGACGACTCTAGCGGTATCCCGGGTTCGGCGGCACATAGAAAAAGGCGGCGGGTCACCCCGCCGCCTCGATCGCTTCAAGCTCGGATCAGACCAGCTCGATGACCGCCATGGGCGCGTTGTCACCCAGCCGCGGACCCTTCTTCAGGATCCGGGTATAGCCGCCCGGCCGCTCAGAATAGCGGGGTGCGATCTCGGCCACCAGCTTGTGGGTCATATCCTCGTCACGCAGATAGCCGAGAATCAAACGGTAGCTGTTGAGGTCTCCCCGTTTGGCCTTGGTGATCAGCTTCTCGGCCACAGGGCGCAGGGCCTTGGCCTTGGCCTCGGTGGTTGTTATCGACTCCGCCGCGAAGAGCGATGCGGCAAGATTGGCAAGAATGGCGCGCTGGTGCTTTGCGTCCCCACCAAAGCGCTGCCCCTTTTTGGGTCTGGCAGGCATGTCAGTCTCTCTTCCTAAGTTGCAGGCCGCGCTCGGTCAGCTTGCCGACCACCTCGTCCAAGGACTTCTGTCCGAAGTTGGTGATCGCGAGCAGGTCATCGGCCGACCGGGAAAGCAGCTCCCCGATGGTGTTGATCTGAGCCCTCTTCAGGCAGTTGCGCGGGCGTTCCGTGAGCTCCAGGTCCTCGATGGGAAGATCCAAGTCCGGCGAGCGAACCTCGATCGCGGCGGTCTCGGTGAGGGCGAGGCCCTGGGGCTGGTCGCTCATCTCGGCGATCAGCGTAGCGAGGCCGCGAAGCGTCTCCCCCGCGGAGGCAAGAGCCTCCCGCGGCGAGATCGAGCCATCGGTCTCGATGTCCAGCGTGAGTCGGTCGTAGTCGCGCGACTGCTCGCCGGCCGTGGCCTCCACGTTGATGGATACGCGGCGGATCGGCGCAAAGATCGCGTCCACCGGGATGCGGCCGATCACGCCCGAAGAGCGGCTCGAGTCCGCGCCCTGATACCCCTTGCCCTTCTCGACTACCGCATCCAGGGCAAGGCGCCCCTTGTCGGAAAGGGTGGCGATCTGAAGATCGGGATTTATCACGTCGATGTCGGCAGTCACCTGGAAGTCGCCCGCCCGCACGACGCCGGGACCGCGCACGTCGAGACGAATCTCGACGGCCTCGTCCGACTCCGAACGGAAGACAACGTCCTTCAGGTTGAGGATGATTTCGGTGACATCCTCTTTGATGCCGGGGAGCGTGGTGAACTCGTGAAGCGCGTCGTCGAAACGCACTTCGGTGATCGCGGCTCCTGGAATTGATGACAGCAGGATCCTGCGCAGCGAATTGCCAAGCGTATGACCGAAGCCCGGCTCAAGCGGGCCGATGGCAAACTTCTGGCGTCCGGCGATCTCCTCCCCCACCTCTTCAACGGAAGGCCTCTGGATAAAGAGCATCCTCTCTCCTTTTGTATCTGGTGGCGGGTTACTTCGAGTAGAGTTCGACGATCAGCTGCTCGCGGACGTCGGTGTCGATTTGCTCGCGAATGGGAAGGTTGACCACGCCGACCTCGAAGGGACCAACGGTGTTGTCCAGCCAGCCCGGCAGGCTGCGGCGGTTGATACGCACGTTCTCCTCGATGACGGCCATGGCGCGGGCGCGCTCGATGAGCACGACCTTGTCCCCGCGGCGCACGCGGAAGGAGGGGATGGTCACCCGGCGCCCATTCACGGTCACGAATCCGTGGCGCACGAACTGCCTGGCCTGAGAGCGCGATACGCCCCACCCGGCCCGGAAGACCACGTTGTCGAGGCGCAGCTCGAGCATCCGCAGCAGGTTCTCTCCGGTGATGCCACCCTGTCGGGAAGCCTCCTCGAAGACGTTCCGGAACTGCTTCTCGAGCACGCCGTAGATACGACGAGCCTTCTGCTTCTCGCGAAGCTGGGTCAAGTACTCCGAACCCTGGCGGGTGCGGTCACGCCCATGCTCCCCCGGAGGGAAGGGGCGGCGCTCCATAGGGCAGCGGTTGGATTCACACTTGGAGCCCTTGAGGAATAGCTTGGTGCGCTCTCTGCGGCAGAGGCGGCACACAGGGCCTGTGTAGCGAGCCAAAGTCAGTCTCCTTGGAAAAACTCAGACGCGACGGCGCTTCTTGGGGCGGCAGCCGTTGTGTGGGGTGGGGGTCACGTCACGGACGGAAACGATCTCGATTCCGGCATTGGCAATGGCACGGTGAGCGGTGTCGCGTCCCGAGCCAGGGCCCTTCAGCAGGACGTCCACGCGGCGGACGCCGTGCTCGGCAGCCCGCTTGGCAGCCGCCTCGGCAGCCAGCTGGGCCGCGAATGGGGTCGACTTGCGCGAACCCTTGAAGCCCACGTTGCCCGCAGAACCCCAGGAGATCACATTCCCGTCCGGATCGGTGATCGAAACAATGGTGTTGTTGAAAGAGGAGTGGATATGGGCTACGCCATGAGCGATATTCTTCCGCTCCTTCTTGCGAACCCGCCTTCCACCTGGCTTCGGTTTTGCCATCGACGCTCCTTTGAATTCTCAGTTATGGCGAGTGCTCCGCACTCGCAAAGACCCGCCCTTGGACGGGGCGCTGCTAGCGCTTGACCTTCTTCTTCCCCGCGACGGTCTTCTTCGGACCTTTGCGGGTGCGGGCGTTGGTATGGGTACGCTGACCCCGTACCGGAAGCCCCTTGCGGTGTCGGAGACCCTGGTAGCAGCCGATCTCCTGCTTGCGCTTGATATCTTGGGCAATCTCGCGGCGCAGATCGCCCTCAACCTTTTGATTGGCGTCGATGTAGGTGCGCAGCCTGGCGACCTCTTCGTCGGTCAAGTCGCGAACCCTGGTGTTGGGGTCCACGCCGGTCGCCGAACAAATCTGCTGCGAGGTGGTCAGTCCAATCCCGTAGATATAGGTCAGAGAAATCTCCAACCTCTTCTCACGCGGGATGTCTACTCCGGATATACGTGCCATTCGCCTATCCCTGCCGTTGCTTGTGCCGTGGGTTCTCGCAGATGACCAGCACCCGTCCGTGGCGGCGGATCACCTTGCACTTCTCGCAAATTGTCTTGACGCTAGGTCTTACCTTCATTGCAACTCTCTTGGTTCCGGGCGGCCTCCTAGGGCCGCCTATGGCCGGAGAGACAGATGTCCCTTCGGCGGCTTCTGGCTTGGCAGTGTCTACTTGTACCGGTAGGTGATCCGGCCGCGATTCAGGTCGTAAGGAGTGAGCTCGATCTGCACACGATCGCCAGGCAGGATGCGGATGCGGTGCATCCTCATCTTTCCCGAGCTGTGGGCCAGCACCTTGTGGCCGTTCTCGAGTTCGACTCGGAACATTGCATTGGGGAGGGGTTCTACAACAGTACCCTCCAGCACGATCGCATCCTCTTTTGGCTTTGTCAGATCCGGCTCCTTGGACTTACAACCAGCTCCGCGCTCCCACCCTTTTCAGGGCGGCTCGGTCCAGGCCACGACTGTACCCAGACTTTCGCACAGAGTGTCAAGTCTATACGCTTAAACGCTCCACGCTGCAACTTCGCTCCGACCACGAGTCAGCCCTCAGTCATCGGCTGTGAGCACTTCCGGACCGTCCGGTGTGACCACGATGGTCTCCTCGAAATGGGCGGAAAGAGACCCGTCCAGGGTGACCACGCTCCAGCCGTCATCCAGCAGTCTGGTCTCGGGCCCCCCGAGGTTCACCATGGGCTCGACCGCGAATACGTTGCCCGACTTGAGCCTCGGTCCCGGGCTCCCCGGCCAATAGTTGGGGACGTTGGGTGGCTCGTGCATTGCCGTTCCGATGCCATGGCCGACGTACTCCCGCACCACCGACATGCCGGCGGCTTCCACCACCTGCTGGACGGCCCGACCTATGTCATGGAGGTGATTCCCTTCCTCCATCTCGGCGATGCCTGCCCACAGGCTACGCCTGGTTACCTCCAAGAGACGTTCCGCCTCCTTGGAGATCCGTCCCACACCGACGGTGTAGGCGGAGTCACCGTGGTATCCCTGCCAGATCGCTCCACAGTCAATGGAAATTACATCGCCCTCCCTGAGGCGGTAGTTCCCGGGGATGCCATGGACGATCATCGAGTTGGGCGAGGTGCAGATGACCGCAGGAAAGCCGTGGTAGTTGAGGAAGTTCGAGCGGGCGCCGCGCTTATCAATGACCTCACGGGCCACCTTGTCCAACTCGGCGGTGGTCAAACCCTCGCGCACCACTTCACGGGTGCGTGCCTTTATCTCGGCAACGATCCTGCCGGCCCTGCGCATCTTGTCGAGCTCCGCCGCCGACCGGCGCACCGTTGCGTTCCACTTCAGGGGTTGCACCATCGACTACGCCTCTCTAGAAACGCTCCACGGTCGCGAGGATCTCTTCGAAGATGGCATCGAAGTCGCCCTCGCCCGAGACCGTGACAAAGCATCCCTTGGCCTGGTACCAGGCAATCAACGGCGCCGTTGCCTCCTCGTATATGTCCAGCCTTCGCCCGATCGCTTCGGGGGTGTCGTCGGCCCGCTGAACCACCTCGCTGCCACAGTCATCGCAGGTCCAGTTGGAGGCGGGCGGATGATGCACGGAATACGTGCGTCCACACCCGGTACAGACCCGCCGCGAAGAGAGCCTGTCCATCACCACCTCGGTGGAAACTTCAAGGTTTATCACCAGCTTTATACCCTCAGGCTCGAGCATCTTGTCCAGCGCCTCTGCCTGGGCAAGGTTGCGCGGGAAGCCGTCCAGGACGAAGCCGTCGTCAGCGCAGCCGCGGCGCGAAAGGCGCTCCTCGACGGCCCCGAGAATCACGCTGTCGGGTACAAGTTCGCCCTTGTCCATATAGCCCTGGGCCAGCTTGCCGAACTCCGTGCCCTCACGCGCGGCGGCACGCAGCATGTCTCCCGTGGAAATGTGGGCAATACCCAGTGTGGCAGCAAGCTTGGAGGACTGGGTCCCCTTGCCCGCGCCCTGCTTGCCGAGCATGACGATGCGGTATGGCTTGTTCAATGTACATCCCCTTTTCCGCGCCGCCCAGGCGCAGAAGATCTACTTGAGGAACCCCTGGTAGTTGCGCATCGAGAGCTGCGAGTCGATCTGCTTCATCGTCTCCAGGCTCACGCCCACCGCAATCAGCAGAGTTATGCCGGCAAACGGGTACCCGGTCACGTGCCAGAGTGCCAGTACCACCGCCGGGAGCACCGCCACCAGCGCCAGGAAAAGGGAGCCGGGCAGCGTGATGCGGTTCAGGATCTTCGAGAGGTAGCGCTCGGTGGGAGGCCCCGGGCGAATGCCGGGGATGAAGCCGCTTTGCTTGCGAATGATGTCGGCCTGCTGGTAGGGATCGAAGGCCACCTGTACGTAGAAGAAGGTGAACATGATGATGAGAACGCCATAGATAACGATGTAGTAGAAGCTGGTCGGCGAGACCAGGTGGTTGTTCACGAAGGTACGGAACGTCTGCCAGGGAATGATATTGGAGAGCAGCACCGGAAAGTAGAGGATCGACGAGGCGAAAATGATCGGAATGACCCCCGCCTGGTTCACCTTCAGGGGGATATGGGTGCTCTCGCCACCGTACATCTTGCGCCCCACCACCCTCTTGGCGAAGGTGACGGGGATTCTCCGCTGCCCTTGCTCGAAGGCAACGATTGCCACGAGAATCGCGAGGGCGAGTAGCACAATCACCGCGAACTTGAACGGGCCCGCCTGGGCCAGGATCGCATGTCCGCCTGTCGGTATGCCCGCCACCACGTTCGCGAAGATGATGATGGACATGCCCTGCCCGATGCCTCGTTGGGTGATCAGCTCGCCCAGCCACATGACCATTGCGGTACCCGCGGTGAAGGTCAGCACGATCAACCCGACGCGGGGCACCGTGAAATGGGGGATCAGGTCGACGGCCTTGCCGCTGGGAAGCAGTCCTGCGCCACCGTTGTGAAAGGCGAAGGAGAGCCCGGTTCCCTGGAGGAGCGCGAGGACGACGGTGAGGTACCGGGTGGTCTGGGTCAGCTTCTTCTCACCCACTGCTCCCTGATCGCGCCACTCCTCGAACTTGGGAATGACCGTGGTGAGCAGCTGGATGATGATCGAGGAGGTGATGTAGGGCATGATGCCCAGCCCGAAGATGGCGAAGTGGGTCAGCGCGCCACCGGAGAAAAGGTTTAGGAACCCGAGCACGCCACCCGCACCGGCAGCGCTTTCAACCTGCTTGAGCGCGTTGAAGTCAATCCCAGGAACGGGCAGGTTTGCACCGAACTGGTAGACCATGATGATGAAGATGGTGAAGAGGACCTTGTTGCGCAGGTCCGCAACTTTGAAGATGTTCTTCAGGCTTCCAAGCATCCAAACCCCGTCGATTCCGCAGCGGTTACGCCGAGCCGCCTACCCAAGACTACAGCCGCGGCATGCAGAGCCAAATCCCGCCCCAATGTCATCGGCTCCAAATAGAGAGGAGCCGGGGCGCGCTCCGCGCCCGGCTCCGAGACCACACACCTCGCCGGAGTCCCGCGTCAGCGGTTGGCGTGGGCATTTCCCTTTACCGGTGGGCGGCCGCCCGGATACGGCAAGGGAAGCACCACGGCGGAACCGCCGGCGGCGCGGATGGCGAACTCCGCCGCACGCGAGAACTTGTGAGCGGTCACAGTCACCCCGGTGCGGATCTCACCATCGGCAAGGACCTTGACCAGCGAGCGGCGCTTGACGATGTTGTTGTTGGCCAGCACGGTCGGGTCGATAACCACGATCCCCTCGTTGGCAAGCTCCTGGATTCGGTCCAGGTTGACGATCTCGTATTCCACGCGGAACGGGTTGTTGAAGCCCTTCAGCTTGGGTGTGCGCTGAGTCAAGGGCAGCTGGCCACCTTCGAAACCAACCGGAATCGTGTCGCGAGCGCCTTGGCCCTTGGTGCCGCGGCCGGCGGTCTTGCCGCCCTTGCCGGCGATACCTCGGCCGACGCGCTTGCGCTTCTTCTTGGCGCCCTCGGCGGGAGCCAGATCATGCACTTTCAGCAACGGATGCTCCTATCAGACTTCTTCGGAGACTTCGACCAGGTGGGAAACCCTGGCCACCATCCCTCGTATCTCGGGGCGGTCGGCGAACTCGTTCTTCGAGCCGATCTTTCCAAGGCCGAGCGCCCGCAGGGTTCCACGGTGCTTCGGCTTGGTGCCGATGGCGGACTTGACCTGAGTGACAATCAGCTTCTTCTCAGCGGACACCTTCGCTCCTAAACCTGCTCGACTTGCTTCTGCTTCTCCTGGTAGGCCGCAAAGATCGGCCTCGGGATCACCTCGTCGGCGTACTTGCCGCGCAGCTTGGCAACCTCGTCCGGACGCTTCAGATCGCGCAGTCCGGCGATGGTGGCATGCGCCACGTTGATCGAGTTGGAGGAGCCCAGCGACTTGGAGACCACGTCGTGCACGCCGGCCATCTCGAGAATGGCCCGCACCGCTCCACCGGCGATGACGCCGGTACCGGGAGCGGCGGGCTTCAGAAGCACACGACCCGCGCCGGCCTCGCCGATAACGGGGTGGACGATGGTGTTGCCGGCAAGAGGCACCTCGAAGAGGTTCTTCTTGGCCTCCTCAATGCCCTTCTGGACGGCAATCCCGGCTTCCTTCGCCTTGCCGTATCCCAGCCCGACGCGCCCGTTCTTGTCGCCGATCACCATCAAAGCGGTGAAGGAGAAGCGGCGGCCGCCTTTGACGACCTTGGCGACCCTGTTGACCTTGATGGTCCTCTCTTCAAACTCGGTATCCGCCACTTGTCAGAACTCCAATCCCTTGTTGCGGGCCGCATCGGCCAGCGCCGCGATCCGGCCGTGGTACTTGAAGCCCCCACGGTCGAAGACGACCTTGGTCACACCCTTCTCCGCAGCACGCTCGGCCAGGAGCTCGCCCACCTTGGCGGACGCCACGGCATTGCCGGTCGCCTGCGAGCGAAGCGCGGCCTCCACCGTGGAGGCTGCGGCAATAGTGCGGCCGGCCGCGTCGTCGACGATCTGTGCGACGATGTGGCGATTCGAGCGGAAGACGGCCAGGCGGGGGCGCTCCGCGCTCCCCACGACCGTCTTACGCACCCGGCGATGCCTCTTCTTGCGCAGCGCCTGGCTGTTCACAGTGTTTCTAGACATTCACAGCTCTCCAAGTGCTCCGGCGCTACTTACCGGTCTTGCCAGCCTTGCGCTGGACCTTCTCGCCGAGATACCGGACACCCTTGCCCTTGTAGGGCTCAGGCTTGCGTATCTTCCTAATGTTGGCGGCCACCTGGCCAACCACTTCCTTGTCGATTCCCCGAACCACAACCCTGGTCGGGGTCGGCACCTCGAAGGTCACGCCCTCAGGGGCGACCACGGGAACCGTGTGGGAAAAACCGAGCGACAGCTCGATCTCTCCGGGGCCCTTGGCAACGGCGCGGTAACCGACGCCGATAATCTCGAGCTCCTTGGTGAAACCGTTGGTCACGCCCGTGACCATGTTCGCCACCAGAGTGCGCGAAAGGCCATGCATCGCCCTGGATAGCCGCTCGTCGTTGGGACGCTCCACCAGGAGCGTTCCCTCCTCCTGCCGGACGGTGATCTCTCCGGGCAGCGTACGAGAAAGCTTGCCCTTGGGCCCGGAGACGACCAGCTCGTTGGCGCCGGAAATCTCCACGCTCACTCCTGCCGGCACTCCGACCGGAACCTTACCGATTCGAGACATACAAAGTTCCTTCGTTACTACGTGCCGCTACCAGACGTAGCAGATGATCTCGCCGCCCATGTTCTGCTTGCGCGCCTCACGGTCGGTCATCAGACCCTTCGAGGTCGAGAGCACAGCGACTCCAAGGCCACCCAGCACGCGCGGCACCGCATCGGCCCGGCTGTAAACCCGCAGGCCCGGCTTGGAGACACGCTGGATACCCGAGATCACCCTCTTACGGTCAGGCGAGTACTTCAGCCTGATCTCCAGGAAGTTGCCGGGCTTGCCCTCGGCCGGCTTCACCGAGAAGCTCTCGATATAGCCCTCCTTCTGGAGGATCTCCGCCAAGGCGCCCTTGAGCTTGGAGCCGGGCATTACCACGGTGTCGTGCATGGCCACATTCGCGTTGCGGATGCGCGTAAGCATGTCCGCGATGGGATCCGTCATCATGGCTGTCCCTCCTTCCTACCAGCTCGCCTTGGTGAGACCGGGGATCTCGCCAGCATGGGCCATCGTCCGCAGGCAGATCCTGCAGAGGCCGAACTTCCTGTAAACCGAGTGGGGCCTGCCGCAGCGGCCGCAGCGCGAGTATGCCCTCACCTTGTACTTGGCGGCACGCCTCTGCTTCTCGATAAGCGCCTTCTTGGCCATCTCTTGAACTAACCCTCTCTCTTGAAGGGGAAACCGAACGCCGCCAGGAGGGCACGCCCCTGATCGTCAGTCTCGGCGGTGGTCACGATGGAAATGTCCATCCCCCGGATGGAGTCGACCTTGTCGTAGTCCACCTCGGGGAAGATGAGCTGCTCGACTACGCCAAATGTGTAGTTCCCGTGCCCATCGAACGAGTTCGGGTCCAGCCCGCGAAAGTCACGGATCCTAGGAATTGCCAGGGAGACCAGCCGATCGAAGAACTCCCACATGCGATCGCCGCGCAAGGTCACCTTGGCGCCGATCGCGTTGCCGGCGCGCAGCTTGAAGCTTGCCACCGACTTACGAGCCCTGGTCACCACCGGCTTCTGGCCGGTAATCGTCTCGAGATCACGCAGCGCGCCCTCGAGCAAGGAGGCCTGCTGGGTTGCACGGCCGACTCCCATGTTGACGACGATCTTCTCCATGCGCGGGACCTGCATTACGTTGGGCAGGCCCAAGCTCTCCTTGAGCTGCTGGCGCAGAACGCTGTTGTACCGCTCCTTGAGGCGCGGAATCTCGGGTGCCTCGACGCTCACAGCTCACCTCCACACTTCTTGCAGACGCGCACCTTGACGCCGTCGGAGTTGAACTTGTAACCGACGCGGGTGGGTCCGTCCGCAGAGCAGATGATCTGGACGTTGGACGCCGAGATGGGCATGTCCTTGTCGATGATCCCGCCCTGTGTCACTTTGTTGTTCGGCTTGAGGTGCTTCTTGGCGACGTTCACCCGCTCGATGATCAAGCGGTTCTCACCAGGCAGCACACGCGTCACGGTGCCTTCACGACCCCGTTCCTTGCCTGCCAGCACCTTCACCTTGTCGCCCTTGCGGATCTTCACTAGAGCACCTCCGGTGCAAGCGAGATGATTCTCATGAACTTCTTGTCACGGAGCTCCCTGCCGACCGGACCGAAGATGCGGGTGCCGCGCGGCTGCATGGCATCGTTGATAATCACCGCAGCGTTCTCGTCGAAGCGGATATAGCTGCCGTCGGCACGCCGCTTCTCCTTCTTGGTACGCACCACCACACACTTGACCACGTCACCGCGCTTGACGGCCGCCCCGGGGATGGCGTCCTTCACGGTCGCGACGAAGATGTCGCCGATACTGGCGTAGCGCCTGCGCGAACCGCCGAGCACCTTGATGACCAGAACTTCCTTGGCGCCGGAGTTGTCGGCAACCTTGAGGCGGGTTTCCTGCTGTATCACCTTGCACGCTCCACGATCTCGATGACCCTCCAGCGCTTGAGCTTGGAGAGCGGACGGGTCTCCTCAACCCGCACGGTGTCGCCGACATGGGCGTCAAACGTCGAGTCGTGCGCGTAGAGCTTCTTGGTCCGCTGCACCGTCTTGCGATAGCGGGGATGGCGCACGCGCTCGATGATCGCCACCACGACTGTGTCGGTCATGCTCTCGGAGATCACCGTGCCCTCGCGCACCTTCTGTCTTGCCTCTTCCACGGCCTTACCCTCTTCGGTCATCGGGCCACCTGCCCGCCTTGAGCGCTCTTGGCGCGCTCGTTCTGGATGGTACGCAATCGGGCGAGGTCCCTTTTCAAGGAGCCGACCCGCGCGGTGTTGGCCACTTGCGAGGTAGCCAGGTCGAAACGCAGGTTGAACAGCTCCTTGGTTATCTCCTCGATGCGCTCGGCAAGCTCTGCGTCTGCAAGCGCTCTCAACTCTGACGGCTTGGTCATGTCTACGCACCCACCCTCTCGGAAAGGTTGTCGCGAACCACGATGCGGGCCTTCATGGGCAACTTCTGGATCGCACGCTCGAGCGCGCCCCTAGCCAGCTCCTCGGAGACACCGTCCAGTTCGAAGAGAATACGGCCCGGCTTGACCACAGCCACCCAGAACTCCGGATTGCCCTTGCCGGATCCCATGCGGGTCTCGGCAGGCTTCTTGGTCACCGGCTTGTCCGGGAAGACTCGAATCCACACCTTGCCACCACGGCGGACGTGGCGGGTCATGGCGATACGGGCAGCCTCTATCTGGCGAGCGGACAGCCAGCCGGCCTCGAGGGCCTGAATACCGAACTGTCCGAAGTTGAGTTCGGTGCCTCCCTTGGCGACGCCGGTACGGCGGCCACGCTGCACCTTGCGGTGCTTGACCTTCCTAGGCATCAACATGACTAATCACTCTCCCGCTTGAAGTGGGTGGTCTCATGGGAATCCGGACGAACTCGCTTCTCGAGCTCCTCGCTGCGGTCCAGAATCTTCTCGAGGTTCTCGTCGGGTGCGGCCGCGGGTGCGGCGGCAACCTCTGCCGCTGGAGTAGCCACCGGTGCCGCCTGAGCCGCGGCACGGCCACGGGTCTCACCTGTGCGACGACCACCACCGGCGGAAACGATCCTGCGCGGACGCGCGGGTGCCTCAGGCGTAGGCTCAGTCTGGCTGGGAACCTTGTAGGGCACGATGTCGCCCTTGTATATCCACACCTTCACGCCAATTCGGCCGAAGGTGGTGCGAGCCTCGCGGAAGCCGTAATCGATGTCGGCACGCAGCGTGTGCAGCGGCACCCGACCTTCGCGGTAGGACTCCTTGCGGGCCATTTCGGCGCCGCCGAGGCGGCCGGAGCACTGGATGCGCACACCCTGTCCACCCGAACGCTCCACCAGCTGAAGCGCACGCTTCATCGCACGACGGAAACTGACGCGGCGCGAGAGCTGATCGGCGATGCTCTGGGCAACCAGGGAGGCGTCCAGCTCGGGCTGGGAGACTTCCTTCACGTTGAGCTGGACCTTCTCGTTCTCGATCAGCTGGCCGAGGTCGTGACGGAGCTCCTCGATCTTCTTGCCCTGGTGCCCCACGATCGGGCCGACTTTGGAGGAATAGATGTCGACACGAATGTCGCCCCGCTTACGCTCGATCTCCACACGAGACAGCTGCAGAGTCTCGAGGCGCTTGGTCAGGAAGTTGCGAATCTTCCAGTCCTCCAGCACCGTCTCGCGATAATTCTTGTCCTCGTACCAGGTCGACTTCCACTTGGTGGTAACCCCGAGACGGAAGCCGTACGGATTGACCTTCTGACCCATCAGTTCTTCTCGCTTCCCTCAGAATCCTCGCCGGCTGGCTCGCCCGTTACCTCGGCCTCAGCCACGGGGGCTTCGGTTGCTTCGGCCTCAACCACTTCAGCAGTCTCAGCCGTCTCGACAACCTCAGCGGCCTCGCTGGTCTCGACTACCTCGGTCGACTCCACCGGGGGCGCTTCCAGGACATCCACCTCGACCGGCTCGGCCTCGACGGCCGCAACCTCAGGGGCCTCGCCGCCCAACGAGCGGCGAACGCGGGCGGCACGGCGGGCGGCACGGCGCGAGTCATCCGCGGAGCGCTTGCGAGCCACCTCGACCAGGCGCTCTGGCTCCATGCGCGAGACAACGATGGTGATATGGCTGGTGCGCTTGCGAATGGCCCCGGCGCGCCCACGGGCACGTGGCCGGAAACGCTTCATCGTGATGCCCTCGTCTGCCCAGCACGCCGAGACGTAAAGCTCGTCTGCGGGGATCGAATCGTTGTTCTCGGCATTGGCCACGGCCGAGGCAAGCAACTTCAGGACCGGCTTGGCGGCCCCACGTTCGGTGTACACCAGGATGTCGCGGGCGGTGATGATGTCCTTGCCGCGGATCAAACCGAGCACCTCGCGAACCTTGGAAGCGGACGCGTGATGATTCTTGAGCACCGCACGGGTGCCAGGGATGGTTGCCACGCTGTTCATCTCCTCTTGCCGGCCTTCTCCTGCCCGGCGTGGTAACGGAAGGTCCGCGTCGGGCTGAACTCGCCCAGCTTGTGGCCGACCATCGCCTCGGTGATGTAGACCGGAACGTGCTTACGCCCGTCATGCACCGCGATGGTGTGACCCACCATGTCAGGAATGATGGTGGAACGACGCGACCAGGTCTTGATCACGCGCTTCTCACCCTTGGCGTTCTGCTCGTCCACCTTCTTCAGGAGGTGGGAGTCCACGAATGGACCCTTCTTCAGGCTCCTCGCCATCTGCTAAACCCCTCTATCGCCTGGCGCCGCGGGTACGGCGGCGGCGGATGATCAACTTGTCACTGTCCTTGCGCTTGGTGCGGGTGCGGCCTTCGGGCTGGCCCCAAGGCGAAACCGGGTGGCGGCCACCTGAAGTCTTGCCCTCGCCACCACCGAGTGGGTGGTCCACCGGGTTCATGGCCACGCCACGAGTCTGAGGACGGACGCCCTTCCAGCGGTTGCGGCCGGCCTTGCCGATGGAGATCAGCTCGGCCTCTGCATTGCCGACCTCGCCCACGGTCGCCCTGCAGTCGATGGGTACGCGGCGCATCTCGGTGGAGGGAAGGCGCAGGGTGGCGAAGTCACCCTCCTTGGCCACCAGCTGGATGGACATTCCGGCGCCGCGCGCCAGCTTGCCACCCTGGCCAGGACGGAGCTCCACGTTGTGGACGGTGGTTCCGACCGGGATGTTGCGCAGCGGAAGTGCGTTGCCGATGCGGATGTCGGCCTCGGCTCCGGACTCCACCATCGCCCCCACCGCCAGGCGGGCAGGGGCCAGGATGTATGCCTTCTCGCCGTCGAGGTAGTGCAGGAGCGCGATCCGAGCATTGCGGTTGGGATCGTATTCGATAGCTGCGACCTTGGCCGGAACCCCGTCCTTGCGCCGCTTGAAGTCGATGATGCGGTACTGACGCTTGTGGCCGCCACCACGGTGACGCGACGTCTTGCGGCCGTAGCTGTTGCGCCCTCCGGAGGAGCGCTGGGGGGCCAGCAGGCTCTTCTCGGGGTAGTCCTTGGTTATCTCCGTGAAATCGGAACTCGACTGGAAACGACGCCCCGCGCTGGTCGGCTTTCTCTTCCTGATTGCCATCTACCGCTACCTATCTCTGCTGCTGGAACAACTCGATGGTGCCCTCCTTGAGGGTCACCATGGCGTGCTTCGTGGAGGGGAGCTGGGTGAAGACGCCCGTCTTGCGCGAGCGGCGACGCTTCCCTTTGCGATTGAGGGTGTTGACCTTGTCGACCTTGACGGAGAAGATCTCCTCGATGGCCTTGCCGATCTCGACCTTGTTGGCTCGGCGGTCCACTACGAAGGTGTAGGTGCCGACGTCGGAGAGGCCGTAGGACTTCTCGGAGACCACCGGGCTGATGATGATCGAATAGGGGCTCTTCATCTTTACTCCTGGCCCTCCGCGACTTCGCCGGCTTCCTCTTCTTCGCTCGCGCCCAGCAGCGTCGAGCGCTCGAAGACGACCACGTCGGAACAGAGAATGTCGTAAGGATTCAGTTCGGCCTCGTCGATGAGATGAACGTTGGGGATATTGGAGAAGGTGCGGACGAGGTTGTAGTCGTAGGGATCCACAACCAAAAGCACGCGCTTACCCGACAGGCCGGCGCCGGCCAGGAAGGCCAGCCCCGCCTTGGTCTTGGGAGTATCGTAGGCGAAGGCGTCGACTACGATCACCGCCTCGGAGGCGGCACGATCCGAAAGCGACTGATATAGCGCGGCCCTCTTCATCTTCTTGGGTGTGCGCTGCTCGTAGCTGCGCGGCTTGGGGCCGAGGGCCACACCGCCGCCCACCCAGTGAGGGGCACGGATGGAACCCTGGCGGGCGCGGCCGGTGCCCTTCTGGCGGAACGGCTTGCGCCCACCTCCGGAGACCTCGGCGCGTGTCTTGGTGGACTGGGTGCCACGGCGCGCCGCCGCCAGCTGGGCGGTCACAACCTGGTGCAGCAAGGCGATGTTCGGGGTGAGCCCAAAGACGGAGGGCTCCAGCGCCACTTCGCCGATGCGCTCCCCTTGGCGATTTACGAGCGGCGCCTGGTGGCTGGCCAGCTCGCGAACCGGCTTCTCGATCACGTTGGCCATGGCTTACTTCCCGCCTTTCACAGCGTCACGAACCACGACGCGGGACCCCTTGGCGCCAGGAACAGCGCCCTTGATAAGCAACAGTCCGCGCTCCGCATCCGCTTTCACGACCTGCAGGTTCAACGTGGTCACCTTGTCCGAGCCGTACTGGCCGGCCATGCGCGTGCCCTTGAAGACGCGGGCCGGGGTGGCGCAGGCGCCAATCGAGCCGGGCGCGCGGTGCTTCTTGTGGTTACCGTGCGCAGCACCCTGGCCGCGGAAATTGTGCCTCTTCATTCCTCCGGAGAAGCCGTGCCCCTTGGAGGTGCCGGTGACATCCACATAGTCGCCGGGCGAAAGAATCTCGACGCCGTACTGCGAGCCGGCACTGAAGCCGGTGACGTCGTCGAGCCGAAACTCGAGAACCTCCACACCTGGATCCACACCGGCCGCCCGGAAGACGCCGGCCTCGGGCTTGTTAACGCGCCGAGGATCCTTGTTCCCGTAGGTGACGCACAGCGCCGAATATCCGTCAGTGGAGGGCTGCTTAACCCTCATGACCCTGATTGGGTCAACCTTGACAACAGTCACCGGGATCACGCGGTTCTGGTCATCCCAGACCTGCGTCATGCCCAGCTTCCTGCCTATTAGAGCCTTGGTTGCCATTTCACATGAACTTTCCACAAACAACGAAGCTCACGCTTCATCCGGTTCGCGGGCCATACGGCCCGCTAAGGCAGACACAAAAACTCCGCCTTGTTCGGGCGGAGCCTTGCCATCTGTTTGCCAGGAGGTCCTTGCACAAGAGTGCAAGCCTTCCCAGACGTCAAGACACGAAACTCTTCTAGCCTAAACGGGTTGGGGCCAAAGGCCGCCCCGCTCAGACGTTCTGGATCTTGATCTCGATGTCGACGCCCGCCGGGACGTCGAGGCGCTGGAGCGAGTCCACCGTTTTGGGGGTGTGCTCGACTATGTCCAGCAAACGCTTATGCACGCGCATCTCGAAATGCTCGCGCGAATCCTTGTGCTTGTGCGGCGAACGGATAACGGTATACCGGGAGGTCTCCGTGGGTAGCGGCACAGGCCCCTTCACCTTGGCATCGGTACGAAGCACCGTGTCGACGATCTTCTTGGTGGAGGAGTCGAGAATCGCCGCATCGTAGGCCTTCAGGCGGATCCTGATCCGCTGCCTGGAAGTGTCTGCCATCGCAATTCCCTTAATTCAGTTCAAAGTCAGCCCTAACATCATAGGGCCTACAACCAAAGGACCGGCTCCATCAGCTGGAGCCGGTCCCAGTACCTTGGCGAGCCGAAGCTGGCTTGGCTACTTGATGATCTTGGTAACCGCGCCCGCGCCGACGGTGCGGCCGCCTTCGCGGATGGCGAAGCGCAGCCCCTCGTCCATGGCGATCGGCTTCTGCAGCTCGACCTTCATGGTCACGTTGTCACCCGGTACAACCATCTCCTTCCCCTCGGGGAGGGTGATGGTGCCGGTGACGTCGGTGGTGCGGAAGTAGAACTGCGGACGGTAGTTGTTGAAGAACGGCTTGTGACGGCCGCCTTCCTCCTTCGTCAGGACGTAGACGTTGGCCTCGAACTCGACGTGCGGGGTGATCGAACCCGGCTTGCACAGCACCTGGCCGCGCTCAACCTCGTTCTTCTTGGTGCCACGGAGAAGCGCGCCGATGTTGTCACCGGCCTGGCCCTCGTCCAGCAGCTTGTTGAACATCTCGACGCCTGTGCAAACCGTCTTCTGGGTCACGCGCAGGCCGACGATCTCGACCTCGTCGCCAACCTTGACGATTCCGCGCTCCACCTTTCCGGTGACCACGGTGCCGCGGCCCTGGATGGTGAAGACATCCTCGATCGGCATCAGGAAGGGCTTCTCCACCGCACGCACGGGCTCGGGGATGTAGCTGTCCACCGCGTCCATCAGCTCGATGATCTTCTCCTGCCACACCGGATCGCCCTCGAGGGCCTTGAGGGCCGAAACGCGGATCACCGGGGTGTCGTCACCCGGGAAGTCGTACTCGTTGAGGAGCTCGCGCACCTCGAGCTCCACCAGGTCGAGGAGTTCCTCATCATCCACCATGTCCGCCTTGTTGAGAGCGACCACGATGTAGGGCACGCCCACCTGGCGGGCGAGAAGCACGTGCTCACGAGTCTGAGGCATAGGGCCGTCAGCCGCGGAGACCACGAGGATGGCGCCGTCAACCTGGGCGGCACCCGTGATCATGTTCTTGATGTAGTCCGCGTGGCCCGGCATATCGACGTGGGCGTAGTGCCGGTTGGGCGTCTCGTACTCGACGTGGGCGATCGAGATGGTTATACCACGGGCCCTCTCTTCAGGGGCCTTGTCGATCTGGTCGAAGGGGGTGAACTTCACCCCGGGATTCCGTTCTGCCAGCGTCTTGGTGATCGCAGCAGTCAGGGTGGTCTTGCCATGGTCGATGTGCCCCATGGTGCCAATGTTCACGTGCGGCTTTGACCGCTCGAACTTCTGCTTTGCCATTGTGGTTAGATTGCTCCGTTACTCCGCACCGGCGCCATGAAGAGACGGCGACGGCTCCTTACAAGGTACCGATACTAGGCTACTCGCCCCGTACCCGGGCCACGATCTCCTTGGCGATGGAGTCGGGGACCTCCTGGTACGAGTTGAACTGCATAGTGTAAGTGGCGCGCCCCTGGGTGCGCGACCGCAAGTCAGTGGAGTAGCCGAACATCTCGGCAAGAGGAACCTGGGCGCGGATCACTTGGGCGGACCCTCGCTGCTCCATACCCTCTACCTTGCCACGCCGCGATGACAGATCCCCGATCACGTCACCCATGTACTCCTCGGGGGTCACCACCTCCACTGACATTATTGGTTCAAGCAGGATCGGCGAGGCCTTGCGCGCCGCTTCCTTGAACGCCATGGAACCCGCGATCTTGAAGGCCATCTCAGACGAGTCGACGTCGTGGTAGGAGCCAAAGGTAAGCACCGCACGAACGTCGACGGTCGGATAGCCAGCCAGCACGCCGGAGGTCATCGCCTCCTGAATGCCGGTATCGACCGAAGGGATGTACTCCTTGGGAATCACGCCGCCGGTGATCTTGTCCACGAACTCGTAGCCGCCCCCGGGGCCGGTGGGCTCGAGGGATATCACTACGTGGCCGTACTGACCGCGCCCACCGCTCTGGCGGACGTACCTCGCCTCGACCTTCTCCACCGATCGCTTGATGGTCTCGCGGTAGGCGACCTGGGGCTTGCCCACGTTGGCATCAACCTTGAACTCGCGCAGCATGCGATCGACAATGACCTCAAGGTGAAGCTCGCCCATTCCGGAGATGACGGTCTGGCCGGTCTCCTCGTCAGTGCGAATCCTGAAAGTCGGGTCCTCCTCGGCCAAGGCGTATAGGGCCTTGCCCATCTTTTCCTGGTCGACCTTGGTCTTGGGCTCCACCGCAACGTGGATCACCGGCTCCGGGAACTCGAGGGACTCGAGAACCACGGGCTTGGCAAGGTCGCAAAGGGTGTCGCCGGTGGTGGTGTTCTTCAGCCCTACGGCAGCGACGATGTCGCCCGCATAGATGGTATCGATGTCCTCACGGTGGTTGGCGTGCATCAGCAGGATGCGGCCGATGCGCTCCTTGCGGTCCTTGGTCGAGTTAAGGATCGAGGACCCCTTGTCCAGGGTGCCGGAGTAGACGCGGAAGTAGGTGAGCTTGCCCACATACGGGTCCGTCATGATCTTGAAGGCAAGCGCGCTGAATGGCTCCTCGTCGGAGGCCGCCCTGGTGACCTCCTGATCGCCGCGGAGGTTGGTGCCAACGGCGGGTGGGATGTCCACCGGAGAGGGAAGGAAGTGAACCACCGCGTCCAACATGGGCTGCACGCCCTTGTTGCGGAAAGCGGACCCGCATAGGACGGGGACACCAAAGCCCTCGATGGTGGCACGGCGGATCACACTACGCAGCTCGGCCGGGGTGATCAGCTCCTCACCCAGGTACTTCTCCATCAGCTCGTCGTCGAAGGTGGCCATGGCCTCCACCAGTTCCTGGTGGTGGGTCGCGGCCTCCTCGGCCAACTCCTCAGGAATGGGGTGCACCTCGAAGTGCTCGCCAAGCTCGTCCTCGTAAATGACCGCATTCATCTCCACCAGGTCGACAACACCCTTGAAGAGGTTCTCAGAGCCGATGGGGAGCTGGATGACCAAGGGGTTGGCGTCCAGCCGGTCCTTCATCATGTCCACGCAGCGGAAAAAGTCGGCGCCGACGCGATCCATCTTGTTGACGAAACAGAGGCGCGGGACGTTGTACTTGTTGGCCTGGCGCCAGACCGTCTCGGTCTGGGGCTCGACACCCGCGACGGCATCAAACACCGCGACTGCGCCGTCGAGCACCCGCAGGGAACGCTCGACCTCGACCGTGAAGTCGACGTGGCCGGGAGTGTCGATGATGTTGATTCGATGGTCCGCCCAGAAGCATGTGGTCGCCGCGGAGGTGATGGTGATGCCGCGCTCCTGCTCCTGGACCATCCAGTCCATGGTCGCAGCGCCCTCGTGCACCTCACCGATCTTGTAGTTCTTCCCCGTGTAGTAGAGGATGCGCTCGGTGGTGGTCGTCTTGCCCGCATCAATGTGGGCCATGATGCCGATGTTGCGGGTCTTGTCCAGCGGATACTGTCTTGGTGCCATTTCGTTCCTCAAAGGTCCACTCGGCCGGGCTGATCGCCTTGGGCCACAGGCGAGCACGTACGCTCGCCTTTGACGCCATCGGTGCCGCAAGCGGCCAGTGGCGCCCTTTGCAATCCGCGCGCCCTCAGTGCGCGCAAAGAGCCGCGCCCGCTTCCGCGGGCCCGGCTCCGAGTCCAGGAAAGTCTGCTATTACCAGCGGTAGTGCGCGAAGGCCTTATTCGACTCCGCCATCTTGTGCAAGTCCTCGCGGCGCTTTACGGAAGCCCCGATGCCGTTTGAGGCATCCAGGATTTCGTTCGCAAGGCGGAGCACCATCGACTTCTCGCGGCGCTTGCGAGAGAAGCCGACGATCCAGCGGATGGAGAGGGTATGGGCGCGACGGCTCTTCACCTCCACAGGCACCTGATAAGTTGCACCGCCAACTCGGCGGGAGCGGACCTCGAGCTCGGGCTTGGTGTTCTCGATCGCCTTCTTCAAAATGGTGAGGGGATCGCCGCCGGTGCGCTCCTTGATGTTGTCAAGAGCGCCGTAGACAATGCTCTCGGCCAAGGTCTTCTTACCCCGGGAGAGGATCTTGTTGATCAACTGGGTGACCAGGGTCGAGTGGTAAACCGGGTCGGGAACGATCTCACGGCGTGGTGCTGGGCCTTTGCGCGGCATCTGCCTACTTCTCCTTCTTCGCGCCGTAGCGGCTGCGCGCCTGCTTGCGGTTCTTCACGCCGGAGGTATCCAGCGCGCCGCGGATGATCTTGTAACGGACACCAGGGAGGTCCTTGACGCGGCCGCCCCTGACCAGGACGATGGAGTGCTCCTGGAGGTTGTGCCCGACCCCGGGGATATACGCTGTGACCTCCACACCTGAGGTGAGGCGAACGCGAGCCACCTTCCGCAGAGCCGAGTTCGGCTTCTTGGGAGTGGTGGTGTAGACGCGCGTGCACACCCCACGGCGCTGAGGCGCACCCTTCAGGGCCGGGGTCTTGGTCTTGGACCTCTTCGACTCCCTGCCGGTGCGAACCAGCTGAGCTATCGTTGGCATCGGTTAATCTCCATCCAGCTTCCGCCAAGCGCTGCGGGAACCTCCCGCCGCGCGGCTTTCCAAAAAAGGCCGCCCCGTCTCTCCGAGGCCCTGCCCAAACTCTCTTCCATCGGCCAGCCGGGCCGATGGCGAAAAATTGCCAAAATTACACTATAGGGTCCGGGCTGGGGCCGACCTGCATCGGCCCCCAGCCCGATCACTGATCGCGCTCAGGCGCCCTGGGTGAACCCACCCTCTTCGTCGAGGCCCTCGAGGAACGACTCCTCCATCCCCCCGAGCTCCTCGGCCTCAGCCTCCATAGTGGCGAGTTCCTCGGCACCCGGCTCGGCGTACTCCTCGAAGTCCTCCGAGGACCAGTAGGTCATCTGCCTGGCGTGCGGAGTGGCCACCTGGACGCTGCGGTATTGACCCATGCCGGTCCCGGCGGGGATCAGCTTGCCGATGATGATGTTCTCCTTCAGGCCGAGCAGCGCGTCCGAACGGCCCTCGATGGCCGCCTCGGTCAGCACTCGGGTGGTCTCCTGGAAGGAGGCCGCCGAGAGCCAGGACTCCGTCGCCAGGCTCGCCTTGGTGATGCCCATCAGCTCGGGGCGCCCCAGCGCCGGCTGCTGATCCTTGGAAGTCAGTTCGAGGTTGATGTCGTGGTAGACACGGGCGTCGACCCTCTCGCCGGGCAGGAAGTTCGAATCTCCCGGCTCGGCCACCGTGACCTTCTTCAGCATCTGGCGCACGATCAGCTCGATGTGCTTGTCGTGGATGGAGACGCCCTGGTCGCGATAGACCTTCTGTACCTCCTCGACCAGGTACTGCTGCACCTCGCGGATACCCTTGATCTCGAGCAGTTCCTTGGGATCCTTAGGGCCGTCGACCAGTACATCGCCGGCTTCGACCCTCTGGCCTTCGGAGACCTCGAGACGCTGCTTGGAAGTAAGGTCATGCTCCTCGCGGAGGCCCTCATCGTCCACGATGACCACGCGGCGGTGGGTATCGGTCTCGTCGATGTGTACGGTACCCGTGGTGTGGGTCAACACCGCGGCGCCCTTGGGGGTACGGGCCTCGAAAAGCTCGACCACGCGGGGCAGCCCGTGGGTGATGTCAGCACCTGCGACGCCTCCCTGGTGGAAGGTACGCATTGTCAGCTGGGTTCCGGGCTCACCGATCGACTGTGCCGCAATGACTCCGACTGCCTCGCCCATGTCGATCAGGCGTCCTGCCGCCAGCGACTGGCCGTAGCAGACCCGGCAGACACCGTGCGGGGTGTCGCAGGTCAGTACGGAGCGAACGCGGATGCGGTTGACTTCCGGATCCTCGCGCAAGGTACTTAGCACCGCGTCGTCGATGAGCGTCCCCACTGGAAGCTCGGTTCCGTCCACCAGGGTCACGCCGTCAGCCAACACACGCCCGTAGATGCGGGTCTCCAAGTAGGAGCTTCGCTTGCCGTCATCGGGGGTGATGTGGTCCATCCAGATGCCACGGGTGGTCTGGCAATCCTCCTCGCGGACAATGATCTCCTGCGCCACATCCACCAGACGGCGGGTGAGATACCCGGAGTCCGCGGTACGAAGGGCGGTATCCGCCAAACCCTTGCGCGCGCCGTGGGTGGAGATGAAGTATTCCAGAACCGAAAGGCCCTCGCGGAAGGATGACTTGATCGGCCGGGGGATCATCTCACCTCGCGGGTTGGAGACCAATCCCTTCATGCCGGAGATCTGGCGGATCTGCTGCGCGTTACCGCGCGCGCCTGAGTCCACCATCATGTCCAGCGGGTTGAACTCGAAGGAGGAGAGCATCGACTCCATGGCACGGCCGATTTCGGAGTTGGCCGAGGTCCAAATCTCGACCTCCTTCTGGCGCCGTTCATCGTCGGTTATGATGCCCCTCTTGAACTGCTGCTCGGCCTTCTCGGCCTCCTTCTCGTAACGGTCGAGGATCTCCTGCTTGACAGCCGGGGTCTTGACGTCGTCGATGGAGATGGTCAGACCGGAGCGCGTGGCGAAGCGGAAGCCCAGGGACTTGATGGCGTCAAGGGACGCGGCCACCTCCTGCTTGGAGTAGGCGTTTGCGATCTCCTCCACGATCGAGCCGATAGGGGTGGCCTTCTTGCCTATCAAGGTGTTCACGAAGCGGAAGCCCTCGGGCAGCGCCTCGTTGAAGAACACGCGTCCTGCGGTGGTGCGGACCTGCGTCACCTCGCCCTCGGCATCACGCCTGCGCATTTCGATGGGCGCGTGCAGTCCTATCTCGCCCGCCTCATAGGCCATCTGAACCTCGTAGGAGTGGCGGAAGATGCGGCCGGCGCCCTTCTCGCTCTCCACCTCCATGGTCAGGTAGTAGGCACCGAAGACCATGTCCTGGCTGGGCACGGTGATCGGCCGGCCGGTGGCCGGGGAGAGGATGTTGTTTGCCGAAAGCATGAGGATCCGCGCCTCGGCCTGCGCCTCGGCCGAAAGCGGAAGGTGCACTGCCATCTGGTCGCCGTCGAAGTCGGCATTGAAAGCTGCGCACACCAGCGGGTGGATCTGAATCGCCTTGCCGTCCACGAGAACCGGCTCGAAGGCCTGGATTCCCAGGCGGTGCAGAGTCGGAGCGCGGTTGAGGAGCACCGGGTGCTCTTTCACAACCTCCTCCAGCACGCGCCACACCTCATTGCGCCGGCGCTCAACCATGCGCTTGGCGGATTTGATGTTCTGGGCGTACTCCAGGTCGACCAGGCGCTTCATGACGAAGGGCTTGAAGAGCTCGAGCGCCATCTGCTTGGGCAGACCGCACTGGTGCAGCTGCAGGGTCGGGCCGACCACGATGACCGAACGGCCGGAGTAGTCGACGCGCTTTCCCAGCAGGTTCTGGCGGAAGCGCCCCTGCTTGCCCTTGAGCATGTCGGAGAGGCTCTTCAGCGGACGGTTGCCGGGGCCCACGACGGGACGCCCACGACGGCCGTTGTCGAAGAGGGCGTCGACCGCCTCCTGAAGCATACGCTTCTCGTTGTTGACGATGATCTCCGGCGCAGCCAAGTCCAACAGCCGCTTGAGGCGGTTGTTGCGGTTAATTACGCGGCGGTACAAATCGTTCAGGTCCGAGGTCGCAAAGCGGCCACCATCCAGCTGCACCATGGGCCGCAAGTCCGGCGGGATCACCGGGATCACGTCCATGATCATCGACTTGGGGTCGTTCATCCTGTGACCATGCTCGTCACGGGCGTTGAAGGCGGAGACGATCTTCAGACGCTTGATCGCCTTCTGGCGACGCTGGGCCGACAGCGGCTTACGGCCGTCGCCCGGGTCGATCATTTCGCGAAGCTTGCGCTCCTCCTCCTCGAGATCGAGGCGGCTGATCAGCTTGCCGATAGCCTCGGCACCCATACCGCCCTCGAAATACTCGCCGAAGCGGTCGCGCAGCTCGCGCCAGAGCATCTCGTCCTCGATGATGAGGCGGGCGTGCAGGCTCTTGAAGGCATCGAAGGCGCGCTCGGCCAACACACTCTCACGCTCGTAGCGGGCGCGGGTAGTCTCCAGTCGCTGCTCGCCACGCTTGGTGGCGGCACGAATCTCGGTCTCCTTGGCTCCACGGGACTCCAGCTCGGCCAGCTCGGCCTCGTTCTCCTTGAAGACCGAGTCCAACTCCAGGTTCTTCTTGTTCTCGATGAGCTTGAGCTCCTCGGCATGCTCGATCTCCAAGTTGGGCAGATCGGCATGACGGCGCTCCTCGTCAATCCAGGTGACGAGGTTGGCGGCGAAGTAGATAACCTTCTCCAGCTGCTTGGCCTTCAGCTCCTCCTTCAGGGAGGTGCCCATCAGCAGGTAGGCAAGCCAGGAACGCGTCCCGCGCAAGTACCAGATGTGCACGACCGGAGCGGCCAGCTCGATGTGGCCCATCCGCTCGCGGCGCACTTTGTTGTGAGTTACCTCGACACCGCAGCGCTCGCAGATGATCCCCTTGAAGCGGATCCTCTTGTACTTCCCACAGGCGCACTCCCAGTCCTTGGTGGGACCGAAGATCTTCTCGCAGAAGAGGCCATCCCGCTCCGGGCGAAGGGTGCGGTAGTTGATGGTCTCGGGCTTCTTCACCTCGCCGTGGGACCAAAGGCGGATGGCGTCCGCGCTGGCGATTCCGATCCTCAGGCTGTCAAATTCGTTAACGTCAATCATCTAGAAACCCCCTTCTCCACCAAAGCGCCGGCCGTCGTCCAGGTCGGAGCCGCGCTCCGGCCGGGCAAGCGAAATGCCGAGCTGCTCAGTGGTGCGATAGGCGTCCTCTGCAATCTCTCTGATATGGATCTCCTCGCCTGCCTTGGAGAGCACCTCGACGTTGAGGCCGAGTGACTGCATCTCCTTGATGAGGACCTTGAAGCTCTCAGGTATCCCGGGCTCCGGAATGTTCTCGCCCTTGACGATGGCCTCGTAGACCTTCACGCGGCCGAGCACGTCGTCGGACTTGATGGTCAGGAGCTCCTGCAGGGCGTAGGCGGCGCCGTACGCCTCGAGAGCCCAGACCTCCATCTCTCCGAAGCGCTGGCCACCGAACTGCGCCTTGCCACCCAGCGGCTGCTGGGTGATCATCGAGTACGGGCCGGTCGACCGAGCGTGGATCTTGTCATCCACCAGGTGGGCAAGCTTGAGGATGTATACGTACCCGACCGAGATCGAGTTGTCGTAGGCCTCGCCGGTGCGTCCGTTGTAGAGGGTGACCTTTCCGTCACGTCCGATCAGCCGCTTGCCGTCCACTGACTCCGGGTTAAGGGTCTCGAAGACGCGCTGGATAGTGGGATGCCGTCCAGCCTTATCCTCCTCGTCCCAGTGCGCGCCGTCGAAGACCGGAGTGGAGACCCAGCTCGAAGGCGCGGTGCGCGGGCGGGTCTTGGTCTCCGTGCCCCGGATCGGCTCAGTGGCAAGCTCGTTGCCCTCCCAGCCCCAGCGGGCGGCGTAGCCGAGGTGCGACTCCAGAACCTGGCCGACGTTCATTCGGGAAGGAACGCCAAGCGGGTTGAGAATGATGTCGACCGGGGTACCGTCCTCGAGGTAAGGCATGTCCTCGAGGGGCAGGATCTTGGAGATGACGCCCTTGTTGCCGTGGCGGCCTGCAAGCTTGTCACCCTCGGTGATCTTGCGCCGCTGGGCCACGTAGACCCGGACCAGCTGGTTCACACCGGCGGGAAGGTCGGGATTGTCGTCACGGGAGAAGACCTTGACGTCGATGACCTTGCCGTACTCGCCGTGTGGCACCTTAAGCGAAGTGTCGCGGACTTCGCGCGACTTCTCGCCGAAGATGGCCCTGAGCAGGCGCTCCTCCGGAGTCAGCTCCGTCTCACCCTTGGGGGTCACCTTGCCCACCAGGATATCGTTGGGACCAACCTCGGCGCCCACCCGGACGATGCCACGTTCGTCAAGGTCGGCGAGGATCTCCTCCGACAGGTTGGGGATATCGCGGGTGATCTCCTCGGCGCCAAGGCGGGTCTCGCGGGCGTCCGTCTCGTGCTCGTCGATGTGGATCGAGGTGAGCACGTCGTCGCGGACAATCCGCTCCGAGAGGATGATCGCGTCCTCGTAGTTGTAGCCCTCCCACGGCATGAACGCGACGAGCAGGTTCTTACCGAGCGCCAGCTCCCCGTTGTGAGTTGCAGGCCCATCGGCGAGAACGTCACCCTTTACGACCTTCTCGCCCACATCCACCAGAACCTTCTGGTTGATGCAGGTGTTCTGGTTGGAGCGGGCAAACTTGGCCAGCTTGTAGATCTTGCGGCCCAGCGGGCGGTCAAAGCGGTCGGTCTCGCCTACCTCGTACTCCACGGTGATGTGATCGCCGGAAACGTCCGTAACGACTCCATTGCCCTCGGCCTGAATCACGTCGCCGGCATCGCGAGCGGCACGGGCCTCCACACCGGTGCCGATATAAGGAGCCTCGGGGACCAAAAGCGGTACGGCCTGCTTCTGCATGTTTGCACCCATCAGGGCCCGGTTGGCATCGTCATGCTCGATGAACGGGATCAGCGAGGTGGAGACCGAGATGATCTGCTTCGGAGAGACGTCCATCAGCTGAACGTCATGGGCGGGCACATAGTCAACCTCGGAGGTGGAGCCATAGGAGGTTGTGTCAACCCCGACGCGGACTTCCGCCCCTTGCGGGCCACGGCGCACCAGCACCCTGTCCTCGAGGAACCGGCCATCGGCGTCCAGCGGAGCATTCGCCTGGGCGATGACGTACTGCTCCTCCTCGTCCGCGGAGAGGTAGACGATTTCGTCGGTCACCAAACCGTCGGCCACCTTGCGGTAAGGCGTCTCGATAAAACCGAAGTCGTTGATGCGGGCATAGCTGGCCAGCGAGCCGATCAGGCCGATGTTCGGGCCTTCGGGAGTCTCGATCGGACACATGCGGCCGTAGTGGGAGGTGTGGACGTCGCGGACCTCAAATCCGGCGCGCTCGCGCGAGAGGCCACCGGGCCCAAGCGCGTTGAGGCGCCGCTTGTGAGCCAGGCCGGAAAGCGGGTTGACCTGGTCCATGAACTGACTCAGCTGGGAGGTCGCGAAGAACTCCTTGATGGCGGCGGTGACCGGGCGGATGTTGATCAGGGTCTGCGGAGTGATCGCCTCCACGTCCTGGGTAGACATGCGCTCCTTGACCAGGCGCTCGAGGCGGGAGAGCCCCAGCCGGAGCTGGTTCTGGATCAGTTCGCCGACGCTGCGTATGCGGCGATTGGCGAAGTGGTCCTGATCGTCCAAGCGGTAACCGGGAGTGCCGTCGGCCAGGCGCAGCATGTAGGAGATTGCCGCGAAGATCTCCGGAGGCGAGAGCGTGGTGGAATTCTCCGCAGGATGCTCGAGAGTAACGCCGATCACCTCGCTGAGGTGGTCGATCTCGGCCCCCAGCTTGCGGGAGAGCTTGTAGCGGCCGACGCGGGTCAGGTCATAGCGCTTGGGGGAGAAGAAGGAGTTCTCGAAGTACGCACGAGCCGCCTCGGCATTCTGAAGGTCGGCGGGACGGACACGCTTGTAAATCTCAAGCAAGGCCTCGTCCTGGGTCTTGTGCAGGTTCTTCTCTTTGGCCCACTGGTCGGCCAGGAAGCTGTTGGCCGCCACGAAGCGCTCCAGCAGCTCGGGATCATCGTAGCCCAAGGCCCTGATCAGGGTAAAGATGGATACCCGGCGCTTGCGGGCGACGCGGGCACCGGCATTGAGTTCACGGCCGGGCTTGGACTCCACGTCGAACTCGAGCCATTCGCCACGGTATGCGTGAATGGTCCCGGTGACAATGGTCTTGACATCGCGGCCACGCTGGAAAATAATGCCCGGGGAGCGGACGAGCTGGGACACCACAACGCGCTCGGTCCCGTTGATGATGAAAGTTCCGCGGTCGGTCATCATGGGAAAGTCGCCCATGAAGACCGTGTGCTCCTTGAGCTCTCCGGTGTTCTTGTTGATAAAGGTGGCCTTGACGAAGATTGGGGCCTGATAGGTCAGATCCCTCTCCTTGCAGAACTCTTCGGAGTACTTGGGAACCGGGGTGAGATCTGGATCGTCCGGATCGAACTTCAACTCGAGGGCGAGCCTGCCGGTGAAGTCCTCGACCGGACTCAACTCCTCAAACGCCTCGCTCAAACCTTTTTTCAGGAACCAGTCGAAGGAATCCCTTTGAATTGAGATCAGATCAGGAAGCGGCAAAACCTCGTCCAGATTGGCAAATGAGAATCGTTCGATAGAACGAGATCTAGAGGTCAACGAATCTCTCCCAGCTAGAGGTGACCATGAACATGGCGTGACTCACCGCACGGCGCTTTCGAGCTCGAAAGGCGAGAGCAGAGGGGGGCGAGTCTTAGTAATTGCACGGCAAAAGGACAGTCTACACCTAGAGACGCCAAAATGAGTCAATCCATTGTAGGACTGACCCCTGCACTTCCGGCCGTTTGCGGCCTCGCTGTTTGCTGAACTATACCATCGGCGCTGACAGCGCGTCAATGGTGTCTGCAGCAGCGCGTCCCCCGGGCGGTGAAGCCCGGGGGCGCTTGAACGCTGGCTGAACTACTTGAGCTCGACGCCGGCGCCGGCAGCCTCGAGCTGAGCCTTGGCCTTCTCGGCGTCTTCCTTGGACACCTTCTCGAGCACGGCCTTGGGAGCGCCGTCGACCAGGTCCTTAGCTTCCTTCAGGCCCAGGTTGGTCAGCGTACGCACTTCCTTGATCACCTGGATCTTCTTGTCGCCCGCGCTGGTGAGGATAACGTCGAATTCGTCCTGCTCCTCGGCCGCGGGAGCGGCCTCGCCTGCTCCACCGGCAGCCGGAGCAGCAACCGCGACAGGAGCGGCGGCGGTAACGCCGAACTTGTCTTCGAAAGCCTTCAGCAGCTCAGAGAGCTCGAGGACGGTCATCGAAGCGATCGCGTCGAGAATCTCTTCCTGGGTTGCCATCTTTTCTGTTTCCTTTCCTTTACTTCAAAGGTGTTTAGGTCGGCCCGCAGGCCTCCCACTCTCGCCCGCCAGCGCGGGCGAAGCCATGGCTCCTGGACGGAGCCGGCCCCCGTCTCAGGCGGCCTCTTCGCTATTCCTCTTGTCGACAAGTGCCGACAGGGCATAGGCGAAATTCTGCGGCAGCGCATTTAAGAGCGACGCGAAGTTGCGCATAGGAGCCGCCATGAGACCGGCCAACTGAGCGAGGAGTACCTCGCGCGACGGCAGGTCGGCCAAGGCGAGAGCCTCGGCGCCGGAGATAACCGAGTCCCCGAGCACTCCACCCTTGATCACCAAAGCCGGATTAGCCCTGGCGAACTCCTTGAGCACCTTGGCCACCTCGACCACATCGGTCTCGGCGAAGGCGAGCGCGGTCGGCCCCTCCAGCTGGGGGACCATGCCTTCCAGACCGGCATTACGGGCCGCGAACTGGACCAGGGTGTTCTTATACACCTTGAAGGATCCGCCGGCGGATCCGAGCGCACGGCGCAGGGCCTCAAGGTCGGAGACCTTAAGTCCCCGGTACTCGGTGAGCACAACGGCCGCGGAGTTGGCGAGACGCTCGTCAAGCTCCTCGACTATCGCCACCTTCTCCGGACGGGGTTTTTCCATATCGCTCCGTTCAAAACAATTGCCGCACTCCAAACGGAATGCGGCAGCACGAAAGACCTTCTAGTCACCTGCCCTGGCGGTTTCCCATTGAGCTTTCGCACCTAGGGGTCTTCGGCGACTGCCATATCAAAATTTTGTTCGCAGGGAAGCCAGCTTAGCCTGCAAGCTCCTCGTCCGCGACACGCAAGTGGTTGGTGTCGACCTTCACCCCGGGGCCCATGGTGGAGGCGACGGTCACCGAGCGGAAGTAGCGGCCCTTGGCGGCGGCCGGCTTGGCCCGGCTCAGCTCGTCGATGACGGCGCGGAAGTTGTCGAGGAGCGCCTCGCTCGCAAAGGATGCCTTCCCAATCGGCACGTGAACGTTGCCGACGCGGTCCGTGCGGTACTCCACACGCCCGCTCTTGAACTCGGAAACCGCCTTGGCGACGTCAGTGGTCACAGTCCCGGTCTTGGGGTTGGGCATAAGGCCACGGGGGCCGAGCAGTCGGCCGAGCTTCCCGACCTGGGCCATCTGGTCCGGGGTGGCAATGGCCACGTCGAAGTCGAGGAAGTTCTCGCTCTGGATGCGGTTCACCAGGTCGTCGGCGCCAACCACATCCGCTCCCGCTTCGCGGGCGGCGATGGCGGCCTCGCCGGCGGCAAACACCGCCACACGCACGGCGCGGCCAGTGCCGGCGGGAAGCGAGACGGTGCCGCGCACAATCTGATCCGCCTTGCGCGGATCGACGCCGAGCCTCACGGCCAGCTCAATGGTCTCGTCGAACTTGGCCGTAGCCAGCCGCTTTGCGGTCTCGACCGCCTCAACTACGCTATGCAGCCGCGTACGGTCGTATGTGCCCTGAAGCGCCTTTACGCGCTTGGCAGTCTTGGTCATCTTTTCAATCTCCCAAGTAGGAAAATGCCCGCCAGGGTCAGTCGACCACCGCAATGCCCATCGACTTGGCGGTCCCAGCGATCTGGCGCTTGGCCGCCTCCAAGTCATTGGCATTGAGGTCGGGCATCTTGGTCTTAGCGATTTCGGCGAGCTGGGCATCCGAAATGGTGCCGGCGCTCACCCTGGTGTTGGTAGCTGAACCCTTCTCAACCCCGGCCGCCTGGCGAAGCAGAACCGGCGTGGGAGGGGTCTTTAGCACGAAGCTGAAGGAGCGGTCGTCGAAGATGGTCACCTCGACGGGGATCACCGTCCCACGCTGCGCCTCGGTGGCTGCGTTGTACTGCTTGCAGAACTCCATGGTCTGAATGCCATGGGGGCCGAGAGCCGTACCGACGGGGGGAGCCGGGGTGGCGGAACCCGCTGGCAGCTGGATCTTGACTATTGCGGTTACACGACGCTTTGCCATCTTTATTGTTCCACTCTTGGATAACTCACAGCGGCACGCAGGGGCCGCAGAACTCATACATCATAGGGACTTGGCTCCCGGCCTCCGGCCAAGGGCGGCGCGTCAGGCCTTGGCGACCTGAGCGAATTCCAGCTCCACAGGCGTCTCGCGGCCGAAGATGTTCACCAGGACCTTGAGCTTCAAGTGGTCCTCGTTGATCTCCGATATCATGCCCGTAAGACCCTCGAAGGCTCCGTCCTTGACGATGACCGGATCGCCCACCTGGTACTCGAGCTGCGGTCGCGTCTTGCGTGGACTCTCAGCCGCCTCCTCGGAGTAGCCAAGCAGCGACTCAACCTCCCGCCGGGAGAGCGGCGTCGGCTTGGAGCCCATACCCACGAAGCCTGTGACGCCGGGAGTGTGACGAATGACGTCCCATGTGCTGTCGTCGAGTTCGGCCCGCACCAGGATATAGCCGGGGAAGACCTTCTTCTGGGAAACTACGCGCTTGCCGTTCTTGATCTCGGTCACGTCCTCCATCAGGATACGGATCTCGTAGATCTTGTCCTCCACCTGCATGGAGTGCATGCGGGTGATCAGATTGGAGCGCACCTTGTTCTCGTAACCCGAGTAGGAGTGGATCACGTACCACTCGCCAGGCATGTCGTAGGGGCTGACCCGCTCCGGGACCTCCTCCTCCTCATGCACCTCTTCCTCGCGGACATACTCCAGCTTGCCGGGCTCCGCCTTCTTGGTCTTGGTGGCAACGGACTCGCCGTGCTCATCGGCCTCTTCAAAAAAATCGCTCATCGCATGTCTTCCAGATCGAGGCCTCAGCCGAACAGGAACAGGACTGCCCGGGAAAAGGCCAGGTTCAAGAGAAAGATCAAACCTATCAGGATAATGAGGGTCACCAGCACGACCATCGAATAGTTGACCACCGTCTGGCGGTTCGGCCAATTGACTTTCCCAAGTTCATCGCGCACTTCGCCCAAGTACCCGCGTAGCGTCGTGCGCTTGGACTCCGGCACGTTCTTCTGCGCCTGCACCCGCTTTTGGGTAGAGCCGCGCTCAGCCTCGGCTTGCCCCTGCTGGCGGGACATCAAGCGCCTGGTCTGACGATTCACTGGGTACCTCGCTGGTAGTTCTTCGCAGGGCAGGAGGGACTCGAACCCCCAACCCCCGGTTTTGGAGACCGGTGCTCTACCAATTGAGCTACTACCCTAGGGCCACATCGAGCATACCAGCATTGCCCGCGTAGCCGGTGTTGGCAACTGCGGGGCGTCGGCGCTCTTCGAGACTCTCCAGTTTACCAGCAGCCCCGGCCATGGCATCGCTTGATGGCATTACCGCCGTCCCATCTGGCTCCCGCGACGGTAGAGTCTTATTGTCCGCCCCGGCCGACGCTGGAGATGCGATGGAATCCACCACTGTAAAGAACCTCGTGGAAGAGGCCAAAACCGGCAGCCGGGAGGCCTTCGACGAACTCGTCCGGATTACCTATCCGCGTCTGCTCAAGCGGGCGGTCACCGTCACGGGAAATCTGGAGGACGCCCGCGACGCGGTGCAGGACGCCTATGTGCGTGCCTTCCGGTCGCTGGCCACCTTCCGAGGGGACTCTTCCTTCAGCCAGTGGATGCACACCATCGTCAACAACGCCTCCGCAACCCTGGCGGCCAAGGCGCGCCGACGCCGCTTCGAGCTGATCACCAGCTCCCGGCTTAACCATCGCGCCAATGTGGAGGCCGAAGAGGCGAGGGACCGGGACCCGGGATTGCTGGTCGAGATACAGAGGGCCGTCGAGCAATTGCCCGAGCAATTGCGGAAAGTCTTCGTGCTGAAGAGCTATGGTCTCGAGCACCGCGAGATCGCGGCTCGCCTGGGCATATCGGAGTCGAACGCCAAGGTAAGGCTTCACCGGGCCCGAGTGATGCTACGCGCCAGGCTCGGTTCGCTCGGAGACGGTCACTCCGAGGCCGGCTGAGCCCCCGCGAACGAGCCAAGCCGTTAAACGCCGGAAGGCGGCCGTAGGCCGCCCTCACCCGGATTTTCACTGCCACCTTCAAGGGCGAGAGGCTATCGAGTCTCCTTATGGGTGGTGTGGGTCCGCTCCCAACGGCAGTACTTCTTCATCTCGATCCGCTCGCGGTCGTTCTGCCGGTTCTTCGTGGTTATGTAGTTGCGGCGCTTGCAGCTCTCGCAAGCGAGGGTCACCTGTACGCGCTTCTCGTTCTTTGCCACTTCTCACTCCATCTGGACATGCGCTGCCGGCGCTCCACGCCTCCGGCACGACTGGTAGCGGCGGTCGGACTCGAACCGACGACCCCACGATTATGAGCCGTGTGCTCTAACCTGCTGAGCTACGCCGCCCCGGAGCCCCCTGTCGGAATCGAACCGACGACCCCAGCCTTACCATGGCTGTGCTCTGCCGTCTGAGCTAAGGGGGCAGCCTTCAAAATTTGGCCTTTTTAGTTTACATGCCTCGACCATCTTGCTGCCTGCCGACGTAGCAATTGCGAATTCGCTCCTCCGACCAAGTATTCTCGAAACAACCGAGATGCCAGAAAGCCCCGAAATCAGCTTCCGACCCGTCGTGCGCGCCGACGCAGAGGCGATCATGGAAATATACAACCGGGAGGTGCTCGGTTCGCGCATCACCCTCGATCTGGTGCCTCGCTCCTACTCCGAGCAGCTTGCCTGGATTGATGAGCACTCAGGCGGGTATCCGGCAATTGTCGCGGTAAAGGACGGCACGGTCATCGGCTTCGCTTCGGTCTCTGCCTATCGGATACGGCCGGGCTACTCCACCACCGTGGAGGACTCGATCTACATTGATGCCGATCATCGCGGCATGGGGGTTGGCAAAGCGCTTCTCTCCAGGATCGTAGACGCCGCCGCCAGGCACGGCTTCCACGCCTGCATGGCCCGCGTGGCGGCCGGGCACCAGGCCTCCCTGGCGCTGCACTACTCGGTCGGCTTCTTCGAGGTCGGCATCGAGCGCGAAGTCGGCCGTAAGTACGGCAAGTGGATCGACATGGTGCTCCTGGAGCGGCTCCTCAACCCCTAGAGCTCGAGCACCCTCCACAGATACCAGGTGGCTATGGAGGCGCTGGGGCTGTAGTGCTCTTTCTGGTCCGCAAGCTCGCGCGCGCTGGGCAGTTCCGCCAAGCCGTACAGCTTGGCGTACCCTTTACGCACCCCCAGATCGGCGGGTGCCCATACGTCCATCCTCCCCAGGGTGAAGAGAAGGAACATGTGCGCCGACCAGGGACCAAAGCCCCATAGCTCGCAGAGTCGGGAGGTGACTGCCTCGTCGTCCATCTCCACCAGGGACTCCAGAGCGAGCCTCCCGGAGGCGACCTCTTCCGACAGGCCGAGCAGCGCACGCGCCTTGGAGGCCGAGAGTCCCAACGAGCGCAAGCGGTCGGCTCCGAGGGACAACAGCGTCTGTGGTGAAAGCTCTCCCCCACTCGCTTCTGCGAGGCGCGTCTCGAGCACTCGCGCCACGTTGCCGGATAGCTGCTGATGCAAGATCGGCACGGCCAAGCCTTCGAAGAGACGGGCTCGCTTCCTGTCGACGTCGAGCTTGAGAGTGCCCGCACCCGCGGCGATGAACTCGGGCTCTCCCGCAGATGCGCGTACCTCTCGGAATTCAGGGTGTCTGAGTAGGAAAGCAGCGAGCGCCGCGGCGCCGCCAGCCGCCATAGCCGCGAGCACCTATTCCGAGTCCGCGAAGCGCGCCGCAACCACCGAAAGGCGGCCGAAGGCAGCGTTCACCGGTGTCCAGGAGAAGCGAGCGGCAACCGCCCAAAGGGCCGCGACGGCAATCAGTCCATAGGCAGTCCAGGCCACGATCGTGCCGCCGTAGGGATCGCCGAAAACCATACCCAGCACCGACACGCCGACCACGCCATAGGCCACTCTCTTGGTCGGCATGGTGGCGAGCACGATCACGCCCCAGGCAATGTACCAGGATTGGATCACCGGGCCAAAAAAGACCAGGGCCAGCAACGAGTACCCGATTGCCTTCTCCAGGCCGAAGTGGCGGAACCGCACGACGAAGTAGAGGCCCGCGGCGCCCGCAGCCGCCAAGCCAAGAGCACGGAAAACCGTGAGCCAAGTGGCGTGACCGAGGGAAAGACCGACGAAAGAAGTGATGCGGTCGACCCATCCGGTGAGGGCGGTGGTCGGCACTGCAGGATTGAGGACCAGGCCAGGGGTCCCCAAGTTGTGGATCCACCCCCATCCAAGTCCGGTGGCGGTCGAGACCACCGCAATGGTCGCGAGCGCCACGGCTCCATAAGTGAGCGCAGGCCGGATCTTGGTGCGGAAGTCGTTGCCGGGAGTGGCCCCCCACGCAATGAAGGCCAGCGCCACGACCGCAGGAACCTTCACCGCAGTGGCCAAGGCCACCAGGACAACCGCCAACATCGGATGCCGGCGCGCATAGGCAAGGAGACCCGCCAGGAGGAAGAGCATCATGTAGACGTCGTTGTGCGCCGACGACGCCAGATGGAAAACCACCAGCGGATTTAGGCCGACCAGCACCAGGGTCAGGCGGCCGTCATAGCCGAGTTCACGCGCAAGCTGGGTGGCGAGCCAGGCAACCGCGACCGTGGCCACAATGGCCAGGGCGCGTATGACAAGCATCGTCGCGAAGGGATCATGGAAGGTGACCTGGGCTATGAGCCCCGATAGCCACAGGAAGATGGGACCATAAGGCGCCGGCGCATTCCCCCAGAGTGGGTCGACCGTGTTCAGGTAAGGCGTCGCTCCCAGAATGTTCGGCCCGTACTGGTAAGGCGATATGTGCCGCGAGACCATCTCGCCAATCGCCGAATAGGCGTAAACGTCGCGCGAGTAGAGCGGGCCGGCAAGCAGCAGCGGCGAGTACCAGGCCACCGCCATCCAGACGAGGTCCCTCAGGGTGTAGTGTCCCTCGCGCACCGCTCGGACCAGCTCCCACCAGGCAAAGAGGCCGAGAAGGAAGCCCACTGCAAAGATCAGGTACTCGGGTACGCCGGCAATGGCGGAGATGGTGAGGGGCCCGTTCGGCATGCCGAAGAACCAGGAGCCCAGAATCTTAGAAGTGAGCGGCGAGTCGGGGGCCAAGGAGGAGATGAGGATGAGGATCGAGCTGAGCGTCCCGGCGGCGAAGAGTAGGCGACGAGAAGGAAGGCCGCCTCGCAGCACTCCCTTGACCTCATCCTGCAGCGTGCGCATCTCTTTGACCGAGGTGCCCAATCAGCCTCTCCAGATCCGGCGGACACGCCTTGAAACCGCGCCGCGTCTGCATAGAGATTAGCCCTCGCGGAACAAATTTGGAGTAGGTCTCAGCAGCTACTCAGGCAATCCGGAGCATAGACCCGGAAGGAGAGCCATGGCGTGGCGCGCCCTGCGCCCTCAGGCTACGTGCCGCTCGTGGGAAATCCGATCGCGGGCGCTTGGTGCCGGCTACGCATCCCCGGCGACGTGCCTGCGCCAGCCGGGTGGAAGGGGAGTGGGCCGGGTAGGATTCGAACCTACGTAGGCTGAGCCGGCAGATTTACAGTCTGCTCCCTTTGGCCGCTCGGGCACCGACCCTTGGTGTGCGGAATATCCTATATCAGCGTGCCTACTTTCGATGTCGTCTCAGAGGTCAACCTCCAGGAAGTTCGGAACGCCGTTGACCAGGCAAACCGCGAAGCTTCGACCCGCTTCGACTTCAAGGACACCGACTCCAAGATCGAGTTCACCGATAAGGAGCTCCACCTCTCCTCAGCCTCGGAGGACCGACTGCGGGCCCTGGTGGTGGTCCTGGAAGAGAAGCTGGTCAAGCGAGGTGTATCACTCAAGTCGCTCGAGCGCGGCCAGGTGGTCGAAGGCTCGCGCGGCTCGGCCCGCCAGACCATCAAGCTCGTTGCCGGTATCTCTACGGAGAAGGGCAAGGCGATCAACAAGTTGATCAAGGAGCTGAACCTGAAAGGTGTCACCGGGTCGATCCAAGGTGACGCTGTGCGCGTCTCGGGCAAGAAGCGCGACGACCTGCAGACAGCGATCCAGAAGCTCAAGGAAGCCGATTTCGGCATCCCTCTTCAGTTCAACAACTTCCGGGACTGAGCGAACCGCGCGGCTTACGGGGTGGAGGCCGCCGCTTCGGCCGCCACCCCGTAAGCCGGCAGACGCAGCATTATCTCTGGCTCCCACTGCAGCCCGCGATGGCCGAACATGGCCGTCATCATCCCCCGATGGAAGGTTGCCAACCCAGGACTCCTCCGGGATCCAGCGGTCACCACCATCATCATTGAACACCCGGACCGCTTCGCCAGGTTCGGGGCCGAGTACGTGGCCGCCGCACTCGCAGCTGAAAACCGGCGCATCGTCGTCGTCGATGACACCGAAGTCGACGGCGACCTCGTGCGTGACATGACCGAGTTGATGACCTCGCTGTGCGCCCGCCTCTACGGCAGGCGCTCGGCCGCCCACCGTGCGGCCAGGGCCGTCGAGGTCGCCGTCGGTGGCCGGCACTCGACCCAGAGCGGAGCCCCATGATGGGCGCTCCAACGACGACAGTGGCGCCAGAGGCGCCCATCACGAAGAAGCGCTCACCACGGAGAAGGTTCGTCATCCCCGCTGGCTGGGTCGCCCGGGGCTTCACCTTCGAGGTCACATG
>JAJYNL010000064.1 GCA_021786375.1 Actinomycetes bacterium
GCTCTCCCAGGCGCAATCGCTGCCCCAGCTGCTCCTCAAGCTGATTCCCTAGGCAGACCCCGGTGGCCGGGGCTTTCTAAGCCCCGGCCACCCCTTCACCTCGTGCGCCCGGGCTGCCTACCTCGCGGCCTGCGGCGCTTGCCAAGCCCAAGCCCATCCAAACCACGCTGCGCCACCCACACCCGGAGTCCGCCCGGATGAAAGCTCCCCAAGTGGAACCCTACAACCAGCACCCTTCGGCCTTCGGCCATCCGCTCGCGGTCGGAGAGCTGCTGGTCATCCGCTTCAGGGAGCCCCCGCCCTCCGCTATCCGCCGCCCAGGCGCCAAGCTTGCTCTTACCGCCTCGGCAATCGTGGCCGGGGCAACGCCAGACTCCGTGGTGGTGCGCCTGGTGCTCCCGCCCGGCCCCGACGAAGCCGGCGGCTGCAAAGCCATAGCGGTGCTGGCTCAAGGGCGCGGGAGTCTGGTGGCTGAGGTGCGAGCGATCCCCGTCACGATCGCCGGCGAGCGACTTCTGGAACTGCGCCTCCTGTCTGGGTGGCGGCGGGTCGACAGGCGGGAGTCCCTTCGCATCAACTGCGCGCTGCGAGCAAGGGTCGCCCCGGAGGGTGCACATGCTGAGCTGGCGTTCGTCTCCCGGGCCATCGACATCTCGCACCTAGGCGTCGCAGTCGCCTCCACGCCGGAGATGGGGGAGCATTTCTCCCGCGAGGGATTCGCGAGATGCTGGCTGGACCTGCTCGGGGCGACCCTCGAGCTGCACTGCAGGGTGGCATCAGTTGGATACGACCGGATCGGCCTCGCCTTCCGGAGGCCCGACGCGCACGCCCAGCGGATCATCGGCGCATACCTCTTCCGGTTGCAAGTACAGGAACGACCCCGCGAAGAGCAAGAGTAGCAAAACAGGATGTTTGCAAAATACACCTAAAGGCTTCGCCGCGGTATTCCGAAAGACTGTCCAGAGCATGGACCGCTCGAATTACACACCAGGGAAGGGCTGCTCGGAAGTACATCACATTCGAGAGGTACCACTTGTCGAACCTGGCAATCAACACCCTCGCCTACGCCCTTGACGGGCTGGGCATGAGCCAGCGGGCCATAGCTAACAACATCTCAAACGTCGACACCCCCGGCTTCACCGCCACCAACGTTGATTTCGCCTCCTCGCTGCAGCAGGCGTTGGCCTCCCCAAACCCGGCCGCTACGGCGACCGTCTCGGTCTCTCCGAGCCCTAATCCCCCAAACTCTTCGGGCAACAACGTCAGCCTTTCGGGCCAGATGGTCGCGCTGGAGAACGCGACCATGTCCTATCAGGCCGATATCAGCCTGATAGAGCAGCAGTTCAAGCTGCTCTCGGGCTCGATGGGGGGCCAGTTCTGATGTCACTTTTCCCGGCCATCTCCATTGCCGGCACCGGCGTCAGCGCCGACCAGACCTGGTTGGACGCCATCGCGTCAAACGTCGCCAACGCCAATGACACGGTCAGCACCAACCAGCAGATATATCAGCCTCAGGAGATCGTGGTAGCCGCCCAGCAGCCCTCCGCCCCGCTCTCGGAGGTGCCGAACTCGACTGGAGCGTCGCTCGGCTCCGGCGTGGCGGTCACCGGGGTTACCACCTACTCCGCCAACGGCCAGCTGACCTACGACCCCACCAACCCGCTCGCCGACGCGCAGGGCAACGTCCGCCAGACCGGTGTCAACCTTGGCCACGAGCTTGCCACCATGGTCGAAGCGCAAACCTCGTACCAGGCGAACGTTTCGGTCATCAATCACGCCAAGACCGCCTACATGGCGGCCATGCAGATCGGAGCCTAAGGTTGATACCCGCCATTCCCTCCATCGGACCGATCGCTCCGTCCGCCGCCGTCCAGCCGGCAACGCAGGCCGCCAACGCGCCTGCGACCGCAGGAGGCTCCTCCTTCGGCGACATCCTCGCCAACGCGGTTGACGCCATGCAGGGCGCCCAGTCCACCGCCCAGGTTCAGAGCGCGCAGGTGGCGGCGGGCAGCGGGAACGTGACGGATGCGATGATCTCCTCGACCCAGGCGGTGCTGGACGCCCAGCTCTTCGTCTCGCTGCGCAACTCGGCCACAAGCGCCATCAACCAGCTCCTCTCCACCCCGTTCTAGCCGCCCTACCGGGATTTCAAAGGTCACGACACAATGGCAACCAACAACGCCCTCGCGCGCGCCCAACAGAATACGACCCGCTTCCTCCAGGCCTTCTCCATGGCTCAGCGGGTGGTGATCATCGTCGGTGTCGCTGCGGTCGTGGTCGGCTCGCTCTTCTTCATGAAGGTCACCTCCAAGCCGAGTTACGCGCCGCTGTTCACCAATCTCTCCGCCAGTGACGCTGCGGCGATGACCCAGAAACTCCAGTCGGCAGGCGTCCCCTATCAACTCGCCAACGGGGGGGCAACCATCCTGGTACCGCAGTCGGTGGTCTATCAGGAGCGAATCGACATGGCCCAAGCCGGTCTCCCGGCAAACTCCACCGTCGGTCTCGCGCTGCTGGACAAGGTGGGCATAACCACCAGCCAGATCACCCAGCAGGCGGACTACCAGCAGGCCCTGCAGGGGGAGCTGGCCAGCACGATCGAGTCGATCAACGGGGTCACCAACGCCCAGGTGAACCTGGCGCTCCCCCCGACCGACGTCTTCGCCATCTCCCAGAGTCAGAATCCGTCGGCCTCCGTTCTGGTCACGCTGTCGCCCGGTGCCTCCCTCAGCCCTCAGCAGGCTCAGGCCATCGTCCACCTGGTCGCATCCTCGATCCCCAACCTCTCACCAGGGAACGTGACCGTCGTCGACCAGAACGGGAACATCCTGGCGGCGCCCGGCTTCGACAACACCGCCTCGCTCGACACCAGCTCCACCACCGCATTCGACTCCCAGCTGGAGTCGGAGCTGACCTCGCTGCTGCAGAACGCTGCCGGCGCGGGCCACGTCGCCGTCAAGGTCGCAGCACAGCTCAACTTCAACCAGACCACCACCAAGAGCCAGACCATCCAGACCAGCCCCAAAGGCACGCCGGTCACGGTACCGACCCAGACCTCCTCCTCCACCCAGACCTATACCGGCAACGGCACGGTGCCCGGCGGGGTCCTGGGTTCGATCACGCCGGCTTCCGGCAACAACCAGACCTCCAACTACAATCAGAAGCAGACCCAGACCAGCTATGCCGTCGGGCAGGTCAATCAGACCACCCAGCAGGCGCCCGGCCAGATCCAGCGCCTTTCGGTCGCCGTCCTGATCGACTCGGCGGTGAAGGGTATAAACGTCGGGCAAATAAAGTCGCTGGTGGCGGCGGCAGCCGGAATCAATCCACAACGCGGCGACACCGTCTCGGTGGTTCGCATGCCCTTTGCCCCACCTGCCTCCGCAGCCAAGGCTGCGAACTCGCTGATGACCGGCGTCCTGCCTATGGCCAAGACCGCTCTTCTGGCCCTCGCCCTAGTGGCGGTGGTCCTCCTAATCCTGCGCAGTGGCGGCAGGCGCAACGCCCAAGCCGAGCTGGACGAGGATGAGGAGGGCTACGCCGCGGCTCTTCCGACCGGGGAACTTGCGGCCATAGGGGCGGGGATCCCGGCCAACAAGGTGCGCGTGGCCGAGGTGGCCGACTTCATCGAGAACCGTCCCGACGACGTGGCCAAGCTGCTGCGCGTCTGGATGACGGCGAGGCAGTGATGCGGTCCCAAGAGCTCACCGGATCGCAGAAGGCCGCGGCGATCCTGGTGCAATTGGGCACCGAACGAGCCGAGAGGATCCTGCGCGGGATGAGCGAGGCCGAAGCGGTGGCACTCACTGTGGAAATAGCCAACCTCCCCACGCTAAACGCCGAGCAGATCGCAAAGGTTATGGACGAATTCGTGGAATCCGTGTCTGCAGTCGCCGCGGTGGCACAGGGTGGATTCGAGGTGGCGCGGGAAATCCTCGCCACCCGCGTTAGTCCCAAGGATGCCGACGAGCTTCTCGAAAAGCTGGTGGGAGAGGAGGACCGCAGCCCGGTGGGATTCCTGGCGGAGGTCGAGCCCAACAAGGTCGCGTCGTTCCTGGCCTCCGAGCATCCACAGACGATCGCCCTGCTGCTCGCGTCCCTGCCGCCGGACGTCTCCGCCGCCATCCTCTCGGCCCTGCCCGAGGACGACCAGGCCGACATCTCACGCAGGATCGCGCTCATGGACAGCGTGGAGCCGTCGACGGTGAATGCGGTTGCCTCGGTGCTGCAGCAGAAGGTGTCGATGGTCTCCCGTGGCGAGGCGGCGACGGTACGTTCCGGGGTCCAGTCCCTGGTCGCCATCTTGAACAAGGTCGAGCAAGGGGTGGAGCGCGGGATCCTGACGGAGCTCGAGGAGCTCGACGGGGACCTTGCAGACCGGGTGCGCAGCCAGATGTTCGTCTTCGACGACATCATCACCCTGGACGACAAGACGCTCCAGAAGGTGCTCCGCCAAATACCGGTGACCGACCTGGCAGTCTCGCTCAAGGGCTACGGGAGCAACTTACGCGAGGTGGTTATGCGCAACCTGTCCGAGCGCGCCGGCGAGGATCTTCTCGAGCAGATGGAGAACCTCGGCCCGGTGCGGAAGAGCACGGTCGAGATCGCGCGCATAGGCGTGGTGAAGGTCATCCGCGAACTCGAGGCCAAGGGCGAGATCATCCTGGCCCGTGGCGACGAAGAACTCATCAGTTGAGGAAGGAATGGACGAAGTGGTTCCCCAAAATGCCGTCGTAGTGCCACTGACGTTTCCAGCGGTCGAGGAGCTTGCCGCGAACGGCGGCCCGGCCGCCCTGCGCAAGCCCGTTGACACGTTGGTCGACGAGGCCTTCGCCGCCGGCCTGGAGCAGGGCCGCCACGAAGGCGCCGCGGATGCCCAGGAGTCGCTCAGGCAGGCGCTCGCCGAGACGGAGCCTCGCCAGGAGCTCTTGGCCTCCCTCATCCAGGCCTTCGGAGCCCAGACCTCCCAGTCGCTCGCGCTGCGAGCCCAGGATGTGCTGGAACTGGCACTCGAGCTCACGGAAGCGCTCCTGGGATCACGCCCAGACCAGGGGATCGAACGCATGGCCGCCGAGCTCCCGAAGGTATTGGCACAGCTGGACGTCACAACGGAAGTCGAGATAAGGATCCATCCCCGCTCAAGGGGGCACCTTTCCGAACTCCTCGAGTCCTTGCCGGTGGCGTTTCCGGCCCAGCTGAAAATCGTCGAGGACGAGCGCCTGGCTCTCGCCCAGGCCGTGGTCAGGTTCGGAGCCACCCGGGTCGACCTTGGCCCGGAAGCAGCTCTGCGCAGGCTGCGAGAGACCTTCGAGCAGTTGGTGCATACCAAGTGATCCCCGCTTCCTGGAAGGACGAGCTCAAACGATCGCTTCGCCCCGTGCCCGAGGGAAGGGTGTGCCGCATGGTTGGCCTGCACCTGGAAGTCGAGGGTGTAGACGCGGCCGTTGGCGAGGCGATCCGAGTGGAGATCGACGGCTCGGAAAAGATCCTGGCCGAGGTCGTCGCGATCAGCGACGGAAGGCTGGTCTGCATGCCATTCGGAGAGATGGCGGGGGTGCGCTTCGGCGCCACCGCCGTGCCTCTCAACCGGGCCCCGGCCGTGGCGGTTGGACGGTCGATACTCGGACGGATAGTCGACGCCAACGGCTCCCCCATCGACGGGCAAGGTCCGATCGAGGCCGAGGACATGGTCGGGGTGCTCAACGCCGCTCCGGCCCCCCTGGTCCGTCCCATCATCACCGAGCAGATGCCTCTGGGGGTTCGCGTCGTCGACACCATGGTGCCATGCGGCAAGGGGCAGCGGCTGGGCATATTCGCGGGTGCCGGAGTCGGCAAGTCCTCGTTGGTCTCGATGGCGATACGCGGGACCAAGGCGCCGGTAAAAGTGCTGGCCCTAATCGGCGAACGCGGCCGTGAAGTAAGGGAGTTCATCGAGCGCGACCTGGGCGAGGAGGGACTGTCCAGCGCCGCGGTGGTCGTCGCCACATCCGACCAGCCCCCCCTGATGCGAATTCGCGCCGCCCTAACCGCCACCCGGATCGCGGAGTGGTTCCGCGATCAGGGCGAGGACGTACTGCTAATCATGGATTCCCTCACCCGCCTGGCGATGGCCCAGCGCGAGGTGGGCATCTCCACAGGCGAGCCACCGACCATGCGCGGGTATCCACCGTCGGTCGGATCACTCATGGCGAGGCTCCTGGAAAGGGCGGGAAGCTCCGATCAGGGCTCGATCACAGCCCTCTACACCGTCCTGGTGGACGGGGACGACATGCTCGATCCCGTCGCCGACGCAGCCCGTTCCATCCTGGATGGGCACATCACGCTTTCGCGAGCCCGGGCGCAGATGTCCCGCTATCCCGCAGTTGACGTTCTTGACTCCGTATCGCGCCTCGAATCGTCAATCCTGACCGATGACCAGCGCCTCCTGGTCCAGGCCGCACGAAGGATGTTGGCGGTCTACCAGTCCTCCGTCGACCTGATCGAGGTGGGGGCATACCGTGCCGGCGTCAATCCACAGCTGGATCTGGCCATAGCGCTTCGAGAACGCCTCGAAGAGGTCTTCTGCCAGGACGTGCACGAGCTCAGCCCACTGGAGACCTCCTGGTCGCGGCTGGCAGAGGCCATGGGGGGTGCGGGGTGAGCGCCAAGAAGGGAAAGCTGGCCGTGGCCCTCCGGCTGGCCGAGGCCGAAAAGCGCCTTGCTCAGCTCGCCGTCGCCGAGGCAGCTAGGCGGCTTCAAGCGGCCCAAGAGGCCGAGGGGCTGGCTGTGGCCAGCACCTACTCACTCAGCCAAAACCTCCTGGTCCAGCCGGGAAGATCCGACCTGGCCCGGGCGGCACAGCTTTCGCAGTCCGCCGCACACCAGGAAGGACGGCGCACCGAGCTCCGCACGGCGGAGCTGTCGGCCTCGCTCATGGCTCTCCAAGATCGGCAGGCCTGGACCAATGCCGTAAGCAAGCTGATGGAAAAGCGCCGCCGGGAGGAGCTTTACCTGGAGGGACGCCGCGCGACAGCCGAACTGGTCGAAGGGGCGGTGCGGCGCATGGGAGGCTACGATGACCTTCGTTCCTGATGCCGTCACCCGCCTCCAGGACCTCGGAGCAACCTTCCAGCAGCTGGCGGGCCTCTCGTCCCCCGGGCAGATGCCCGCTCCAGGGCAGGCGACGACCCTCGGCTCGTTTACGGACTTCGCCTCGCTGCTCGGACAGATAGAGCGCCAACTGGCACCGGCCCAGGCAAGCCCGGCGTCCACCTCTGCGGCTCCCCCGCCAACGCCGGTACTCGCGATGGACGCCTCGACAGCCACAAGCGCCATGTTGGCGCCCACTTCCAACGCACCCGGCCCGGGATCCTTCGGCTCCCAGGTTGTCTCTGACGCCGGACGCTACCTTGGCGTGCCCTACGCGTGGGGTGGCACATCGCCCAGCACGGGATTCGATTGCTCCGGCCTGGTACAGCATGTCTTTGCCGATCTAGGAGTCTCATTGCCCCGCACGGCGGCTGAGCAGTCCCAGGTCGGTGTCGCCGTCTCCGGGTTGCGCCAAGCACAGCCCGGAGACCTGATTTTCTACGGGTCGCCGGCGGAGCATGTGGGCATATACGTTGGCAACGGCCTCATGATCAACGCGCCCGAGACGGGACAGGATGTCTCAGTCGCCCAGGTAGGGAATCCCACCTCCATTCGCCGGGTCTCGCCCGGCGCGGAGACGAGCACATCGATACCCGCCTGGATGGCCAGCGCCTTTTCCTCGGCAACCCAGGCTTACGGACTCCCCTCCGGCCTCCTGCAGGCCGTCGCCCGGACCGAGAGCGGCTTCAACCCCGGCGCCACCTCGCCCGCCGGAGCCCAGGGCCTGATGCAGATAATGCCTTCCACGGCAGCCGGTCTCGGAATCAACCCGCTCGATCCGATCCAATCCATCTATGGAGCCGCCGATCTCCTGGCACAAAAGATCAAGGCCTTCGGTTCAGTCCCCTTGGCGGTGGCGGCCTACAACGCCGGCGATCAGGCGGTGCGCCGCTATGGCGGAATCCCCCCGTATCCGGAGACCGTCAACTATGTGAACACCGTGATGAGCGGCATGGAGGTGAGCGGGTAATGCCGATTCCCCAAGCAACGGCGGGTTCGGCGACGCAGGAGATCGCCGGCAAGGCAAGGAGGAAGGCGGGCACGGGTTCCGAGCACGACTCCTTCACCGGGCTGCTCGAGGCCCTGGCGGCAACTTCGGTAGGCCAGGGCCCGTTAGCACCTCTTGGCAGACCGGCCGGCAATCGCAACATCCATGGCGCGCGAGCAGCGGAGGTGGAGACCGCGTCCCCGTCCCCCGGGGTAGCTCCGCCCAAAGCCCCCGACTCTCCGATAACCACGGTGCAGTCCGGACCGCGCACCGTCGAGGCCGGCCGGGCCGTCGCGGCCTCTGCCAAAAGCCCCTCCCTCGCGACCTCCCCCAAGACGGCGGCGCTGAAATCCTCGCTCACCGGCAACGCCACCCGCATGGAGGGGGTCACCTCCGCCGAGCCCAAGGTCGTCACGGATCAGCCCCAGCCAAGCGCTCCGCCCGCAAGCCCCGCCAAGCCGGCACCGGGCGAAGCCGGACCGGCAGCCCAAGCCCAGGCCACCAGCACCGCGATGCGGGTGGCGGTGACTGCCCCCGCCACCGGGCCCACTGTCCTCAAGCCCGCCAAGCCAGGTGTTGCGGCCGGCGGAGACGCCACCGTGGGGCACGGCGCCCATGGGCCATGGGGGACGGGCCAGCCGCCCGGCATCGCTGCGGCGACATCTGTGCCGACCCAGCATCCCGGCCTGCCCCAAGCTGCTCCCGGGCCTGCGTCGATCGCCATCCCGCCGTCGGCCCTCCAGGCTATGGCAGCACACGCTCCTCCTCCCGAGATCCCCTCTACGCTGCCCGCCCAGGCCCGGGCCGCTATCGGCAATCAGGTGGCATCTGCGGTCAGCGGGCAGATCCGCACCGAAGCCGCCGGTGCCAGGACGACCCTTCAGCTTCGCGTCTTCCCGGAGAGCCTGGGCGAAGTGGTGGTGCGCCTGACCACTTCGGGAGGCTCACTCACAGTCCACCTCTCGGGAAGTTCCGCAGCGCTCGGTCAGATGCTTCATGCATCACGAAGCGAGATCGCCGCCTCCCTCCAGTCCGCAGGAGCCGCCAACGTCTCGATCGAGTTCGGCCTCTTCGGCGGAGGCGCCCGGCATCATGGCGGGCACCCCCAGCCCGAAGCACCTAATCCCATCTTCGTCAACCCCGGGTGGCAGGCATCCTCCGTCCACCCTGAACAGGCATCCGAAAGCCGGGGCGGGAGGCACCGCCTCGACCTGCTGGCATGAGACCTAAAGAGAAAGGTACCCACAGATGACCATGGTCAACCCGGTTTCCAGTGGCGCCGCGGCCCAGGCGCAAAACTCCAGCGCCGGCAGCGGCCTCACTTCGCTCAGCGCTGGCGACTTCCTGAAGCTGCTCGTAACCCAGCTGACCAATCAGGATCCGACCAACCCGCTCGATCCCACCCAGATGATCTCCCAAACCTCGACTCTGACAATGGTCGAGGACATAACCCAGATGAATCAGGCCCTTTCCGCCATGGAGAGTGGCCAGCAGCTTTCACAGGCGGTCTCGATGCTCTCCAAGCAGGTCTCGTACCAGCTGCCCGGCACATCGGCCACCCAGTCCGGAACGGTGTCGTCCGTCCAGATGGTTTCCGGGACTCCGACGCTCATGGTCAACGGAAGCCAAGTGCCCCTCAGCGCCATCACCTCCGTCAGCTAGTCACGGATTGGCCGGCTGATCCGGCCCCTGAACGCTCCATCAAACAGCCCAACGAAAGGAACCCAACTTGACCCGCTCTCTCTCCGCCGCCATCTCAGGGATCGACGCAAATCAGTCGATGCTGGACACGATCGGCAACAACATCGCCAACGTCAACACGGTCGGCTACCAGTCCTCCGACGTCCAATTCGCCGACCTGCTCTATCAGCAGGCGGGAGGGGCCGGCTCACCGGTACCGGGTGTAACCGGCGGCACGAATCCAATCGAAATCGGCTCGGGCGTGCGAGTGGCTTCCACTCTCACCAACTTCGCCCAAGGGACCATACAGCAGACCGGGGTGCAGACCGACCTGGCCATCCAGGGGCAGGGCTTCCTGGTGACCAGCCAGGGCGGCAGCACCTACTACACCCGGGCGGGAAACCTGCAGCTCGACGCACTCGGCGAGCTGGTCACACCCGAGGGCCAGGTCGTGCAGGGCTGGGTCCCCGGCGCCAACGGCCAGATCAACACCTCCGGCCCCCTCTCCAACCTGGTAATTCCACAGGGCCAGGCGGCGAACCCCCAGGTCACCAAGAACATCACCTTGGGAGGCAACCTGCCGACCTGGAGCGGCACCGGGACTCCGCCTTCCTACACCGCAACCGTGACCGCGTACGACTCCCTCGGCGGCCAAATCCCCATCACCATCACCTTCGCCGCCACCACCACTCCGGACACCTGGAGCGTCGTGGCCACCGCGCCAAACCCTGGAGGCGGGACCGATACCCTCACGCCCACCGGCACCACCATCAGCTTCGATCCCACTTCCGGGCAGCTGACCTCGTCAGCGCCGATCACCCTTTCGGGCTTCACCGGATACCCCGACCTGCCGGCCGGGTACTCCATGAACCTCGACTTCCCCGCCCCCGGCACGCCCCAAGCGGTAACCCAGTTCGCCGGGACATCGTCGATCCAAGTGACCAGCCAGGATGGCTTCCCCTCGGGCTCGCTGAACGGCTTCACCATCGGATCCGACGGCACTATCACCGGGAACTACTCCAATGGGCGATCCCAGGCCCTTGGCCAGGTGGCTATCGCCACCTTCGCCAATAATGAAGGGCTGGCCAAGGTCGGCGGGCTGAGTTACCAGGCCACGGTCAACTCCGGTGCCGCCCAGCTCGGAACCGCGGGCGCCGGCGGACGTGGAACGTTGGTCGGCGGTGCGGTGGAAGGCTCGAATGTGGACCTTGGCACCCAGCTCACCGACCTGATCGTCGCCCAGACGGCCTACCAGGCGAACACCAAAGTCGTCTCCACCACCGCGACCGTGTTGCAAAACCTGGTACAGACGGCGTAAGCAACGCAAGAAGCATGGCCTAAGGGCAGGCTGATTCCTGCCGATATATAGGGCGTTCATCGGAGCAGGAGACCCATGATCAGGGTTACGCGCCTTCAGGGCGCCACCATGGCCATAAACGCGGAGCTGATCGAGAGGATCGAGTCCACCCCGGACACGGTCATAACTCTCGTCGGAGGCGCGCACTACGTAGTCGCCGAGCCAGTCGAGGAGCTGCTCGAGCGGATCGTCGAGTATCGCGCCTCCATAATCCGCCGGGCCAACCGGCCCGCGGACGAACCCAACTCGAGCAAGCTGCACCTGATGGATGACGACGGCGGCGGCTGAACAAGGCGCTCAAGAGACTAGGGAAGGCGCATAGGAAATGGATTTCGCAACGCCGATCGGAATCGTTGTCGCACTGATAGCGATCCTGGTGTCGATGGTCTTGGACAGGGGCAACCCTGCGTCCTTGATCGCCCCGCCGGCCATCTTGCTGGTGCTCGGAGGGACGATCGGGGTCTCGCTGGCCGGCGTCCGCCTGAAGGACCTTGGCAACCTGGTCGGGGCACTCAAGTCCGCGATCTTGGCAAAGGTTTCCTCGCCGGATCAAAGCATCGCCGACATGGTGCGCTTTGCCGACATTGCGCGCAAGGAAGGGGTGTTGGCCCTGGAGAACGCGGTCCGCAGCGTGGACGACCCCTTCCTCAAGAAGGCGGTGCAGCTGGCGGTGGACGGAGTCGAGAGCGAGCGCATACGTGACCTCCTGGAGGCCGAGATCGAGGCGATGGAGGCCCGCCACAAGGCAAGCGCCCGGTTCTTCAAGTCGATGGGCGGCTACGCGCCCACCATCGGCATCCTCGGAACCGTCATCGGCCTGATCCACGTCCTGGCCAATCTCTCCTCCCCGAACACCCTCGGCCCGGCAATCTCCAGCGCATTCTCGGCCACGCTGTGGGGAGTGATGAGTGCGAACGTCTTCTGGCTGCCCATCGAGACCAAGCTCACACGCATCTCCGAGCTGGAGGTACAGACTCGCTCGATCATCATCAGCGGGGTGCTGGCCATCCAGTCCGGCTCCAGCCCGCGCGCCTTGGAGGAGCAGCTTCTCTCCTACCTCGCACCGAGAGAGCGGGCGGCGAGCCAGACCACCAGGACAAAAAAGCAGGCCGCATGAGTAGCGCCCGGCTGCGCAGGCACCACGAGGAAGCGGAGAACTCCGAGCGCTGGTTACTCACCTACTCCGACATGATCACCCTCCTCCTCGCACTCTTTGTCGTGCTGTTTTCCATGAGCAGCATCAACCTGAAGAAGTACCTCGAATTCAAGACGGGTATCGTCCAGAGCTTCGCCTCGGACAGCCAGCACTCGATACTTCCCAAGTCGAGCGGCCTGATGCCTCAGGTCTCGCTTTTCGCCAGGCCGGCCGCGATGTTCGGCCCCGCACTAGCCAGCCTGTCGCGCTCGGCGGCGGCGCCGAACTCAGCCGAGTCGAGTACGGCTCTCGCCAACCAGATCCGGGCTGCGCTGGCCAGGCGCGGGGTCTCCGGCAGCGCTCAGGTCTTCGTCACCGCCCGCGGTGTAGTGGTTCGAATCCTCTCCGACCACGTCTTCTTCGCCACGGATTCCGCCACCTTGGAGGCCGCCGGCAACTCGGTGGTTGACGCGGTGGCGTCGGTGATCGCGCCACTGCCCAACGACATCTCGATCGAGGGCTACACCGACAACCAGCCGATAGTGGGAGGCCCCTACTCCTCCAACTTCGAACTCTCGGCCATGAGAGCGGTCGACGTGCTGCTCCGCCTGGAGAGAGTCGACGGGATCAGCCCCAACCGCCTATCGGCCACCGGATACGGAGAAACGCATCCCGTGGTTCCCAACACCAGTCCCGCCAACATGGCCGAGAACCGGCGGGTGGACATCGTCATTCTCAGCTCGCAACCGCCCGGACTGTAGCCGCAGCAAGGACAAGGAGGTACCCATGGCCAAGGATAAGGCCGCCGAGGATGCCAAGAAGGGGGAAAAGCCCGACCATCAGAAGGGGGGCAGGCGGAAAAAGCTCGTCTTCATCTCGGTCCCGGTACTCCTGGTCGCCGGGGCGGGCGCCTACTTCGGCATGGGAATGCTGAGTTCCAAGCCCGCCAAGGCGGCTGTCCAGCAGCCGGTGAACTACGACATCGGCCCGATAACCACCAACCTCAGTGATGGCCACATCATCCAGGAGCAGATGACCGTGGTCGTGGCAGGGGACGTGACCTCGGCGGAACTGAAGACCGACCAGCCCCAGATCACCAACATGGTGATCGAAACCCTCTCGGGCTGGTCATACAACGCGCTGCTCTCGCCCTCGGGTAAGGGCGAGCTGCGGAATCAGATCGAGACCCGTCTGGACGCTCTTCTGAAGACCATCCCCGGAACCAAGGCCACGGTGGACGAACTCTACTTCACCAACTTCATCATGCAGTAACGCGAGCCGAACGCCCGGTGCCATGGCGGATGCGGGTCGCCGAGAAGACGGCGGAGAGTACCAACAGGCCGGCCGAGGTGTAGAAGGCCGTGTGCAGACCGTCGGTGAATGCAACCGCGAGTTGGCCACTCAGCTTTGCCGAGCCCACGAAGATGGCAAAGGCCAGGCCTCGGCTGATGCTGTGGGATGCAACCAGGATCGCCACGGCGAAGGAGAAAACCATGCCGACGTTCGCAAAGGTACGCAGCATCCCCGATGCGATGCCGAAGCGCGTCGCGGGAACGGCCTTCATCACCGCAGAGTTGTTGGCCGGGAAGAAGCTCGAGGAGCCGGCGCCGTTCACCACGCTGGCCACCACCACTAGCACCAGGCTGGTGTCCACCTTCAAATGGGCGTACATCACCATGGCCACCACCTGCACCGCCAAACCTATGGTCGCAGGCACCACCGGTGCGGTGCGGTCGGCGAGGCGGCCGGCGAAGGGACCGATCACGCCGCCAAGCATATAGCCGGGGACCAGCAGGAGCGAGGCGTTGAGAGGTGACAGCCCTCGTGGGCCCTGGAGGTACATGATGACCAGGAACAATACCGCGTAGTTTGCAAGCCCTTGAAACAGGGACGCAAGCAGGGTGGGTGTAACCGTCGGTATCGAGAAGATGGACAGGTCCAGCATCGGCTCGGTCCGGCGCTTCTCATACAGGGCGAAGAGTACCACCAGCACCAGCCCGCCGATGAAAAGGCCGGTTATGGTTGGGTCCAGGTTCTCCGAAGTCAGCCGGGTCGCTGCCCAAAGCACGCCGAAAAGGCCTGCTCCGAGGAGCACCATGCCCACGATGTCCAGCTTGTGGCGACGGCGCTCGCCCACATCATGCAGCACCTTGACCGCCAGCGCCAGCGCGGCGAGTCCAATAGGGACGTTGATCCAGAAGATCCAGCGCCAAGAGACGTAGGTGACGATCGCGCCGCCGAGAACGATCCCCAGAACCGCGCCGAGACTCCAGCCGACCGAGTTGAAGCCGTAGGCGCGGCCCCGCTGGGAGGGCGGGAAAAGGTCGGCGATGACCGCCCCACTATTGGAGGAAACCAAAGCGCCACCCAGCCCTTGCAGGATCCGGAAGCCGATGATCGACGTCTCGTTCCATGAAAGGGCGCAGGCCGCTGAGCCGACGATGAAGATCAGGAAGCCGGCCTGGTACATCCGGACCCTGCCGTACATGTCACCCAGCCTCCCCACCTGGGTCGCCAGGAGAGTGATCACCAACAGATAGCCGATAACCACCCAGACCACCGATGCCAGCGATATGCGCAGGCTGTGCTGAATCTCAGGGAGTGCGAGAACGACGATCGTCGTGTCCACCGCAGTTATCAGAACCCCTGTCATCACTACGGCCATGGCCAGCGCGAGATGCCGGCCGCCGGCATCGGACCGTGTAATCGGCGTCGCCGTATGCCTACCAGCCCCCATAAAGCCCCGCTCTTCTCGACGCGCTCCCGATATCGTCCGGTGGCGCACCCGGCTCAATGCTATCGCCGGGGAGGCGTTTCGAAGAAAGTCACGCATGCGCTCCATTTGAATGCAATCGAGGCAATCGTCGTTGGCGCTGGGCGCATCCTGAGAAAGCCAGCGGATACCCGAGCGTATCCGCCGTCATCGGCACGGTGCGGCCCTGCCGGCACAATCGAAAGCTTTTATTACCGCGCTGAAGTGGTTTTAATCGAGCCAAGCCATTCCAGCGCGAATGGTTCGTTCCCGAAATTCCTCTCCCATCTGACCAGACCCTTAAAACACTTTGATATATCTTTAGATTCTAAATATCACAATGCAACCCTCCGATAGGTAGAGGATTGCATACAGGGGGGCGGGAAAGTGCGGCAGCAGGCGTCGCGAAAGTGTCGCTGAATCGGAAAGGAAGTGCGAAGTGCGGTCAGCTACGCAGAGGGGGGCACAACCGGGGAACTGGAGCCGATTGGCGACATATCACCCCCGGCCCGCAGCAGGCCGGGGCCCTTACGCACCTTCGAGCGCGCGGTACTGCCCAATCAGGTCGGAGAGAGTCAGGGACTCGAGCGACGTCCTCATTGCCCCGGCACCTCGCTCCCACGGGACGTGCAAGGCGCAGACACCCATTTCAGGGCAGTCGACTCCACGCAGGCTGCAATGCCCGAGATCAATCCTGCCTTCGACCGCGTCCACCACGGCCATTACCGAGATCGAAGCCGGGTCCTCGGCCATGCAGTACCCCCCGGCTGGACCGCTCTTGGAGGTGATGAAGCGTGCTCGCTCCAACACCCGGGTGAGCTGGCGAACCGCAATGACGTCGAGACCCGTGGCGTCGGCAATTTCCTGCGCATGGGTCATGCGGCCTCGGGTCGCCGCAAGAGCCATCAGCACCCGCAGGCTACCGTCGAGGCGGCGCGTAGCGACCAGCTGCAACGATTCCTCCGAGTTCGCTCAGACCCGATCTGTTACGCCACGCTGCCAACTGCTCTGCTCCGAAAGCTCGCCACCAGGTGCAGAGGCCCGGCGCCGGACCGGAGGAGTCTTTGGCGGCGGTCGTGCCAAAAATTCTAACCGCAATTCGAAATATTTTGAAGCTTCCAACCGCCTTTTTACCTCGGAGGGCAAAGGGCGATGAAGCTGATCTCTCACATTGACGCCGCCCTCCTGGATTCGAGCAAATGGAGTTGGGCGGCGAGGCGGCTTGCGGGGAGCGACACCGTGCTGCCCCCCGTTTCGGTGCTCCTCGGGCGCTTGGGAGCATTCCTGCTGATGGCGGTTGCGGTCTCCCGGTCGCAAGTTACCACGGCAAGAATGGGCGGCCCCTTCATCGCCACGTTCACTCTTGCGCTTGCGGTTCAGCTCCCTTTTCTGCGCTCGATCAAGCGCCACCCCGACCGGAAATGGCTGGCGATCTCACTCCTGATCGACCTGCCGGTGCTATTCACCGCCCTCGCCGTGACCGGCGGCCTGGACTCACCGATCATGATCATCTCGGTCTGCTGGGTCGTCTTCGGGATCCTGGCCTTCCCGATCTGGCTCGCCACCCCCTACGCCTTGGGCGTAATGCTGGTCACGGGAGTCCAGGACTCGGACAACAAGGCATATCGCTACACCTCCCCCCTGTTCGACACCTTGCCGCATGCGACGGCGCACATGATCGTCGCGGTCGCGACGGGAATCATCGTCTTCATCTCACTGCTCATTGCCAACTACCGTTCCCTCAACCGCCAGGTCGACCTGGAGAGCATCTCGCGAATCGACGCCCTCACACAGCTCCCCAACCGCCGCGCCTTCGAAGAGCGCTTCGCCGAGATGGTCAGCCTCGCCGAGGCCTGCGGGGAGGAGTTCTGGGTGGCAATAGTCGACGTGGACAACCTCAAGTACGTGAACGACAGCTTCGGGCACGAAACAGGGGACATCTGCCTGGTTGCCGTCGCCACCGCACTTTCCGAGGCGACCAACGGGCGGGGCAACGCCTTCCGCATCGGCGGCGACGAGTTCGCCGTCCTCTTCCCCATCGCCTGGTCCGGACAGATCCTCAGTGCCTTGGGCGCCTTCAGCGATCGTTACCTGCGCTGGCGCAGGTTCTCCAGCACCATCACGGTTTCGGTGGGAGCCTCGCGCGGTAAGGGGCGATCGGCGCTACGTGCGGCGGACGAGGCGCTCTGCAAGGCAAAGTCCTCGGGGCGAAACCGCCTGAGCGTCAAGGAGTCGAACCCATGAGAGGCCTGGCGTGAGAAAGGACTTTGAGGCGACCAAGGCGTGCACCGGCCGGGACGGAATAGACGCACCGACGGTGGCGGCACCGGAACTATCCCACCCGCTTCCGGACGGCCTGCTTTTCATGGACAACGACGGCCTGATCCGCAAGGCGAACAGAGCCGTTGCCGAGCTTGCGGGCTACACAACCGAAGACCTCGAAGGGCGGCCCGTGGAATTCCTGGTCGCCCTAAGCCGGCGCGAGCGCCACGCATACTTGCGGGAAAGCTATGTCCAATCTCCCGCCGCTCGCCCCATGGGCCCCGGCCTTGAGATCGGCCTGCTGACCAAGTACGGCTCCGAGGTCCCGGTGGACATTGCGCTGCTCCCCTTCGAGATGGGCGAGGTCGCCGGCTGCCTGGCCGTCGTGCGCGACGCCTCGAGGCGTGACGCCATCGCCCGGCAGCTCTCACGAGCGCGCCACGATCTCTCTCTCGGGCGCCATGAGCTCGCAAAGCTGCAGCATGACCTGCGGGCACTGCTATTCGCCTCAGGTGGGCCGGGGGCGACGCTCGGCCCGGACGGAAGGATTCGGCACGCAAACCGGGACCTCTGCACCTTGCTGCGAATCCCACCGGCAAGTTTGCAAGACACCAACCTATTCGATCTGCTCAGGCTCGACGACACCGAAGGCATCCTGCACACGCTCCTTTCCGAGAAGCGCCTGGTGGGACCAGTGGCCGCATCCATGGCCAAGGCCCAACCAGGCGGCGGGCCGGGCGCACCAATCCGGCTTCACCTGCTCCCGCTGGTCTCAACCAGCGGTGACGGGGTGAGCGAGATACTGGTCACGGCGGTGGACACCGAGGTGAAAGCGGGCGTACCCGTCGCGGAGTCCTGGCTTGTCGACCTGGTCAGCGCGGGAGCGTCCGCGCGCACGCCCCTTCATTTCCTTCGTGCCGCCTGTCGAATTGCCGACGGTCTCCTCCCCGGTGCACGCTGCGACTTCTTCACCCAACTCGAGGACGGCTCGTCACTGGCCCTGGGGCATGAGGACGACTCCGCACACGGGACTCCGATCAGCGCTGATCTGGCTCTCGGCTTTACCAAGGTCTTCGATCGCGAACAATTGCGCCGATGGGCGGCCGGCTACGCCGGACGGGAACCGCTCCTCTTCGAGGCGGTCGCCGCCGGAGAGGACGCGTTACCGAGACTGGTCTTCGCACTATGGGAAGACCTCGACGGCCGCGACTCCTTTGAGCACTTCGACCAGCTCGAAACCTTCTTGCACACTCTGGAAGCCCTGTACGCGATTGTCACCCGCACCTGGCTCCAAGAACTGGCGGCCGCGACCATCTCTGCGTTCGAGCACGCGGTCGTACTGGCCGACTTCAGTGGCCGGCTGGTGCACGCCAACCCCGAGGCGCTCGCCTCGCTCTCGGTTCCCGATGGTGGCGAGGAGGCCAGGCGCGGCTGGCTGAATTATGTCTCGTGCAGCCCGCCTCTCTTCTCGCCCGCCTTTCTCGAGATGCTTGCCGCGGACGGAGGGGCCCGCCTCACCGGTAGGGTCGAACGGCCCGGTCGAACGCCTCTGCCGGTGGAGATTTCCGCACGCGCCCTGTCATCTGCCCACTCCGCACCGGATACGGTGCTGCTTATCTTGAGGAACGCATCCCGCCTGGAGGAGATGGAGGGCTTCGCCCACCACGTCGCGCTCTATGACGGAATAACCGGCCTGCCGAACTTAGGCCTGGCCACCGGGCGCCTGGAACAGGCGCTTGGCCGCCGTAACCCCGAGACAGTGGGCCTCCTCGCGATCCAGGTCACAAGGCTCGAACGGATCCGGGTGGCACTGGGACCGACCATCGCGGACGAAATCATCCAGGAGCTGGCCGCCCGCCTCGTCTCATCCGCCCGGGCCGGCGAGATCGCGGCTCGTCTTGGTACCGACGACTTCTCGCTCCTCCTACTTGGCATCGAGGGCAAGCACGATCTGGAACGGCGCGCCGAACTGCTGTCTGAACGGCTACGCAGGCCGATACTTACATCCGGAGGCGAAGTATTCGCCACTTTCAAAATCGGCGCTGCCCGGGGAGCGGAGGGGTGCTCAGCCGAGGACCTGCTCTCCCGCGCGTCTGCCAGGTCGCGAAACGACAGCGGTACGCAGGCCCATGACCCGCTCGTGACCGTGCGGCTCGACCGTGACCGCGCCTCGGCCAGCATCGACCTCGAGATGGCCCTGCACCGAGCAGTGCTCAATCGCGAGTTCATCGCCCACTTCCAGCCTCAGGTCTCACTTGCGGGCCGCACCACCGTCGGCGCCGAGGTCTTGGTGCGGTGGCAGCGGGTTCAAGGAAGCCTCGTCCCCCCATCCGAGTTCCTTGCGACCGCCGAAAGGGTCGGGATCGTCTCGGATATCGGGCGCATGATGCTCGAACAGGCCCGCGGCACGCTTGGCGAATGGGGCGCCCAAGGGCTGGATCTCACCTTGAGTGTCAACGTTTCGGGGCACCAGTTGCTGCAACCCGGTTTTCCCAACCTGGTGACCGAGATGATCGCCGCCTCGTCATTCGAGCCCGGCCGGCTGACGCTCGAGGTAACCGAGACCGACCTCATGGCCGACCTCGGGGTTGCCACCGCACAAATGCGCCGGCTCCGCGATCTGGGCGTCGGCTTGGCCATCGATGACTTCGGGACCGGCTACTCCTCGCTGACCTACCTGCGCAAGCTGCCCTTCACCGAGATGAAGCTGGACCGGTCGTTCATATCGGGACTCGGCTCAGATGCAGGCGACGAGGCGATCGTTTCCTCCGCGGTCACTCTCGGGCAAACGTTCGGCATCCGCACGGTGGCCGAAGGAGTGGAGACCGAGCTCCAGTACTCGAGGCTCACGGCCCTGGGCTGCGACGCCGCCCAGGGCTACCTGTTTGGCAAGCCCATGCCTCTCAGGGAACTTGAGCGGCGCCTCGGGATTCGCGCCAAAAGCTGAATTACCGCTCCTTACAGGAGCACCTTGGCCATCTCCGCCATGTGCAGGATGTAGTTGGGGAAGATGCCGAAGATGACCGTGCCGGCCACGCCGATGCCCACCACTATCTGTGCTTCGACCGGAAGCGATACCTTCTCGGCCAGAGGGGCCGAGGCCACCTCGGTCTCTCCTTCGCTGGCCACGCCGGTCGTGGCGGCCATTGCCACCTGCGGCTGGCGAACCAGGGAACGCCGCCTGGGCCCGCGCGCGTAGGCCACCGCCACCACTCTGAGATAGAAGAAAGTCGCGATCACGGCGGAGAGCATGGCGATCACGGCCAGAACGTAGGAGTGCGCCGCCACTACGGCCGAGACAACAGCGAACTTGGCCACAAGACCGGTGGTCAAAGGTGCTCCGGCCTGGGCAACCAGGAGAACGGCCAGGAAAAAAGCGATCCCCGGATTGCGCGACGCGAGCCCACGGAGGTTCTCCAGCGGCACTCGCCCGGTCTCGCGATCCTCGAAAGAGTTGACGATGGCGAAGGTCGCGACGACCATGAAGGCGTAGGCCAGTAGGTAATAGATCGAAGCCGAAGTGCCTTTGCTGGTTGCGGCCTCCACGCCGAGCAGGACGAAGCCGGCGTGGTTGATCGAAGAGTAGGCGAGCATACGCTTCAGATCGTTCTGGACAACAGCAAGCACTGCGCCGACCAGCAGCGTAAGTGCCGCCAGTGCCCAAATGATCGGCTGCCAATCGAGGCGCAAGGTGGGGAAGGCCGAGACCAGGATGCGAAGCAATCCCGCGAAGCCGGCCGCCTTTGCCACCGCGGCCATGTAGCCGACTGACGCCGAAGGAGACCCCTGATAGACGTCAGGCGTCCAGAGATGGAAGGGAACCGCAGCCACCTTGAAGCCAAGACCCACGATAAGCAGCGACATACCGGCCAGCAGCACGCCATTGGACGTGATCGAATTCGAGGCCAGGAATCCAGCGATTTTGGCGATGTTGGTGGAGCCGGTGGCCCCGTAGGTGAGGGCGATCCCGTAGAGGAATAGCGCGGAGGAAAATCCACCAAGGATGAAGTACTTCAACGCAGCCTCGCCCGATGCGCCGGAGCGCTTCTCGAAGCCGGCAAGGACATAGAGGGCGATCGAGAGAATCTCGAGGCCGAGGAAGATCACGATCAGATCCCCGGCGCTCGCCAGAAGCATCGCACCGGAGGCCGAAAGCAGCAACAGCCCCTGGAATTCCCCGGTGCCGGAACGGCCCTCGGAAAGGTACGCGGATCCCAGCAGGGTGCCCAGGAAGGTGGCGGCCGAGATGGTCACCAGCATGAAGACGGCAAAGCCGTCGATGGTGAGCGACGAGGCTATGGCCCGGTACGGACCATGGTCAGCGAAGTTCGCCCACATGGTGGCCGAATCGGCGAAGGCGATCAGGGCAGCTAGCGCGGCCAGGATCGACGGGGTGCGGGTGTGGCGCGTAGATGGTAAGAGCGAGGTGGTGAGCATGACCACCAGCGCCCCAACCACGAGCACAATCTCCGGACCGATCGCCTTGTAGGAGATGGTGGGGAAGGTGATCGCCGGTCCGGATGAGATCACTGCGAATAGCTGCTCCATGTGAGCTTCAGCCCCTTCCTGCTTGGGTATGCGCAGCTGCTGATGGCCCAGGCTGTGCGGCCTGGACATGGGCGACCAGGGCATCCACCGTCGGGCTAATGCGCGAAAGAATTGGCCGCGGATAGACGCCGAGCGCTATCACGATCACGATCAGCGGGACCAGAACCAGGATCTGGGACCGCTTCAGGTCCACCGCCCGCTCTTCCGGGATCAGGCCGGGTTCCTTGGGAGTTCCATGGAACACCCGCTGATACGCCCAGAGCATGTAGATCGCTCCGATGACCACGCCGGAGGTGCCCACCACCGCCCACCAGCGGTGGGTCGAGAATCCGCCCACCAGGATCAGGAACTCGCCCACGAAACCGGACAGGCCGGGGAGGCCGATCGAGGACATGACGAAGAGCGTGAAGATACCTGCCATCACCGGCGCCCGCGACTGCAACCCGCCCAGGGAATCCATGTCAAAGGCATGAGTGGAGTAGAAGAGATAGCCGACCAGCAGGAACAAGGCGGCGGTGTACACGCCGTGGTTGATCATCTGCAGCACACCGCCCGCCACGCCTGCGCGGCTCAGGCCGAAAATGCCCAGCACGATGAAGCCCATGTGGCTCAGCGACGAATAGGCGAGCATCCTCTTGATATCGCTTTCGGCCGCCGCCACCACGCCTCCGTAGATGATGCCGATCACCGCCAGCGTCAGAAGCAGCGGACCGAAGGTCACGACCGCGCGCGGGAAGAGCGTAAAGTCGAAGCGCAGAATGCCGTAGGTGCCGAGTTTGGCCATGATCGCCGCGAGAACCACGACTCCTGCGGTTGGGGCTTGTCTGTAGGCGTCAGGTGACCATGTGTGGAAGGGAAAGATCGGGGCTTTGACCGCGAATGCAGCCGTGAAGGCGAGAAAGAGCCAGTCCTCTGTGGTTGAAGAGAGACGGGTATGGGCCAGCTGCGAGATGTTGAAGGTCATCACACCGGTCTGGCTGTCATGGATGAAGACCAGCGCAAGCATTCCTACCAGAAGAAGCGCGGATCCGAGGAAGGTGTAGACGAAGAACTTGATCGCCGCTGCGCCGCTTCGCTCGTAGCCCCAGGAGCCGATGAGGAAGTAGGTCGGGATGAGGGTCAGCTCAAAGGTGACGAAGAATGCGAAGAGGTCCAGACTGGCGAAGCTGCCCATGCAGGCCGCCTCAAGCAGGAGCATCCACGCCGCGAAGCTGTGCCCGTTGACGCGCTCTCGTGCCCCTAATAGGGCAAGCGGGAAGATGATGGCGGTCAGGACCACCAGGAATATGGAGATCCCGTCAACTCCCAGCCTCCAGGAGATCCCGAAGGTCGGTATCCAGTTGTAGGAAGAGACCCCCTGGTATCCGGCAACTCCGGGCTTGAACTGGACGGCGAGAACGATGGCCAGAACCGCCTCCACCACGGAAACAATGATCGCCAGCGGATACACCGCCTTGCCCCTTGCGCTCTTGGGGATCAGGGCCGCCACCAGCGCCGCGATAGCGGGCAGCAGTACCAGCACTTGTAGCTCAGAACTCAATTTCCACCACCGCTATCCATCCAGAGACCTGAAGCGCACCCATTAGAAGCTCGCCCTTGTGAGCACGAAGCCGAGGATCAGAACCACCCCGAAGCTGATCACCAGCGCGTAGGAGCGGACGTAACCGCTCTGCAACTTGCGGACCTGGCCCGCAGTACCTGCCACCAGGGTCCCGGTCCCCTTCACCGCACCGTCGATCAGGGCGTTGTCCACAACCGAGTTCATCGAGCGGGCAAGAACCTGTGAACCGCCAGAGAAGACCTTGTCCAGGAAGAGATCGATTCCCCATGCCTTGACCAGGAAGCGTGGCTCGAGCGAGGCGTTTTCGGACCGCGAGGCCCAAGCACGCCACGCCAAGAGAATGCCGACGATTGCGAAGACCGCATCTCCGGTCTCCAGGATCGCTCGTGTCCCAGTCCCGAAGCCCAAGGCGGTCTCGGCGGAACCGAAGACCGGCGACAGCCAGTTCGCAAGGAAATCCGTCGAGGAGGTGAAGCCCAAGTTGAGAACGCCGGCGACCACCGAGGCGACCGCGAGGACGACCAGTGGGACGGTCATGATCGCAGGGGACTCATGAGGCTGGGCATGATGATCCGAACCCGCCAGAGCCTTTGCATAGCGAGCATCCCCGAAGAAGACCAGATAAACCTCGCGGCCCATGTAGTAGGCGGTCAAAACCGCGGTCAAGGCGCCCAGTGCCCACAGCCAGGGAGACTTGGAGTATGCCCCCAACAGAACGTCGCCCTTGGAGAAGAAACCCGAGAAAGGAGGCAAGCCCGCGATCGAAAGCCAGGCGATGATGAATGTGAATCCCGTGATCGGCATCAGCTTGTACAGGGCGCCCATCTTCTTGATGTCCTGCTCGTCGTGCATGGAATGGATGACCGAACCAGCCCCGAGGAAGAGCAGCCCCTTGTAGAAGGCGTGTGTGATCATGAGGAAGATCGCCGCGACGTAGGCTCCCGACCCGATCCCCAGAAACATGTAACCCAACTGCGAGACGGTCGAGTAGGCGAGAACCTTCTTTATGTCATTCTGGCTCGTAGCCGCGGCGGCCGCCACGAAGGCCGTGGCCACGCCGAAGATGGCAATGACCGTTCCGGCGCTCGCGGAGAGATGAAGGATCGGCGAGATCCTGGCCATCAGATAAACGCCCGCGGTGACCATGGTGGCCGCGTGGATCAGGGCGGAGACCGGGGTCGGGCCCTCCATCGCGTCCACCAGCCAAACGAAGAGTGGGATCTGGGCCGACTTGCCGGCCGCGCCCACGAAGAAGAGAAGGGCGATGGCGGTCGCATCCGTCGAGGAGATGACCCCGTGGTGGGCGGCATTGAAGGCGCCCGTGTAGTTCAACGTACCGGTGACCTTGAAGAGCAGGAACATGCCCACCATGTACCCGAAGTCACCGATCCGGTTGACGATAAATGCCTTCTTCCCCGCCGCAGCGGCGGTATTGCGATGGAACCAGAAGGAGATCAGCCAGTACGAGCAGGCGCCGACCCCCTCCCAGCCCAGGAAGGTGAGGACGAAGTTGTTCGCCAGAACCAGGGTCAACATCGAGAAGACGAAGAGGTTCAAGTAGACGAAGAACGTCCTGAAGCGCGGGTCGTGATCCATGTACCCGATCGAGTAGGCGTGGATCAGCGCGGCGACGCCGGTGACGAAGAGAATCATCGCCGCCGAGAGGGGATCGAGATAGAAGCCCCAGGCGATCTTCAACCCGCCCACCTGGAACCAGGTGAAAAGGTTGCCGGTCTCCAGGCGCGGCACCCCCATTGACAGGAGGTGGAGGTACTCGATAATGGCGATGACGAATGCGCCGCCCACCACCGCAGTGGCCAGCCAGCCGACCAGGCGCTTGGGCAGATATCTCCCGAAGAGAAGGTTGATGGCGAAGCCGAGGAGCGGAAGCCCCGGTATCAGAAAGACAAGTCCTCGCATGCTAACCCTTCAAGATGTGTAGGTCGTCGGCCGTAGCACCCAAACGCCGGCGGAAGATGGAGACGATGATTCCGAGGCCCACGACGACCTCGGCCGCCGCCACGACGAGCACGAAAAAGACGAGCACTTGACCGGCGATGTCGCCCAGCATCCGCGCGAAGGTGACGAATGTGAGATTGACCGCGTTGAGCATCATCTCGATGCACATGAACATCACGATGACGTTGCGCCGGACGAGCACCCCGATTATTCCCAGCGAGAAGAGAACCGCCGCCAGGATCAGGTACCAGCTACCAGGGACGCTCACCTATCCACCGCCTTTCCTTCGACCATCTTGGAGTCCTCCTCCTCGGCGTTGGTCGTAACCACACGCCGTGCCAGGTAGACCGCGGCCAGAACCGCGATGACCAAGAGGACCGCCGTCGCCTCGAAGGGCAGCAGGTAGGTGGAGAAGACCTCCGCCGCGATCCTTTGCACGTTATCGTACGAGTTGCCCACCGGGCCATTCGCCGCATGGGCCCCGGTAGCCCAGGTGGTCCTCGCCAGCAGGAGCACCTCACCCAAGGCGATCACGCCCGCTGCCGCTGCCAACGGCCTCTGGGCGCGCAAGGACTCTCGCCCGAAGACCTCCTGGCGGTCCACGCCGAGCAGCATGATCACGAAGAGGAAGAGCACGACAATTGCACCTGCGTAGACAATCACCTGAACAGCCGCCAGGAACTGGGCGTCCTGCTCGATGAAGAGCACCGCGATGCCGAACATGGTGAGCACCAGCGAAAGCGCCGAGTGCACCGGATTACGCGAGGCGATAACGCCGAAGGCACCCCCGATCACCATCAACGCCGCGGCTGCAAAGGTGATCAGGTCCGGCTTGGCGATCGCGGCCAGCAAATATGTGGGCTCCATTACCGGACCCTCCCGCCGGCCTTGCGCGGAATGCGGTCGGCCATCACCTCGCGAACGAGGAACTCCGGCGTGGCCTGCTCGGGCGGGAGATCACTCTGCCCCCGCTCCGGCGCGCGCGTTCCGTAGCCGAGCTCGTTGGACCAGTGCACGATGCCCTCGTAGTCGGGATCCCCGCTCGACGAGGTCGCTCGCATCCATCCCGAGTCGAGCTTGTCGTCGCCTTCGCGCCAATCCTCCCAAGGCTGCTGGCGAGGCTTGCCGTCGTCGTCAACCACCAACTCCGCCTTGGTATATATCGCATCCTCGCGCGAGGTGAACGAGAACTCGAAAAGCTTGGACTCGGTGATCGCCTCGGTCGGGCACGCCTCAACGCAAAGGTCGCAGTGAATACACCTCAGGAAGTTGATCTCATAGACGAACCCGTAGCGCTCCCCGGGGGACACCGGATCCTCGACCGGATTGTCCTTGCCCCGGACGTAGATGCAGCCGACCGGGCAGACGCCCGCGCACAATTCGCAGCCGATGCACTTCTCCATTCCGTCCTCGTACCGGTTGAGTACATGGCGCCCATGGAAGCGAGGTGGCTTCGGCCGCTTCTCCTTCGGGTACTGCGTGGTGATCCGAGGCTCGGCCAGCTGCTTGAACGTGACCTTGAACCCCTTCAAGCCGTCAAGAACGCCCATTCGGCATCAATCTCCCTCGGGGCGGATCGGCTCCGCCGCCGGTAGCTTGCGGAAGGTCGTGATCACCTCGGACTCGGAGCCGGTCTCGCGCCCGATGATGATCGCCCTGTAGAGGACAGCCCCCGCCGCCGCGAAGACGACGAAGAGGACCAGGCCGTAAATCCGGCTGACCTGCATTGCAGCGACCACCAGCAGCCATGCCAGCGCCCCCGGAATCAGCAGCTTCCAGCCCAGGTCCATCAGCTGGTCATAACGAAGGCGCGGCAGGGCGGCGCGCACCCAGACGTAGAAGAAGAGGAGCGCTCCGGTCTTGATGAGGAACCACAGGATTGGCCAGATAAACGAGGGGCCGCCCAGATTGGGTCCGTCCGGGCCGCCCAGGAAGAGTGTCACGATCACGGCTGACATCGTGATGGCGTTCATGAACTCGGAGAGGAAGAAGAGAGCGAAGCGGATCGAGGAGTACTCGGTCACATATCCGCCGACCAGTTCCTGCTCGGCCTCGGTCAGGTCGAAAGGCGGCCGGTTGAGCTCAGCCGTGGCCGCCACCAGGAAGATAAGGAATGGGACAACCCCAAGCCGGATGATGTTCCACTTGGGGAAGATGTGGAAGAATGCGCCGGCCTGGGAGGTGACGATGGCACGCGTGCTCAACGAACCGGTGATCAGCACGACGGCAGCCACGGACAGGCCCATGGCGGCCTCGTACGATACCATCTGGGCCGAGGCGCGCACCGAGCCGAGCAGCGGATACTTCGAGCCCGAGGACCATCCGGCGAGCATTATGCCGTACACGGAGATCGAGGACATGGCGAGCAGGAGAAGAATCCCGATAGGCGGATCGGCTACCTGCAGCTGTACCGTGTGCCCAAAGATGTGAACCACACCGCCGACCGGCACAATGGTGAAAGCTACGAGCGCGGGGACCAGCACCAGATAAGGCGCGAGCTTGAAGGCGAAGCGGTCCGCCTTCTCGGGGATCAGGTCCTCCTTGAAGAAGAGCTTGATACCATCCGCCAGGGTCTGCAATAGCCCCCAGGGTCCGGCCCGGTTGGGGCCGATGCGATTCTGCATATCCGAGATCAACTTGCGCTCGAACCAGATCATCAGCATCACCGCAACCATCAGCGCGGCGAAGGCCACCAAAACCTTCACCAGCACGATGACGATGACGCCTATTGATATGTGGCCAAGAAAGAGCGGATCCTGACCCATCAGTTGCTCCCCACTTTCACGTGCGTGGCCCAAGACCCCGACCTGACCAGCTGGAGAAGGTTGGCCCCTTTACCGAGCCTGCCCTGTACCACGCCTTCAGGAAGCGCCTTGTCCGCCCTCGCAACTACCAGAACCTCCACGCCGTGATCCCCGGTCAGCTTGACCTCCGAACCGTCCGCCGCTCCGATCGACTCGAGCGTGGCCGGAGCCACCCGAACTTCTGCTTGCGCAGTCAGCTGCGACAGGATCGGTGCCGCCGCCAGTTGGGGAGTTGGCCGGTACATCCTGCGGGTCAGCAGGAGTCTCAGCCTCCCCTCCACAGGCGCGCTCACCGCAGCGGCATCGACCGTGAACTCAGGAAGGTTCGGCGCAGAGACAGAGGGTGCTCCGCCGTCGACTTTTGTAGCCGGACCCGCTTCTTCGCTGGCGAATGGCTTTGCAGGCCCCTGATGGTACGGCGCGATAAGTCCTGGAGTGGCGATCGGATCGAGCTTTCGTGGCCCCGACCCGATGGAGATTGCCTTGCGCCCCAATGGAACTACAAGCCCATCCGGGTAGCGGTTCGAGGCAAGGTCGGCATACGAGACGCCACGGTAGAGCGCCAGCTCGCCACTCATCTCGGCGAAGATCGCCTCCGGAGCTGTCCGGCCGGAGGGGGCCCCGATTTCACGGGCGATTTCGGCGGCAATCAAGTAGTCCGGCTTGGCCTGCCCCTTGGGCACGGTCACCTGCCCGAGACGGGTCACTCTGCCTTCGAAATTGGTCGTGGTCCCTGCGGACTCGCCAAAGGCGGCGAGGGGCAGGATCACATCGGCGTAGTCCGTAGCGGAGTTCTCGAACGAGTCGATGACCACCACGGTCGCGTTTTCCAGAGCCGCCTTGACCAACGCGGTATCGGGCAGATCGGCAAGAGGATCCACCCCGAGCAGGAAGAGGAGCATTGGCTCGTCGGCCGCGCGCGCAATTATTTCGCGGGCATCGTCGGAGGCAGGCGCGGCTACGCGGCCTGGCAGCCAACCGGGAACCGCCCCAAGATCCATGGCGCCGAAAATGTTTGCGCGCGAGTTGGAGAAGAGGAACTTGGCCGCGGGCCACTTCTTTGAGCAGACCGACGCCAAGGATCCATAGACCGCAGAGGGATCGGCGAAGTTGGACTTGCCAACCAGGAAGACGGCTCCTTCACCCGCGTCGCCGGCGGATGCGTTGACCGCTGCCGCCAGGCGCTCCGCCGCCGCGCCGCCGCTCCGCAGCGAGGCCGCGAGCCGAGCCGCCGAGAAGGGGAGCCGCTCCGTAGCCAGCGGAGAGATGGAGGTCTCGAGTTCGGAAACCTCGATGATGCGCAGGCCCTTCTTCACCGCCTCGTTGAGGCGGAGGAAGAGCACGGGAAGCTCCTCGCGCACGTCCGAGCTCGCCACCACCAGCACCTTGGCTTCCAGCGCTTCCACCAGGGTTGCACGCGGCGTGGCGAAGACCACCGAGGCTGGGACCCCGCCGTCGATATCCGCATCGAACAGGCTGGTGCCGATGGCCGTCTTCGCAAGCTTCACGAAGGAGTAGATGCCCTCGTTGGTGAAGCCCGCGCCACCAAGGAAGGCGATTGAGCCGGCCCCGTGTCCGGATGTGAAGTTACGAATGTGGGTACCGACGCGGGCGATCGCATCGCGCCAGGAAACGTCGGCCATCTCGGAGCGGTAACGTACCTTGGGCTCCACCAGGCGCTTATCCGAGTCAAGCGCCTCGTAGGAGAAGCGGCCCAAATCGCAGAGCCAGGAAGTGTTCACCACGTCAGAGTCGATACCCACGAATCGGGTGACCTCACCGCGGGAGAACTGGACCGCCATGCGGCACCCCAGCGAGCATTGGGTGCAGGTGCTCTCCGCCTCCTCCAGGTCCCATGGACGCGCCTTGAAACGGTACGGCCGTGCGGTAAGCGCGCCGACCGGGCAGATCTGCACCGTGTTGCCTGAGAAGTAGGAGGTGAACTCCCTATCGGGGAAGGTGCTGATCTCGGTGTTGTCTCCACGTCCGGCGAAGTCGATGAACGCATCCCGCGCGACCTCGTCGGCAAAGCGGGTGCAGCGGTCGCACTGGATGCAGCGCTCTCGATCTAGGAGCACCAGCTTGGAGATCTCGATCGGCTTCTCCCAGTGGCGCTTTTCCTCAACAAACCGGGACTCCCCGGGGCCGTAGGCCAGCGTCTGATCCTGAAGCGGGCATTCGCCGCCCTTGTCGCATACTGGACAGTCAAGGGGATGGTTTATCAGCAGGAACTCCAACACCCCGTCCTGGGCCTTCTTGACCTTGTCGGACTTGGTAACGACCTGCATCCCCTCGGCCACCGGCAGGTAGCAGGACGGCTGAAGCGAGAACCCGCGGGGCCCGGAGACCTCCACCAGACACATCCGGCAGACGCCGACCGAACGCATGCGGGGGTGGTAGCAAAAGCGGGGTATGAACGTCCCTGCCCGCTCGGCGGCCTCGATGATGAGCTCTCCCGGTTTGGCCTCGATCTCGACCCCGTCGAGGGTGATGTGGACGCTGGCCGGCGTCTCAGCGTTACTCATAGGGGCAACCACCCTCCTTGATATGGACTAAGAATTCGTCCCTGAACATCCGGATTGCCGACGCCACCGAGGATGGTATAGAAGGGCCGAGCACGCAGATCGTCGTCTGCTGAGGAGGCCACGCGACCCCTGGGGAGATGTTGTCGCAGGCGTCCATCAGAAGATCAAGGTCGGCCTCCCGACCGGCCCCCTGCTCGATGCGGCGCATCATCTTCTCAATCCATCCGCTTCCCTCGCGGCACGGAGTGCACTGGCCACAGGACTCGCGCCAGAAGAACTTCGCAATGCGCCAGGCCGCCCTCACCATGCAAGTGTGGTCGTCCATCATGACGATCGAGCCTGAGCCGAGCATCGAACCGGCCTTGGCGACGTCGTCCTGGCTAAGAGGTATGTCGAGCTGGTCGGGGGCAAACCACGGGGCGGATACGCCACCAGGGATGAAAGCCTTCACCTGGCGTCCGAGCCGCATGCCGCCGCCATACTCGGGACGCTCCACCAGATCGCGGAAGGTGAGCTTGGCCATCTCGACCTCGTAGTTGCCCGGGCGGTTGACGTGGCCGGCGAGGGCGAAAATGCGAGTACCGGTGGAACGCCCGACGCCCAGCGCCGCGAAGGATGCTCCCCCGTTGTTCACGATCCAGGGGATGTTTGACATCGACTCGACGTTGTTGACGATGGTCGGCTCGCCGTAGAGGCCGATGACCGCCGGGAAGTAGGGGGGCTTGATCCGCGGGAATCCACGCTTGCCTTCGAGCGACTCGAGCAGCGCGGTCTCCTCGCCGCAGATGTAGGCGCCGGCACCTGGATGTACAACCAGATCCACCGAGAACCCGCTGCCGAAGATGTTGCGGCCAATGGCCCCATAAGCGTAAGCCTCGTTCACCGCGGCCTGAAGTCTCTCCAAGCCCAGTGCGAACTCGCCGCGCACGAAGATGAAGGCACGGGCCGCACCAACCGCGTAGGCGGAGATAAGCGTCCCCTCCACGATCTGGTGCGGATCGTTCTCGATGAGCATGTGGTCCTTGAAGGTGGCCGGCTCGGACTCGTCGCCGTTCACCACCAGATAGCGCACCGGTCCGGGCTTGAGCATGCTCCACTTGCGGCCCACCTCGAAGCCGGCGCCTCCACGTCCAAGCAGATTGCTCTTGGACACCTCGTCCGCCACCTGCTCCGGTGTCATCGTGGTAAGCGCCTTGCGCAGCGCGGTATAGCCGCCGGTAGCCAGGTAGGTCTTTATCCCCCAGGACTCTTCGAGTCCAATCCGGGAAGTGACGATCTTTGGCACCTGATTGGTCTGCTCCATCAGTTGCCCTCCTTGGCCGCCTCAGCGGCTGCCTTGCGCTCGGCCTTGGCCCTGTCCATCTCCTTGCGTTCCGCCAGGACCTCGTCCAGCGGAACCTCAATGCCGTTTTCGCGCGTGACGCGGGTCAGGGTCCCGTGCGGCGGGACAACGCCGTCGTACTCGCCCGCCCTCAGCTTGGCAATCAAGTCGTCGAAACTCTCTCCGGTCAGCGGGCCGAAGAAGCGATAGTTGACCTGAACCGCCGGCGCCTTGTCGCAGTGCGCGACGCACTCCACCTCTTCGAGGGTGAACATCTCATCCTCGGTGGTCCCGCCCGCCGCGACGCCAAGGCTCGCCTCGGCGTGCTCCAAGAGTTCGCCGCCGCCCTGCAGCAGGCAGGCGACGTTGGTGCACACGCCCACTAGGAACTTCCCGACCTGCTCGGTATGGAGCATGTCGTAGAAGCTCGCGGTGCCGTAAACCTCGGCCGGCGTGACTCCGGTTAGTTCTGCGATCTCCTCCATCAGTGGTGAGGTGAGGTGGCCGGCCTGCTCCTGGGCCAGATGGCAGAGAGGGATGAGGGCGCTGCGACGCTTGGGATACAGCGTCAGCAGGTTCTCGGCTCGCTCCCTCATTTCCGGGCTGAATGCACCCATCAGCGGTCCACCTCTCCCATGACCGGGTCGACTGAAGAAATAATCGCCACCGCATCGGCCACAAGGCCTCCGCGCATCATCACCGGCAGCGATTGCAGATTGACGAAGGACGGCCCCCGGATATGCATGCGATACGGCTTGGAGGAGCCGTCGGAGACCATGTAGCAGCCAAGCTCGCCGCGGGGGGATTCGATCGCCACGTAAACCTCGCCCGGAGGCACTTTGATGCCTTCGGTGAAGAGCTTGAAATGGTGGATAAGCGCTTCCATGGACTCGTCGATGCGCTTGCGCGGTGGAGGGGTGATCTTCTTGTCGAGTACCCGGTAGGGGCCGGATGGCATCTTGTCCAGGATCTGGGTAACAATTCGCACCGACTCGCGCAGCTCCGCAAGGCGCACGGCGTACCGATCGAAGGTGTCGCCGACGCTGCCAACGACCACATCGAAGTCGACTTGGTCGTATGCAAGGTAAGGCATGCTCTTGCGCAGATCCCATGCGACGCCGGTGGATCGCAAGACCGGTCCGGTGGCGGACAGTGCCAGGGCCTGCTCCTGTGTAAGGATGCCGACACCTTCGGTGCGCTCCTTGAAGATCGGCTGTCCAGTGAGCATGTCGTTGTATTCATCGAGCCGGCCTGGAATGGTCTGGGCAATCGCCAGGACATCGTCCTCCCAGCCATCGGGCAGATCGGCCGCAACGCCACCGGGACGGATGTAGTTGTGATTCATCCGCAACCCGGTCACCTTCTCGAAGAAGCTGAGGATCATTTCGCGATCGCGGAATCCAAAGATCATCATCGAGGTGGAGCCGAGGTCCATGCCGTTGGTGGCCATCCACATGAGGTGCGACGAGATGCGGTTCAGCTCTGACATAAGCATGCGTATCCAGGTCGCCCGCTCAGGAATCTCGACTCCGAGCAAGGCCTCCGTCGCCAACGAGAAAACGAGCTCGTTATGCAATGGTGAGAGGTAGTCCATTCGGGTCACGTTGGTTGACCCCTGGATGTAGCTGAGCCCCTCGGCGGTCTTCTCCATGCCGGTGTGGAGATAGCCGATCACCGGCTTGGTGCGGAGCACCGTCTCACCCTGCAGCTCCATCATGAGCCTCAGAACCCCGTGGGTTGACGGGTGCTGAGGGCCCATGTTGATGATCATCGTCTCGTCTTCGGAGATCTCGACGTCGATGTCGCCGGCATCAACGACCACGCCCTCGGCCAGGCGCAGCACTGCGCCCTCTTCGACCGTCAGCTCTCGCGGAGCGGTGAACTCCCGCTCGGTCATCTCCTGCGGCCCCTCGAAGGTCTCCTTCGAGAATTCCGCTTCGGCCTGCATTTGCTTGTTTTCCTCGTCAGTCATGCTTCTCTACCGCTATCTGATCGCCGGGGAGTGCTTGAACTGCACCGGAACGCGCTCAGCCGAGTAGTCCTTGCGCAGCGGGTGCCCTTCCCACTCTTCGGGCATGAGGATCCTCGTCAAGTCGGGGTGCCCTGGAAAGACAATCCCCATGAGGTCGTAAGCCTCCCTCTCCATGGCCTCGGTACCCGGATAGTGGTAAAAGAGCGTGGGGATGGTGGGATCGGACTCAGGAACCTGGACACGGATGCGTACTCGCGAGCGCATCTTGACCGAGGTGAGATTCACCACCACCTCGAAACGTTCGGCCACCACTTCGGCGGGAAGCGGGCGGTCGAAGTGCTGAAGATAGTCAACGGCACATAGGTCGGAACAGTACTCGTAACCCGACTTGTGAAGCTCCGCCACCAATGCGTCGTATTGCTCCCGGGTTGGGAAGTAGTTCCCAGCCTCGTTCTTGATCACGTCGTCGATCACTTGTTGCCCACCATCTTCATGGAGGCGCCGGCTGCCGCATTCTCCTTGCCCGATATTCCGGTGGGATCGAGGTGAATGCCCAGGCCCTCCCCCTTACGCCGGGTTATGGCGCCGGTACGAATCTTCTCGTGCAAGGTGAGGATGGCGTGGATGAGAGTCTCGGGTCCAGGCGGGCATCCCGGCGCGTACACGTCGACGGGCACGATCTGGTCGACGCCTTGCACCACCGCGTAATTGTTGAACAGTCCGCCGGTGGAGGCGCAAACACCCATAGAGATGACCCACTTGGGCTCCATCATCTGGTCATAGACCTGACGAAGCACCGGCGCCATCTTTTGGGAGACGCGGCCGGCCACGATCATCAGATCCGCTTGGCGCGGAGAGGCTCGAAAGACCTCCATGCCGAAGCGGGCCAGGTCGAAGTCCCCTGCCCCCGCGGACATCATCTCGATCGCACAGCATGCGAGACCGAAAGTCGCCGGCCAGACACTGTTACGGCGCGCCCAGCGCACCAGGTTCTCAACATTACCGGTCAGGAAATTGTGGCTCAGATCCTCAAGACCCACGAACTACCTCCTCGAGGATGGATCGGATGCGGGCGCCATTGTCGAAGGACATGGCGCAGGGGAACGGTGCTTGCGCAGAAGGGCGCCTACGCGGCCTCGTCATTGCCGGAAACCCTCTTGATGGTCGAGGTGGCCGTGCGCAGCGGATATGTCTCCTGCAGCTCGTAGCGCTTGGCGGGGCCCCAGTCCAGTGCGCCGTTGGAGATCAGGTAGACGAAGGAGACGAAAACCACCGCGGCAAATACCACCATCTCGGACAGGCCAAAGGTGCCGAGCTGCTTGAAGACAACTGCGAAGGGGTAGAGGAAGATGATCTCGATGTCGAAGATAATGAAAATCATCGCAATCAAGTAGAAGCGCACCGGGAAGCGGGAGACCGGCTCGCGCCGGGGGACGATACCGCATTCATACGGTGCGGATTTTGCCAGCGTCGGCCGCTTTGGAGCAAGGAGCCCCGAGGCGATGAACGAGCCCGTGGCAAACAGTGCCCCAAGGGCCAGCATTATCAAGATAGGCAGGTACGGCGCCATCGCTAAAACATCACCTCAGACCATTGCAGTGGCGTATCCGGAGCCTCTCGCGGCACGCGCAAACGGGACTCAACGAGACGCGCCGTACGAAGGCTTCCTCATATTGTTTAGCACCAACATTAACGTTGGTGCCAAACGGGGACCTAGCTGCGTAGGCGGTTTCACCGAGGCCTCGAGTCCATGCCAAGATAGCATTTGACCGTTAAGCGATTTTCGCGTCCAGCTCCGATTCACCCGTTGGGGGGATCAGGCCGCCCCGGGGGCGGGCGGTGCCGGCGCTTGTCAGGGGAAAAATGCTTCAGACCTGTGACGTACTCATTGTCGGCGCGGGGCCGGGGGGCGCATCGTGCGCGTTCTGGCTCGCCAAGCTGGGGATCTCCTCGGTGGTGGTGGAGAAGAAGGTGTTCCCGCGAGAAAAGACCTGCGGAGACGGCCTCACCCCCAGAAGTGTCCACCAGCTTGAGCAGATGGGGATGTCGGGCTTTCTGCAGTCCAAGCACCGCTATCACGGCCTCCGCACCGTCGCCCTGGGACGTGAGATGGAGCTCAAGTGGCCGCAGCATCCCGAACTCCCCGACTACGGGTTCGTCGTAAGCCGCTACGACCTGGATGGCGCGGTGGCCGCCAACGCGGCTGAAGCCGGAGCCACCATCCTTCACGGAGCCGAAGCGGTGGGGGTCGAGCGCGGGCCCGCAGGCGAGGCGGTGATGGTTGCGGTCAGGAGCAAGGACGGCACCACGACCGAGTATGCCCCCAGGTACCTGGTGGTCGCTGACGGCGCCAACTCGCGCATCGGAAGGCAGCTGGGCGCGGTCCGAGACCGCTCGCTACCCATGGGCCTTGCACTGCGCGGCTACTTCAACTCGCCGCTGGGGGACGACGACTTCATCGAATCCCACCTGGACATTCGCACCGTCGATGGTGAGGTCATGCCCGGTTACGGCTGGATCTTCCCAATGGGCGACGGAAGGGTGAATGTCGGCGTGGGCATTCTCTCGACCCTGGGTCGCTGGAAGGAGGTCAACACCACCAAGGTGATGGAGGCCTTCGTCGCGTCGGCTCCCGCCAGGTGGAAGCTCGACCCGGCGGACCCGCTATACGTGGGCACCGGTGGAAAGCTTCCGATGGGCTTTGCCGTCGGGCCTCGGGTCGGACCCAATTTTCTCATGGTTGGTGACGCCGCCGGAGCAATCAATCCATTCAATGGCGAAGGCATCGCCTACGGTTACGAGACGGGCCGCCTGGCCGCCGAAGTGATCGCCGATGCTCTAGCCCTCGACGATCCCGGGGTGCTTCGTCGTTACGAGCGGGACCTCGAGGAACGCTATGGAACCTACTACCGCGCCGCGCGCGCATTCGTCGGACTGATAGGGCATCCCACCATAATGCGAGCGGCTGTCGGGGCCGGCATCCGTTCGAAGCTGATCATGGATCCGGTCATGCGCGTCATGGCCAACCTGATGCAGGATGGCCACAACGGCCCGGCGGAGCTCCTTTATCGCGCCGGACTTGCCGCCATTGGCGCAAAGGATAGGCTCGATCCCCTGGTGAAAGCCAGCCGCGACGTCATCGGAGCGCGTCTGAGCCGGTGATAGCTGCAGGGCAGGCCAAATGCCCGGTTTGCGCGGCCCTTGGCTCGGCCCGAAGGGGTCCGCAGGCAAATAGGAAGCAGCCCGTTGATGCGCACCACCTGCGATAACGGCAAACGCTATCATTGCTAACGGTCGCACACCTCGCTCTCAGGGAGCCGGCGGCAACCATGCAAGCCTGGCAAAGGCTTTATTGGAAGGTTTCGGATGCGTACCCCTGGCTGGAGATTGATTCGCGTGGTCTCGGCGGTTTCCATAACCGGGCTTGCCGCAGCTTCATGCGGATCAGGGTCTCCGGGCCCCTCCAGCAACGCCATCGCCCGAACCACTACTGCTCACTCGGCACAAGTGCGCTGGATGATTGCATCGGGAGCGCTACGCCTTCTTTCGGCGTCCGCTCGCCAGGTGATCGAGAGCAACGCCCAAAACCTCGTCATCTACCAGCCGACACAGACGCCGGCAGCAATGGCCGCCATCCCGGTGGCAACCTTCCGCAGTTTTGCCGCGCTTTCGAGTGCACTTGCGGCCGGCACCCTCTCGCCCCGCTTCAAATATGTCCTACTGGACCTCGAAGCGTGGCGGTTCACCCCCCAAAACGAACAAGCGGACCCGGCTCACTACTATGTGGAGGCAGCCCGGCTCCTGCGCCAGCACGGGTTGAAACTGATAGCCGCTCCAGGAACCAACGTCTACTCCCACTCCAGCACTTTGCGGGGGCGCAACTACCAGCGTATGCTCGCATCCGGAATATTCGATGTGGTAGCCCCCCACGCAGCCATATTTTCAATTCAGTCCCAAAGCCTCGAATTCGAGCCTTCGGTGTTCGCGTCCTACGTATCGCAGGCCGCCTCGGCTCTTAGGAGCGCCAACCCCGCCATCGCCGTCTTCGCCGGGATCAGCACCAATCCCCCAGCGGGCACGGCGACAACGAGCCAGCTTGCCGACGTGATGAAGTCCGTCTCTTCAGTGGTAAAGGGGTTCTGGCTGAACGTGCCACAGCCCGGCCCGTCCTGTCCCAACTGCAAGGAGCTCAACGTGGCGGCGGCGAACGGGTTGCTGGAAAGGTGACCGCGAAAAGCACCGCCTAACCCGCAGCGCACGCATGGTCCAAGATCGCGCCCTCGCCAAGGACACGGGAGCAGGGGGCGGACTCGGGTCCCGCACCGCTTGCCCACGGAGACCCCTAACGCAACCGGGGAACCTCGAGACAGATGATTTCGACGCGCCCGCCATCCTGGGCCCCTGACTGCTCCGGGACCCATCCGACCGCGTCCTCGATCGCCGGGATCGACATCACGCTCTCGATGGCGGCGAAACGCTTCGCGACCCCGAATGGGATGAGAATCGGTAGCCATAGCAGCTGCGATCGATAGCCATGTCGGATCGCCAATGCCGCGACCACCAGCAGCGAGGGAACGTTCGCCAGTATCAGCAAGAAGGCAAGCTTAGCCATCAGGGTTGCCCCGCCAGGGAAAAGCGCCAATACCCCTCCAATGCCGACGAACATGACCGGATGCACCACGGCCCGAAAACGGGAGATCGAGAATTCGGCGGCCATTGCCGATGTGGTCGATACATTGTTGCCTTGCAAGGTGCAGTTCCGCGCAACGACCTGGGCTCCGCCTCTGAACCAACGGACGCGCTGCTTGCGAAACTCCTGCCAAGACTGGGGGACGTCCTCATAGATCCTGATATCGGTGTCGATGGTCACGCGATATCCCGTGCGTTCGAACTGAATGGTGAGGTCCGCGTCCTCACCATTCATACCCTCGACGAATCCCCCGTTGGCGCGCGCCACTGAGGCGCGGAAGGCGGTAAACGTTCCGGGTACGCAGGAGATTGCGTTGATCCGCGAGATGGCAATGCGGCCAAAGGCAAAGGCGCGCAGACACTCGAAGAGGCGGCCGTAACTGTACCACGCGGTCAAGCCGGGGTGCGGAAGGTCGAGCGCGCCAACCATGCCTACCTCGGGGTTGGCAAACCACTCCGGAAGCGGCAGGAACACCCCGGAGTCGACGATTGTATCCGCGTCGATCCGGATCACTATCTCGGTTTCCGCCACGTCCAGCGCGGAGTTGAGGGCAGGGGCTTTGCCGCGATGGGGGCATCTGACGATCGTGCCTCTCGCATGCCGGTAACCCATGAATGTTCTTGTAATGATATCCACCGTCGAATCGGAAGAGCCATCGTCGGCGACCACCACGTTCACGATCCCGGTATAGCGCCCGGCCGCCTGGTCAATGGCGTCGAGCGAGGCGTTGATGATCAGCTCCTCGTTGTAGGCGGGCATGATCACGGTAATTGATGGCATGCGCGCAGGCTTCGGCCCTTTGACCGTCCTTTCGCCAATTGTCAGCAGGACCAGGTAGGCGATAACCGGGATGGTGGGAAGCGCGAAAAGAATGCCCACGCCGGCGGTAACGCCTCCAGTGAGAATGCGGGCGCTGATCCAGATGAAGGCCGTCACCGATACCACGGTGGCGACAAGGCCCGCGAAGGCGAGACGCAAGATGTCGAGCCAGCGAGTTCTCCCCCGGAAAGACGACGCAACGGCGCGGGGCAGCGCGAGGGAACCTTGAACCATGGCCATGAAAGCCAAGAAGCCAAGTAGCAGTGCTGTCAGGGCATCTGCCCACCTGAAGAAACCCACGGTTACTGAGAAGCGAAACGCGACGACGGCCAGAAACGAGTTGGCAACCACCAGCGAGGCGAGAAAACCTGCCGCATAAGACAATGCGCCAATCCGTCGCATCAGCGGCGCTCGCAGAAACAGCCCCATCGCAATCAGGCCAATGGCGATAAGGAGTGAATAGGCCATGTAAACCCCACCGAAGAAAGGTGGCAGAGTTCCCAGACCCGGAATAGCCAGCCTTGCCAGAAGCGTCTCGCCCCTTTGAAGTAATGCCATCAACCAGTGACCGCCCACGAAGAGGCCCGCTGTCATCAGGGCACCACTACTCACGAAGCCGGCAACCCTGAGGCCCGAAACCGGACTGGGAGTCGGAAGCACCACATTGCGCTTGCCATCACCCCTGTCACCCGAGGCCGACTTGGTAAGGGGAAGCACGAGCACGGACAGGACGGAGCCCAGGAGCAGGACGAGTTCCGCAACTCCGACAAGCGAGAACTCAGGCTTCATTGTCCTCGGTTTCCTTGGCGCGCAAGGGAGTGGGACTGCTCACGAAAGCCTCAATGTCCCGACCATTCCCTGCATATAGCCACGGGCGGATTGGCCGTTGGCCTCAAAGATCACCGCGTATTCGGCCGTGCCGTTGGCAATCTCGGGGAATGCGCCGATCTGCAGCACTGTGGATCGCAGCGGTGCAAGTCCGTGCACTTCGGGGATGAATTCGGCGCGGGCTCCCAGGTGCACCCTTCCTATGGCGCTCTGTGGAACCAGCGCCGTGATCCTCAGCGGCGATGATGTCCGAAGAACGATAACGGGAGCAAACGCCGACACCGCGGCCTGCGAGATGGCCTGGGTGGGAAGGAAACTGTTGCCCGCCTGAGCCTGAGACAGCCCTCCCTGTGGGGCCACCGATCCAACCCCATTCGCGGAGACCTGCTCTCCGACGCCACCGGCTACCTCGGCAACCACCCCGGCATTGGGCGCTATGAGCACACCGGCCGCTGCGATCTGCAAGTCGCTGTTCAGCTGCGCCTGGTCTTTGGCAAGCTGGCTCTGCGCAGCAGAAAGGTCGACGGCATAGGAGTAGGCGACCGAGGGGTTCTGCGCGGCAATCGCGCCCGCATCCTGCGCGTCGGTCAGGGCCTTTGTTGCGCCCGCGACGGCGATGCTCTGCTGAGCTTGGATGGAGAGGACCAATTGGCGCGCATTGCTCAGGCTCTGCTCGGCCCCCTGCGCGGAATCGTACAGCTGGACGCACTGCTCCAAGGAGAAACTCGGCCCTGCAGCCGCCGGCCCGCCCGGGCACTGTTGCCTGAAGATTCCTTCGACCGTGGAGTACTGAGATTGGAGACTGGCTACCTGTGCGTTTGCACTGGCAAGCTCGGCGGTAAAAGCACTTTCGGCTGTAGTCAGTGCAGCCTCCGCCGCGTTGATCTCGCCCTGGTAACTGGCGGCGACCGAAGCTGCCGATCCGGCTCCGGCGCCATTAGCCAGCGACTCAAGGACATGCAAGCGCTGCTCGTCCGCCGCCACTGCAGACCGGTCACGTGCGACCAGCGCGCTCGAGGTAACCGTAGATTCGGAGGCGAGTAGCTGGCCCGCTCGGACACGCTGGCCAACCTTGACGTCGAGAGCTCCGAGGGTGCCGCTCTGCTGAAAATTGAGCGGAACCAGCCCGAACGAGGAGACCTGGGCGGGGTAGCTATTGGCGGAGGCGGCATTTACAAGGTGCCACGCCTCGGGCGCAATGGCGGCGGCGGCAGCAGCCATCACCAGAGCTCCAGCCAAGTACCTCTTCCGCGGCCGAGCCAGAAGGGGAGCAGGCACTTCCGGAGCAGGCAGGGAAGGAACCTGGGACACCTCCGGTCTTGACGCAAGACCCCTATCCGGCAAGGCTCCTATGCTGGACACCTCTTCCCTTATGTCGATTTCGTTCGCATTCAATGGAGCTTCCTTTCGAGAGACCTCGGCGACGCTGGGATGATCAGTCACCTTCCGCGTTGATCGGGGGCGTAGCCGGTATCCCGACTAGGGGTATGGGGTAGCTTCGGGAAATGGCAGGCGAAAGCGCCCGTCGCCTAGGCGGCCTGCTTCACCAGTGGTTCGGCATGCGTACACACCCAAGCCGGCGAATACAGCACTCCCCGGCGGTTGGCAGTGGCCCCAGGTGCGGGCCGTGAGGTTACCAATGCAACGGCTCAAGGCCGCGACCCGGATGGAGCGGCCTTCGACATCAGCTGGTGGACAATCCTGCTCGCCGTCCCTGGGAGACGAGGAGATTAAGGGCGAAAATGCCCCAAAGGCGTCCCAATTCGGTACGCTCCGGAAAGTGGACATTGCGACCCCACTGACAGACGCTGTTCTTGATTCAGCTGCGACAAGCACAATGTACACTACGCAGAGTGGCATTGCTGTCGGAAGCTTCGCTTAATCTTCATGCCGATGAGCTTGGTCCTTCTTTTTCGTACCAGTGCCCCACCCACCCCGTCTTGCCACCGTCATCCCACCTCATAGGCACCTTTGTTCAAGGCCGGATACGAAACCAGCCGGCCTAAGCGAAATGCAAGGTCGTTGGCCTTACCCATGATGGCAGCGCGACCTCACTCCTTGCAGCCTTATGACGACGGTCCAGCGCACTGCGTGAGCTAACTCGCGCACTGGCGTAATAGGTCATGCGGTTGCGCCGACAAGGGCCCCGGGCACGAGTGCGGGAGCACGCGCCCCACCGATCCCTAAAGCAAATCGGCCGATTTGTCGACGATGACTACGGAGCCGCCACGTTCCTGGAGGGAAGATGACCTTCTTGAGAGGCCGTGCATGGTGGTCCGTTTTGGCACTTGGGGGTGCCTCGCTCTCCCTGGGCGTGCAGCCAGGCTCGCTTCGGCAACTGCACGCCGAGGTGTCGGCACGCACGGGACACAGCTCCCCTGGAGCCACCAATGCTCGGAAGAGCGCGCACCGGCATTTGGCCCATCGTACGACTGAACGCCGGCCGAGTTCAGCGGCCCATCCAGGGGCTCCCCATCCGACAATTTCCCCATCGGCGCATGCGCGGACTTTGCATCATGCTCGCACCATGCCGTCGCCGGCAACGGGACCTTCAGGGGCTCAGGCTCCCTACACCAACCCACCTATGGCCAGGGCAGCGACAACCCCCGAGCCCGTTGGGCCATCTGCGCCATCCGCCGAGGTCGGGCCCCTTTCCACCCACTGGATCATTGCCGCGTCGGCCCTTCAGGATCTGATCAGCGCAGGAGGCGGGGTGATTGCCAGGTCGACCTTCGACAACCCGACGACGGTCATTCTTGGGACCTCACCCGCCATAGACACATGGAACTTCAACCGTGGCGCTTCCGTGAAGAGCCTGCCGCAGATGGAGGCAGCCACAACAGCAACACCGCGAGCGGAGACGGTCCTCTATGACCCGGAGGCCTGGCCGTTCACCCCGACATCCGAACAGCTCGACCCGGTTGGGGCCTCTCGAACCGCCCAGGAGATTGCCACGAGCGCACACACGTCCTTGATCGCCGCACCGGCGCTCGACCTGATGAAGGTGCTCTATCCCGGGATGGCGGCCACGACCGCCTACATCTCCAAGGACATGCCCGGCCAGCTCGCCCGGTACTTATCCGCCCTCGATATTCAGGCCCAATCCCTGGAAGCAAGCCCCGCCAGCTACGCCCGCTTCGTGCGAGCCGCCGTAGCTGAAGCACGCGCGATCAATCCCAGCGTGCGCATATACGCCGGCCTCTCGACCAACCCTGACGGGAAGACAGTCACCTCCCAAGAGCTCTACCAGGACATCCAGGCAACATCAGCGGACGTTTATGGTTACTGGCTAAACGTGCCATCAGGGGGCACGTACTGCCCCTCGTGCGGAACTCCCAAGCCGGAGATAGCCATCGATCTCCTCAGCGAGCTACGCAACTGAGTCAGAGGATCGACGGCCGCAAACGCGAGGCGCCGTGGGCGCTCCCTACTGGGGCATCCGCCTAAGGGAGGGAAGACGCGAGCTCGGCGGCGGCTCCGCTGGCGATGTCTATCGTCCATTCGATGTCGTCCCAACTGTGGGCCAGCGACGGGAACATGACCTCGTAGGCGCCTGGGGCAAAAGCCACACCCCTGCGAAGCATGGCATGGAAGAACTTCGAATACAGTCCGGCCGACGCCGCAGCCTGAGACTCCGCATAGCTCCTAACCGGCGTCTTGACGAAATAGAGGCCTACCAACGGGCCGAAGGTGGGTGCCGAAGCTTCGATGCCAACTGCCTCGAGCACCTTGACCAAGCCGTCCGCAAGAGCCTTCGCCCGACCCTCTAG
>JAJYNL010000104.1:0-7082 GCA_021786375.1 Actinomycetes bacterium
GTGGGCCCGGCGGGACTCGAACCCGCGACCAAGGGATTATGAGTCCCCTGCTCTAACCGACTGAGCTACAGGCCCGGATAGATACTAATTGCGAGTGAGCAGCCTGCAGCGAAGAACCCGGGCCGCATGGCCAGGCCAGGGCGCCGATCCGCCTAGCTTGCAATACGTGGACCTGAACGGCGACGTCGGAGAATACTTCGCCGGCGACAGACACGGCGGCGACGAAGAGCTGATCCCGCTGCTGAGCAGCGCGAACATCGCCTGCGGATTCCACGCGGGGGACCCCTTGGCGATGTCCGAGACCGTTCGCCGGTGCATCGAAGCCGGTGTGTCCATCGGGGCACATCCCTCGTACCCCGATCTGGCTGGCTTTGGTCGCAGGCACCTGGCCATGACTCCGGCGGAGCTGGCTGCGGCGGTGACCTATCAAGTGTCGGCGCTGGCAGGGATGGCGCGTGCCGCAGGTGGCAGAGTCGCCCACGTCAAGGCCCACGGCGCGCTCTACAACCGCATGTTCGACGACCGCTCCGAGGCACGAGCCTTCACCGAGGCAATCGTCCGCACGCACCGGGATCTGATCATCCTCGGCCAGCCCGGCAGCGCCCTCGAAGAGGAAGCCAAGCGCCAGGGATTGCGCTTCGCACGGGAGGGCTTCGCTGACCGGCTCTATCGCCAAGACGGCACGCTGGTACCTCGCGGCCAGGACGGTGCAGTCATCGAGGACCTGGAAGCCCAAATAAGCCAAGCCGTTGCACTGGCACGGGGGGAGGAGATCCAGAGCGAGCAAGGCCGGCTCCGGCTCGCCGTCGACTCAATTTGCGTCCACGGCGACACGCCGGGTGCCGCGCGAGCCGCCCAAGCCATCCGAGCCGCCCTGATCGGCAACGGCCTGGCAATCGGACCCCTTTGCTGACTTTCGAGACCTTCGGAGAGGCCGCCATCCTCTTTCGTTCGGCGGACGGCGCCGAAGTGGAGGACGCCTGCTTTCGGCTAGCCGAGGAGCCCCCCGCGCTATTGATCGACATCGCCTGCACCCGCCACACCGGACTGGTCACCTACGATCCGGCTTTGGCAGGTCCGGACGAGGCAATGGCCGCAGTGCGGGTAGCGGCCGTGAGTGCCGAGACGAGCCAACGGCCCCAGCACGAAATCCAGATTGCGGTGGTACTCGACGGAGAGGACCTCGAGGAGCTGTTTACTGGCGCTGAATCCGGCCTGCGGGAGTTCACCGAAGAGCTCGCCTCGAAGACTTTCACGGTGGCCCACTTGGGATTCGCCCCCGGCTTCATCTATTTGGACGGGCTGTCCGAACGCTTCCGCCGCCCGCGCAAGGCAACCCCTCGCACCCGCGTACCGGCCGGGTCGATTGCGATCGGGGGTCCGTATCTCGGCATCTACGGCACCGCGTCTCCGGGTGGATGGAATCTGGTGGGGACGACCCCTCAGCGGCTCTTCGACGAGCGGCGCGAGCCGCCGACGGTGCTGCTGCCGGGCGACAGTGTCCGCTTCAGGGTCGTCAGCGCGCACGAGGCGGCTCCGGATGAAGACGAGGTCGCCGGCCTCACGGATCCCTCCGCCCACCCGGCGCTCGAGGTTCTCGAGGTGGCCGGGGCGGCATGGATCGAGGACGAGGGCAGGCGCTGCGCGGGCATCTGGGGCGTTCCGCGCTCGGGCGCAGCGGATCCTTGGGCCTACGGACTTGCCAACCTGCTGGTGGGCAACCACGCCGGGACTCCTGCCCTGGAGATCCCGCTCGGCGGGATCAAGCTGCGAGCACTGACTTCTCTCCATCTGGGCAGCGCCGGCGTGGGGCTTAACATCAGCCTGGACGGCCGCCCGGTGGACGCCGGTCACTGCTTCCCCATCGCATCGGGCCAGATCGTGGAGGTCTCGGCATCGGATGTATCCTGCTACGGGTATCTGTCGGTGGCAGGGGGCATCCATGTCAGGCGCTGGCTCAGGTCGGCCTCCCACGACAGGCTCTCGGGCTTCGGCCCGCCTCCCCTTGCAGCGGGCCAAACCCTCCTGGCGCTGCAGCCCAGCGCCCCGCCCAAGGACCACCTGCTGCCTGATCGCACCGTACCCGTCCCTATCCGAGTGGTGGCCGGTCCGCACTCCGAGCACTTCAGCGACGAAGAGCGCAGTTTTCTCACCGAGGCCGAGTTCAGGATCTCCGGGGCCTCTTCCCGTGTCGGGGTGCGCCTGGATGGAGCCCTTTTTGCCCAACGGGAAGAGCGCACACTCGAGGAGAGCGAGCCGCTTGCACTGGGGGCTATCCAGGTGCCTCCAGGAGGCGAGCCCATCGTCATGCTCGCTGATCACCCGGTCACCGGCGGTTACCCGGTCATCGCGACCGTGATCCTTGCCGACCTGGACCGGATCGCCCAGCCCCGCCCGGGCTCTGTCGTGCGCTTTACCTACGTGGAGGCCGAGCAAGCCAGGTCCGCCTATCGGGACCGCGTAGCGGTCCAGCCTCACCTGGCGGTGGGGAGCCGACCCTTCGACGAGCTCAAGTCCGCGGAGTTCTGAATCAACGCGCACGGAGTCGGCGTCGGCGCAGGGGGCGATGGCCTGGGGACGGGCCCAAGGCAGAGCCGACGCTCGCCGATAAGCGCATTTCCCGGATTGAGCACGTTGGCCGATGGCTTTAGCCCTGGATCGGCACCGGGCTCCAGGTGGCGCCGGCATCGCTGGTGCGCCACAGCTGATTGCGGAAGACGGTCCAGCTGGGGGGCCGAGTGGTCCAGAACGCGTAGCCGACCTCCGGCGTCGTGAAGCCGATCATATTCCAGGTTCCGCGGGAGTCTAGTGCCGGCATCACCACCTGCCAGGTGGCTCCGCCATCCGTGGTCCGGATCAGGCCACCTGCACCAGGGCCGCCGAGAAAGCCGTTGGACTCCACCGCGACCTGAGGCGAGGCACCCGCCAGTATCGACCCTGCCTCCGCCATGGTTGGCGTGACTCCGGTTTCCGGCCCCACCTGCACAAAGTGAGCGCCGCCGTCGGTCGAAAGATATGCGAAGTCGAAATGCCCGCCGGCACAGTCAGCCCACACCGCGGCGTCGCTGACTGGAGAATACTCACAGAACACCCCGGGTACCTGCTGCGGGTCCGTCACGAACGTTTCGCCGCCATCCGTCGAGCGGAGAAGGTGGTTGTTTTCAATAGCCCATCCGTCCTTGGTGAAGGTGGCGTTCATGATCCAGATGGAGTCACCGTGCACGGCGAAGACGGGGCTGACCACGCCCGCGGCAGGAAGCACACTCCAATCGTTGCCGGCCGCCTCGACCTTCCACAGACGCGCCCCCGGCGTGGTGGACACCACACATGTACCCGTCGAGGCACATTTGGGGTTGGGAGGGGTGATCACGGCATATGCCGCGCCGGCCGCGGCACGAAGCGCCGAGACGGTGCCGGGCAGTGAAATTGCCGCCCAACTCGTTCCACCGTCGTGGGTGGCGTAGAACCCGCCGGGTCCCCACAACCATCCGTCTTCGGGGTCGGCGAAACGAACCTGGCTCAGCGCCGGCGACTGGGTGTTGGCGGTTCCGAATGCGCCCCCCGGAGCGGGGAGCCTCCGGAAGGTGCCGCCCGCGTCGGTGGTGGTGACCAGAGCCTCGCACTCCTTGTGGCCACAGGGAGCGAATCCGAGCGGCCACCACTGCTTTGTGCTGACCGCAGTGAAGGAAAGCGGCTCAAATCCCGCCGGCACCGCGGTTCCAGGCGGCAGCGTAGGCGACGGCGCCAGTTGTGAAGTAGTGGTGACCGCCCTGATGGTCGAGGTGGTGGAGGTGGAAACCGGCGAGGAGGAGGCCGAGGGACCGTTGGCGCAGCCCGCAAGGGCAACGGCGGCCACCGAAACGGCCACCATGCCCAAAACGCGCTTCGGCATCCTACTGCTCCTCCCCCTCCGACCGCTGCTTGCCCCCGCGGGGAGCGCCGGGACCCCCGACACCAGGGGCGCGAGCGTGCTTAGCCCAGGACCAGCTCCGCGATCTGGCGAATGGAGGCGACACTACCTCCGGTCACGAGGGTGGTTATGGAGGTCTCCCGCCAGCGTGCGAGCTCGTCGCGAACCTTGGCCAGCGGCCCGATGAGCGCCACGTCCTCGATCATGGCCATGGGGATGAGCGACATCGCCTCCTCCTTACGCCCCGAGAGGAAGGCCTCCTGGATCAGGTCGCACTCCCGTTCGTAGCCCATGCGCACGAAAACCTCTGCGTGGAAGTTCATGTTCTTCGCGCCCATGCCCCCGATGTAGAGGGCCATCATGGGACGGATGGCGGTGGCCGCCTTCTCGATGTCGTCGTTGATCACCACCGGCACTGAACAGATGACCTCGAAAGCCGCCGGATCACGTCCGTCGGTACGCTTTGCAAATCCCTCCTGGAGCGCCTTGCGATAGAAGTCGTCGTTCTGGGGCGAGAACCAGAAGGGAAACCACCCGTCCGCAATCTCGGCGGCCAGAGCCACGTTCTTGGGGCCTTCCGCGGCCAGGCAGATCGGGATGTCGCGGCGAAGTGGATGGACGGTGGACTTGAGCGCCTTGCCCAGCCCCAGCCCTCCCGGATAGGGCAACTGGTAGAACTCGCCCGAGTAGGCGACGGGGCCCTCCCTCTCGATCACCTTGCGCACCACATCCACGTATTCACGGGTGCGCTTGAGCGGCTTGGGGTAGGGCTGGCCGTACCAGCCCTCCACCACCTGTGGCCCGGAGGCGCCGATCCCCATTATGAAGCGGCCACCGGAGAGGTGATCCATGGAGATGGCGGCCATGGCGGCGGCCGTCGGGGTACGGGCGGAGAGTTGCATTATGGCGGTTCCCAGCCGGATACGAGTCGTCTTGGCCCCGTACCATGCCAGAGGGGTGAGCGCATCGGAGCCGTATGCCTCGGCGGTGAAGGCGGAGTCGAAGCCGAGCTTCTCCGCCTCCTGGATCAGCTCCTCGGCTCCGGCCGGCGGCCCCGCCGACCAGTAGCCCATCTGCAGTCCAAGCTTCACTTCTCCTCAATCCTCCTCATCGGCCCGGCTAGTACCGGAAATCTCAATCGCCCTTGGGCGGACGACCGGGCCCGGGCGGACCGGCGAAGGCCTGGGCTATTCCCACCCAGCGCCGGGCGTCCTCGCCGCTGACTTCCAGGTTCAGGTCGGCCGCATTGCGTCGCTGCACCACCAGCAAGGCAAGATCACCCAGCGAACCGGCCACCCGGTTCTCCTGCCCCAGCGCATCCGGTGAGGCCTCGCCAAAGCTTCGCGTGCTCCCATCCGGCATCCTCACCCTGATCTCGATGTCACCCGCCGGAGGCTCCAACCCCCGGTTGCGGAAGGAGAAACCGATGGTACGGTAGCCGAGGTAGACGACGTTCAGGTGGCGCTCGGCAAAGAAGATCTGCTCGCCGAGCGCGTCGCGGATGTCCGCGCCGTGGGCGAAGGTCTCCATCAGGCGCGCGGTGGTCATCGACTCGCTGCTCATGGCGGGCCCGAACCAGGCCACCCGGGCGCCCGGATGTGAGATGGCGGCAGCCAGGTACTCCTCCCGCGCGGTGCCGAACTCCTTCAACAGCAACCGTGGCGCAAGCGCGGCGATCTTGCCCTGCCCCATTCCCAGCACGGATGGCTCCGCCGCCGCCTGGCTCAGCCAGTCGGCAAAGCCCTGGGGGTCGTTGATCGCGCGCGCCGCCACCCGATCGAAGAAAGCCAGGTGCGCCACCTGGTCGGCGACGTCCCAACCTTCGGCCGGGGTGGGGATCTCGAAGTCATCCGCCCCGATGTTCTCGAGCACCTCGAGAAGTTCCTCGGTCTCCGCGCGCAGCTCCGCCGCCAAGACCTGGCTCCTCGATGTCGTCTCAAACTCCACGGACTAGAAACCTATCGCACCGGCACACTTGAGGACGGGACAAAGCTCGAATGGATCAGCCTCGAGCGCCGCCGCCCAGTACGTCGAGCAGGCCCGTGAGCGCCTCCTCGACAATGCGCAAAGCGGCCTCGAAGTCGTCCGCCCCTCCCAGGTAGGGGTCAGGCACGCCGAGAGGCTTTCCGCCTGCCAACCCGTCGGGTGAAAAGCTTCCCAGCAGGACCAGTTTCTCCGGGTCCCGGCGCAGGCAGGCCAACGAAGCCAGGTCCCGATGGTTCTCGACGTCGAGGGCTACCACGAGCGAAAGATCCTCGGTCCACTCGTCCCGGTAGCGGCGGGCGCGATGGCCCACCAGCGAGTAACCCGCCTTGGCCAGGACGGCACGCGCCCGGGGATCGGCGTCGCTCCCCTCGTGCCAACCCCCGGTTCCCGCACTCTCGAAGCGGCCGGAGAAACCGGGGAACAAGGCTGATCGAGCGCGGGCCACCGCCTCGGCCATCGGCGACCTGCATATGTTTCCGGCGCATACGAAACAGACCGAGATCCCCGGCCCGGCGGCCAGCGAGGAAAGTTCGGCCAGATAGGTGGCGTCGGGTTGGAGCATCATCCCATCGTAAATGCGCCTCGCATATGCCCGGATCCCTTCTGACCGCGGGCCAGGCCGCAATACGGAAACCGAATCTTTGAAAAGAATTCGATTGGATGCCCCAAAAGGTTCACCGGTCTTTCACCTGCCGGAAATGCGTGCCGTGCAAAGTGGTGCCGTGATGAACACCACAACAACCAACAAAGATGTCCCGGCGCGCTCGAAACTGGGACTGGCAATAGCAGCAGCCGTGCTTCCCATGCTCGCTGCAGCGTGCGGAAACAGCGCCTCCGCAGCCACCTCGTCGGCACAGCAATCCAAGGCTTCCGCCAAAGTACCGCTGGTGGTTTACTCGGCCCAGGGTTACGACTCCGCCATGACCGCCGCCTTCCAGAAGGCAACCGGCATCCCGACCACCCTGGTGGACGATTCGACCGGACCTCTGCTTGCCCGCGTACAGGCGGAGGCGGCGAATCCCAAGTGGGGCGTACTCTGGGTGGACGGTGACGAGGCCTTCGCAGCCCTCGATCAGCAGCACTACCTCCTCAGGAACTGGGAGCCCAACGTCAACTGGACCAGCGCCGCCCAGCAGGTGATACCTGCGGACAAGAGCTATGTCCCCACCGGGCTGACGATGGCGGG
>JAJYNL010000104.1:7711-43676 GCA_021786375.1 Actinomycetes bacterium
CCAGCCCCTGGTTGCAAGAGCCCCTGCGCAGGGAGGCGCGCGGGGGCTCTTGCGCGTTTTCACACCCGGACGAGAAAGAGAAGATGACCGCCGAACCAGTACTGCTCGAACGCACACCCGGTCAACCCGTCGAGCACCGTAAACACACGCCGAGCCAACCGAATGGCCGAGGGCCCTGGGGGGCGGTGGCCGCCGCACTTCTTGCCACCGTGCTCATCCTCCCAGTGCTGCTCTTCCTGCTCCAGGCATTCATGCCCGGCCTCTTCGCGCCTTCGGGCCCGTTGTTCAGCATCTCCCCCATCCGCTATGCGCTGCAAGGGGACTCGCTGCGCGGAATGGTGGACTCGCTCCTGGTCTCGGTGGCCTCCGCCGTCATCGCCTCGGCACTGGGCTTGCTGAGCGCCTGGATCACACGGCGCACCAATCTGCGCGGAGTACGGCTCTGGTCGGTTTCGATGTGGTTCCTGCTCCTGGTGCCGACGTACATGACCGCCGAGGGCTGGCAGCGCCTGCTGGAGCCGGCGGGAGTGCTGGCACGCGCCGGACTTCATCCCGCCCCCGCCTACCACCTCTTCTTCGGCCCCCTTGGGGTGGTCTTCGTCCTGGGGATGTCGGGGCTGCCCTTCGCGTACCTGGCGGTCAGCGCCACCTTGGCCAACGTGGGCGCGGAGCTGGAGGATGCCGCCCGGGTCCACTCCGGGACGCGCTTGGACTCCCTCCGCGTAGTTATGCCCCTAATGGCGCCGGCGCTCCTCTCCGCCTTTGCCATCGTCTTTGCCGAATCGATGAGCGACTTCGGCGTGGCCTACACCTTGGCCGCCAACGCGCACTTCCCCATCGCCACCTACTCCCTGTACACCTCGATCGACGCGATCCCGGTGAACTTTCCCAACGCGGCGGCGATCGGCTGGCTCCTGGTCGCCTCGGCGCTGCTTCCGGTCTATCTCCAACGCCGGCTTACCAAGTCCAAAAGCTACGCCATCGTCGGCGGGCGCCGCCGCTTTGCCAGGCGCTCGGAGATCACCGGCAAAACCCGCTGGGCCTTGTACGCGGTCCTTGGCGCCACCTTCCTCCTTGCCATCGGCGTGCCGGTTCTCGGACTGGTGAGCGCCTCGCTCACCAGGGGACTCGGCAGCCAGATCGGTGCCGCAAGCTTGACGCTGTCCAACTACCGTCGCGTCTTCTCCTCGACGCTGCTCGGCTCGCCCCTGCGCTACTCGGCGTGGATGTCCCTCGCGACGGCGACGGCGACCATTGCCTTCGGCGCCTACCTGGCACGCATCCTTTCCCGCCGCGAGCAGGGAGCGGCGGCCCGGGCGCTGGATCTGCTGCTGATCGGCTCGGTGGCCCTGCCGGGGATCGTGCTCGGCGCGGGCTACATCTTCACCTACAACCAGCCCATTCTCTCAGATGTGGGGATCAACCTTTACGGAACCTCCAAGCTGCTCTTCCTTGGCTACCTGGCCACCGCACTACCCGCCACCTCGCGAATCCTGGTCGGGCCCCTGGCCCAGGTCCAATCGAACATGACCCTGGCCGCGCGGGTCCACGGCGCCGCCCCGGTGAGGGCATGGATGCAGGCGGTGATGCCCATCCTCTCGCGCGCCCTGCTCTCGGCCTGGCTGCTCACCTTCGCAAAGACGCTGCTCGAGCTGCCGCTTTCGCAGCTCCTCTATGCACCAGGCTCGCTGCCGCTTTCGGTGGCGATCAACAAGCTCACCGCGGGATACGACTACGGCGGAGGCGCAGCGATGTCGGTGATCGCGCTGGCCGCCGCTCTGATTGTGATCGGGGTGGCCAACGGACTGTATCGCCTGCTTGCTCCGCGCGGCTGGCAAAGGATGGGAGGGATGATCGATGACTGAGTCTTGGGCCGGACAGACTCCGGCAGTCGTTCTAAGAGGAGTGGCGAAGAGCTACGACGGCCGGAGGGATGCCATCACAGCGATGACCCTGGAGGTCGGACAAGGCGAATTCGCGGTTTTGCTCGGTCCTTCCGGCTCGGGCAAATCGACCATCCTGCGCGCCATCGCCGGCATCGAACGCATAGATACCGGAAGCATCGAGATCTTCGGGCGCCAGGTTGCCGGACCTCGCTTACACGTCGCCCCGGAGGATCGTGGGGTCTCCATGGTCTTCCAGGACTATGCGCTCTGGCCACACATGACCGTCCTCGACAACGTCGCCTTCGCCCTAAAGCGGGCCAAGCTCGGCTCGCACGAACGCAAGGAGAAGGCGGCCGAGATGCTCTCCCGCGTCGGTTTGGGCGGCAAGGAGATCCGCTACCCCGCCGAGTTGAGCGGAGGCGAGCAGCAGCGGGTTGCTCTGGCGCGTGCACTGGTGGGCCACTGCGGTCTGGTCCTCTTCGACGAGCCACTATCCAACCTGGATGCCGACCTTCGCGAGAGGCTGCGCCTGGAAATCGCCACCCTCACCCGGGAGAGCAATGCCAGCGTGATCTACATCACCCACGACCAGGCCGAAGCCTTCGCACTGGCCGACAAGATCGGCGTGCTCTCCGCAGGGCGCCTGGTGCAGATGGGCACGCCCGAGGAGATCTATCAGCAGCCGGTGGACTCCTTCATCGCCCGCTTCACCGGCCTTGCCGGCGAGTTCAGCGGACGGGTTCGGGCCAGGCTCGCCTCCGATCTGGTCGAGGTGGAGGTGCCCGCTGCCTCCGCAGTCCTCCATGCCAGGGCGGTGGGGCCGCTGCGGTCCGGGGACACGGTGTCTCTCGCCATGCGGCCCTTCGCGCTGGGAATCTGCGACGCCGATGAGCGGTCGATCGAGGCTAGGGTCTTGGACGTCGCCTATCGCGGCAGAGGATACGAACACGCGCTTTCCATTGGCGGGAGCGTGATCTCCTCGGTGTTTTGCGCCGAGAGGCACCCGCGTGGAAGCCGCGTCTTCGTATCGGTGGATCCCGCCGGCTGCCTGGCATTCTCGCGGGGCGAAGAGTTGGCGATGACCGCCACACCCGATTCAAGCGTTGACGGAGCCGACGACGACGTGATTGCATTCGATCTGACGGAGTATGCCCTATGAGTTCGTTCGTACTGGTGGCAGCGGTCTTTCTTGCATCCGCGGTGGAGATGGTGGAGGCCCTCACCATCGTCCTGGCGGCGGGAACAACCCGCAGCTGGCGCTCGGCGCTGGAGGGAACCGGCGCAGCGATCGTTGTGCTCGGGGTGCTGGTGGCGGTAGTCGGAGTGCCTCTGGTCAAATACGTGCCGATCTCGACCATGCGGCTGGTGATCGGGGCTCTGCTCCTGATCTTCGGCCTGCAATGGTTGCGCAAGGCAATACTGCGGGCATCGGGGTTGAAGGCCATGCACAATGAGGACGAGATTTACGAGAAGGAGGTGGCCAGGCTGGGCGCCATTCCCGGGTCGCCTTCCGGCCGCGACGCCACCGCCTTCACCGTGGCCTTCAAGGGAGTCTTCCTCGAGGGCCTCGAGGTGGTGATAGTGGTACTGACCCTGGGCGTGGCCAACCACCGCCTCGCCCTGGCGGCTTGGGCAGCCGCGGCGGCGATCCTCGTCATCGGCCTGGTCGGGGTGATCGTCTCAAGGCAGCTCTCCAAGGTTCCGGAGAACGCAATGAAGATGGCGGTCGGCATGATGCTGGTCAGCTTCGGGAGCTTCTGGTCCGGTGAGGGCATCGGCGTCCACTGGCCCCTCTCCGACCTCTCCATCCTTGGCTTGATCGCCCTTTACGGATTGGCCACTCTGGTCATGGTCAAAGTCCTGTCCGGAGTCCGCCCGGGACTGGAGATGGCGGAGGAGGCACAATGACGCGCGCTGCCCGGGCGTTTGCCATGTTCTGGTGGGACTTCCTCGTGGGCGACACCCCCGAGCTAACAATCGGCATCCTTGTGGCGCTGGGAGCGGTCTATCTCTTCCCCAAGGGGTCGACGCTGGCAGGGGCCGTGCTCTACGGTGTCGTGGTGGTGACGGTGGCGCTATCGCTCGCCATCGAGGCCCGTCGCGTCGCCAAGCGCTCGGGGCGCGGAGGCTAAACCGCCCGCGAAGACAAAGCGCCCGGCTTTTCCCTCTATTGGCATCACCTGGCATCACCGATGGTCTAGATTCCGATACAGGTCGCTGCATCGGGTCGCGATAATGACATCCTTGTGATCTACAGGGGGAGAACAATGAATTCCAGTTTCACCCGTAGGCTTCTACGCGCCGCCGGCGGGCTGGCGCCGTTATCGCTGTTGGCAGCAGGTGGGGCAGCCGCTTCCTCTCCGCCTCTGGCTCAAGCCGTTCGGGCCACGAGCAATTTGGTGCCGCTGATGACCGTGGGGGCCGTGATTCATACGCAAGGCCCGCCATCCTCGGCCACCTGCGTTAAATACTTCGGCATCGCCTGTTACGCGCCATCGGACATGGCCAACGAATACAACTTCAGCGGCGCCTACGCCGGCGGAAACAACGGCGCCCGCCAGACCATCGTCATCTTCGACTCCTACGGCTCCCCCACCATCCGCCACGACCTGGCCACCTTCGACAAGGCCTACGGACTGCCCGCCCCGCCTTCGTTCCACATCTACTATCCCGAGGGCAAGCCGGTCCTCAACTACCAGGGACTGCCCAGCCCGGCCAACTACAACAACAAGGCCATCGCAACCGAGGTCGGTTGGGCCTATGAGACCACCCTCGACGTCGAGTGGGCCCACGCGATGGCACCGGGCGCCAACATCGCCCTGGTAACCGTCCCGGTTGCGGAGACCCAGGGAGTTCAGGGGCTGCAGAACCTGGAGAACGCCCAGCGCTGGGCGCTCATGAACCACATCGGCAACATATGGTCGGACTCCTTCGCCACCACCGAACAGGCCTTCCACAACCCGGCCGTCCTCATGGGCCTCAACAACCTCTACGCCCAGGCCGATGCCGCCGGCATCACACCACTCTTCGCCTCGGGTGACTCAGGGGTGGCCAATGCCAACCTCCAGGGCAAGACCTACCCCTACCCGACCGTCAACTTCCCCTCCTCCAGCCCGAATGTCCTCTCGGTGGGCGGGACTCAGATCAATGCCTCCACTCCCTCCGCCCCGATCACCTCCTACCAGCCCGAGGCGGTCTGGAACGACCACTACGGGGCAGGAGGGGGCGGCTACAGCGCGGTCTTCGGGGAGCCCGCCTTCCAGAGCGCGGCGAGCATCCACGACCCGAGCGGCATGCGGGGGTTGCCGGATGTCTCCTACAACGCCGCGGTTGTCTCGGCGGTGAACATCTACGAGAGCTTCGACCCGATCTACGGCCCGGGCTGGGTGCCCATAGGCGGCACCAGCGCGGCCACTCCCCAGTGGGCGGCGGCATTGGCGGTGATAAACCAGGCCGACGGAGCACAGGGCTTTATCGCCCCCAAGCTGTATGGACTCTCCGCCTCGGCCTACGCCTCGGCATTCCACGACATAACCATCGGCGACAACAGCTTCGGCGGGATCGCCGGCTACAAGGCCGGCCCAGGATGGGATCCGGCCAGCGGCCTGGGTACGCCCAACGTGGCCGGCCTGGTTGGCGCACTCAAGACTCCCTAGCCCCGGCATATGCCGCCTCCGGCTCCATACCCGGCCGGAGGCGGCATCCCGCGAACCAGTTGCGGAGCGCCCGAACCCGAGCCAGGCTTGATCCCATGGATGAGACTCCCCTCGAGTTCGAAAAGCTCCGGCAACTGCTCGACCGGAGCGCCGAGACGGCCGGCGCCCACCTTCGCTCGGTGATCACCCCCGACCGCCGCCTGAGCGCGCCTCACCTGTGCGAGCGCCTACAAGGAATGCGCCTCCTGGTGGTGGCCACCGTGACCCGCGACGGGCGTCCCCTGGCGGGACCGGTGGACGGATACTTCTTCCACGGCTCCTGGTACTTCGGCTCCGCAAGGGGATCGGCGAGGATGAGGCATCTGGAGGCGCGGCCCGGAGTAAGCGCCACACATCTTGTCGGCGAGGATTTTGCCGTCACCGTGCATGGCCGAGCCGAGCTCTTCGATATCGCCGGCCCGGTCCATCCCGAACTCCGGGAGGCGATGCTCGCGCATTATCTGCCACTGCAGGGTCCCGCCTTCGCCGAGTGGTTGAAGAAGTCCGATTTGCTTGGAGCTCGCATCGAGGCCTCCAAGATGTTCACCTTTTACGCCGGCGCCGATTGACCATCCGGGAGGAGTCATCGCCGGTCCGCCCTCTCGGGCGCCTTCCCGCGATCGGTCCGAGGCGTCCTCGCCGCCGCAAACGAAGATCGCCGACCCTCTGGGCCGGCGACTCGTCTGATTCAATTGCTCCGGGGGAGAGACTCGAACTCTCAACCCCACGGTTAACAGCCGCGTGCTCTGCCAATTGAGCTACCCCGGAGTGTGCTCTTATAAGTTAGCAGGCCTGCGCCAGGAGATATGCCGCATTGCGCCCGCGGTGAGTGGTCACGGAGACGGCGTAGCGCAGGCCGCTCAGGCCTCGAGCATCCCCTTCAACTCCCCGCCGGCGTCCGCGGAACGCAGCCTGACCTTGGCACGGTGCTCGAGCTGGCGGACCCGCTCCCTGGAGACGCCGAGACGGGATGCGATCACCTCGTCCGAGACGGGCTCGGGTGAGGCGCCAAGGCCGAACTTCATGGTGATTACAGCGCGTTCCTTCTCGGTCAGGACTCCCATCGCCTTGACCAGCGCCTGCCTCAGGGCGGCGCCTTCCACCTCCGAGAACTCCCCCCGTGACCCGGCGTCCTCGATCACATCGATCAGGGTCGCCTCGCCCGAGCCGTCCCCGCCCAGGCTCTGGTCGAGCGAGACCGCATCCACCTGCAGGGCTAGAAGGTCGGCCACGCGCCGAGCCGGCAGCTGGCTTGCCGCAGAAAGCTCGTCCAGGGTTGGTTCGTGCGAGAGCTCCTGCATGAGTAGCTGGCGCGTCCGTGAAACCATGCCCAGCTCCTCGGCGACGTGCTGGGGCAAGCGGATGCTCCCCTTCTGCTCGCCGATGGCCCGGGCCATGGCCTGGCGAATCCACCAGGTCGCGTAAGTGGAAAAGCGGAACCCCTTGTGGTAGTCGAACTTCTCCGCTGCCCGCATGAGGGCGATGTTCCCCTCCTGGATGAGATCGAGGAAGGAGACGCCCCGGTAACGGTAACGCTTGGCAATGGAGACGACCAGGCGCAGGTTGGAATTGGTGAGAGTCATCTTGGCCGCTTCGCCGTCATCGATCAGCGCTTCGTCGGAGGCATGGCCGCCTCCGTCGAGGCAGCGCTGCAGCGCCAGGCAGCCGGTCTCGATCCGCCTCGCCAGGTCCGCCTCCTCCTGGAAATTGAGCAGCGGGTACTTGGAGATCTCCATCAGATATTCGCGCAGCGAAGCTTCGGATTCCGGGCCCGCTGCCGCCCGTTCGCCTCTGGTACTCATGGATCCCTCGCCACGATAATGACCACCTCCGCCTAGATTGCCGCCGGCTCGTCCTCGAGCCCCTCGGCAAAGTAGGCCAGCAGGACGCCTACCGCCTCGTCACGCGTCTCAGACTCCCGCAAGCGTCCTTGCCACTTGCGGATGTAGCCGAGCGACTCGGAGATCTCCATGGCCCGCTTGGCGTCGATCGTCTCGGCGCCGTCCCGCCGGCGCAAGGTTCGAATCATCGAGTCGATCGCCCGCTCGCCGTGGCGCTCGACCAGACGGGAGATCACGTCCACCTCGTCCTCTTTGGATGGATCGATCAAGAGTCGCATCAGCAGCCCGCGGGCAGCCGGGGAGAGCCGTTCGGCCCGCTCCACCACCTCGTCAGCCGAGGAGCAGGAGCCGAGTGAGCGCACGAGTTCGATGTGGATCGGATGGACGAAAAGGAACACCGGCATGAATGCCGAGAGCTCGCCCGGGCGGGCAGCCAGCAGGCGAATCGCCTCGTTGTAGGGGCGTTGAGAGGAGTCCAGCAGCTCGGCGAGGGAAAAACGTGGCACCTCGGCAATTGGCCGGGCGGGCGCGGAATCCATTTCCTCCGGCTCCGGCTGAGGAGGCTCCTGGCCATCCCCGTTGGCCACGGCACGCGAGCGGGCACGGGAACGGCGCACTTCGGTAGCCAGCCGACGCTCGAGCTCGTCGAAGTCGAGGCGGCACAAGCGCGCCACCTGCATCAGATACTCACCTCGCACAAGCTGGTCGGGATGCTCAGCGATGATGGAAATGGCCTCGGAGGAGGCGGTGTAGCGCGCCTCGATGCTGGACAGGTCCGCCGCGGCGAAGTGGCGGTTCAGGCGGAAAGCCATGAAGGGCTTGGCCCGCTCCACGCAGGCTGCGAGTAGCGCCGGATCCCGCTGAGCCAGCGAGGAGGGGTCGTCCCCCTCCGGGAAGGTCGCCACCTTCACGTTGAGCTTGAACTTGCGCTCCCATTCGTATATCCGCTCGGTGGCATTCGCGCCGGCCTTGTCGCCGTCGAAGGCGAGCACGATGTTCTTGGAGAAGTTCTTGAGCCGGTCGAGGTGGTCCTCGGTAAGGGCCGTGCCGCACGTGGCGACGGCGATGGGTATGCCGGATGCGTGGAAGGCGATGACATCGGTGTAGCCCTCGCAGATGACCGCACGGTCCCCGCGCACTATCTCCGCCTTGGCCCAGTTGAGACCGTATAAGGTGCGCCGCTTGTGGTAGTAGCCGGTCTCGGGGGAGTTCTTGTACTTTGGAGGCTCGTTCTCCCCCGGGTATCCGCGGCCGGGAATCACTCGCCCTCCAAAGGCAACCGGATTGCCCGAAGCGTCAAAGATGGGGAAGACGATGCGGCCGGCGAACATGTCCCTCGCGCGGCCCCCCGCCTCGTAGCCAAGGCCGGCCGCCACGAAGAGCGCGGGGGAGACCTTAAGGTGGGAGAAGAGGCGTCCGGGGTCCATGGGCGACAGCCCTATCTGGAAGCGATCTTCGATCTCGGGGGTGATGCCGCGCGAGGCAAGATAGGCGCGGGCATCATCGCCCTCGGCCGATCCCTCCAGATGTCCGCGGTAGAAGGCGATGGCCGCCTCAAGAACCTCGCGGATCTTGCGCGTTTCGCGCCTGCGCTCCGACTCCTCGGCGGATTCGCGCGCGATGCTCACTCCCGCCCGCTGGGCCAGGAGCTCGACCGCCTCCTGGAACTCGAGATGCTCCATCTGGCGGACGAAGCTGATGGCGTCTCCGGAAGCGTGGCACCCGAAGCAGTAGTAGACGCCCAAGCCGGGGTTGACTGAGAAGGAGGGGGTGCTCTCGCTGTGGAACGGGCAAAGGCCGATGTAGCGCGTGCCCACCCGGCGCAGCGCCACATGCTCCCGAACCAGGGCGAGCATGTCCACGCGCTCTCTAACCGCAGCAATGTCAGCGGGTGAGATGGACAACCTCAGGCCTCCAGCCCCCGGCAAAGCCCCCCGGACCACCCGTGGCGACGAATAAGAGCGTAGCCCCGGGAAGCTACACGCCCCGATGACCTTGGTCCCTTTCGCGCCAGGAAAGCGGTTATCGCCCCCCGAGCGTCGATCGGCTGCCCGGTTCCGCGTTCAAAGGCAAGCATGCGAGCGAGTGGGCATTGGAGACGGTTGCCTGGATCGGCGCCCGAGGCAGCGATTCCGGCACTGTTTTCACAACCAAAAGCCTTCTCGCCCCGGCACGGGGCTCAACCCTAACCCTGGCCACAACAAGCATCCCTCGAGTGGAATGCGGCTACGTGGCGAGTGCAACAGCGTCTCTGGCAAAAGTACAGTGCACCTCGTGCGCATCAAGCCAACAGCAGCCAGCATCGCCGACCCCGGGCCGGCGGCCGTAACCACCGGTTGATTCGCCAACCCCGCCAGCGCGACGCGGGGAAGGCTATCTCGGCCGGATCCCGCCCCGGAGAAGGAACCCGCAACCCGGGCCGGACAGAGCGCCGGCAATATCCCGCCGGGAAGGTTGTGTCGCAATTCGCGTCCGACCCAGGACGGGAGGCCCGGACGCCGCCTGCGGGGTCGCGCGCTACCCGGCAATCCTGACCGCGATCCGGCCCCAAACGGCTCCGGAATCGGTGGTCGTCCAAATGTAGCTCTGCGATACCGATCCCTGGTCGCCGAATACATAGCCCCGCGAGCCGAAGAACGCCGCCGAGTAGGTGTCTCCGCCGTTGGAGCCGACTCCCGGGACCAGCTGCCAGCTCACTCCACCGTCGTGGCTGACGAGCAGCTGACTGCGCCCTCCGCCGGCAAAGGCGGTGGTCGGGGAGATGAAGGCCACCAGCCCCAGGTAACCGTTGTTCAGCGGTGTGCTCGCGCAGGAGGGGGCAACTCCCAGGCAGTCGGCGCGCGCCACCCACTGCAAGCCGTCACTCGAGTTCACGAAGACGGACTTGGGCTGAAAGCCGGCACTGGGCTGGCCTGCGCACATCACCATCACCTGGCCCTGGGGATTGACCGAGGCGTCCGCGTAGAAGGCGTTGGCACACCCGCCGATCGAGGACTGGGTCCAGCTCGCACCGCCGTCTCCGCTCCGGTATACGCTCTCCTGGTTGGGAACCGGTGCACCTAGGGCCGCACCGAAGAGAGGTGGGACAAAGACGTAGCCCACGTTGGAGCTCGGCCGCCGCAACCAAGTAGCGCGCAACCCCGGCCCTTGCAAGACGCTCCCGGACCGAACCACCGCTGCCGGCAGGTGCGAGTCCGCGGCAAAGGTCCTGCCTCCGTCGTTGGAGGTGAAGAGCTTCAGCGGGCATGCGGCAATCGCCGACTGTGTGGCGGCCGCCGGGCAGAGCGCCTCCAACATCCAGATCGAGCTGCCCACCGCGCTCACGGCCAGGACACTGCCGGACTGCGGGTCGGGGGTGAAGCTCTTGCCCGCATCATGGGAGACGAAGAGCTCCGGCCCATAGGCGAAGACGTCGCCCCGGCCATCACTTACCACTTCGGCCACGCCCGTGTTGTGTCCGCAGACGAAGTGGCCCGAGGTTGCCGGCGAGACGAAAACCCCCGGCGATCCCTGCCGGGCGACCAACATCACGCAGCCCTGGGCCGAGTACTGCTCCCAGAAGAGGCCCCACGCCTGTCCCGGTGCCGGGAAGTCGACCCAGACCGGATAGTACCGGGCAGCCGGCTGAGCCGGAGACGTGGTGGCGACGGTCGTAGTGGCCGCTTTGGCGCCACCGCCCGAACTCGAGCCTCCCGAGGTGGACGAGCATGCCGCGGCCACGAGGGCCAGAACCATGAGAAGCGCTACGCGGAGCGGCCCGCCCCCGCGTCCTGACACCGACCCCCGCAGAGCATTCGGACAGAAAAGGCGAGAACCGCCCGTCGAAAAGCCGCCCTCGCACACGTCCCGCATCATAACATCAGCAATGCGGCGCGCTGGTTTCCCCGCTCGCGGATCGAACCGGCAAGGCCATTCCGGCCCGGCTAGCGCGAGTCGGAGGACTCCCCCGCCCCGCCCATGTGGCGGAGAACCGCCTGCGCGGCGGCCAGGCGCGCGATCGGCACCCGGAAGGGCGAGCAGGAGACGTAGTCCACGCCCGCGGCCACCAGGATATCGATCGAGGCCGGATCGCCGCCGTGCTCGCCGCAAATCCCGACCTTGAGGCTCGGGCGGGTGGAGCGCCCGCGCTGGATGCCGATGCGCACCAGCTCGCCGACCCCTCCTGCGTCGAGCGTCTTGAAAGGATTGGCGGGCAGCAGTCCCTGGTCGATGTAGGTCGCCATCATCCGTCCCTCCACGTCATCGCGGGAGAAGCCGAAGGTCATCTGGGTTAGATCGTTGGTACCGAAGGAGAAGAAGTCTGCCGCTTCGGCGATCTCGTCGGCGCGGATGGCCGCGCGTGGGGTCTCGATCATGGTGCCGATGGTGAACTTCATCCGCGAGGCGGTGGACGAGGCAATCGCCTCCTCCACCCAACTCCGGGCCAGCGCCAGCTCGGCACGCGCCACCGTCAGGGGGATCATGATCTCCACCACCGGGTTCAGGCCCTCCTTGACCAGCTCGGCGGCAGCCTCCATCAGGGCCCGCACCTGCATCGCATAGAGCCCCGGCTTGATGACGCCCAGGCGCACCCCACGGGTTCCCAGCATCGGGTTCACCTCACGCCACGCCTTGGCCGCCTGGAAGAGCCGATGCTCCTCTTCGGTGAGGCCGACCGAGACCTCCTTGATGGCCATCTCCTCGATATCGGGCAGGAACTCGTGCAAGGGGGGATCCAGGAGCCGCACGGTTACCGGCAGGCCGTTCATCGCTCGCAGGATCTCCTTGAAATCCGCTCGCTGGACCACTCGAAGCTCCTCCAGGGCGTCACCCTCGTCGGCCGCGTTCTCCGCCAGGATCATCTTGCGCACGATGGGCAGCCTGTCCTCGGCCAGGAACATGTGCTCGGTGCGGCACAGGCCGATGCCCTCGGCGCCGAAGCGGCGCGCGATCGCCGCGTCGGGGCCGGTGTCGGCATTGGCGCGCACCGCCACCAGCGAGCGGCGGATCTCATCCGCCCAGGAGAGGATGGTCTCGAACTCCTTGGAGGGCTCGGATACCGAAACCTCGACGGCACCGAGCACTATCTCGCCGGTGGTACCGTCGATGGAAATCTCGTCGCCCTCCACCACCGTCACGCCGGAGGCCACGAAGGAGCGTCCCATGATGTGCACCGAATCGGCACCCACCACCGCCGGCTTGCCCCAGCCGCGCGCCACCACGGCGGCGTGGCTGACCAGACCTCCGCGTGCGGTGACTATCCCCTCGGCGGCCAGCATGCCCGCCACGTCGTCGGGCGAGGTCTCCTTGCGCACTAGGATCGTGCGCTCCCCGCGCTTGGTGGCGGCCACCACGTCCTCCGGGCTGAAGTAGACCTTGCCGACCGCCGCTCCGGGGCTGGCGCCCAGGCCCTTGGCGATCACGTGCACGTTGCGCGTTGCGAACTGGGGGTGAAGCACCTGGTCGAGATGGTCCGCTGTCACGCGCAGGACCGCCTCGGAACGTGTCAGCTCGATGCCCGGGTCGGTGTGCATGTCCACGGCCATCTTGAGCGCAGCGCGCCCGGTGCGCTTACCGACCCTGGTCTGGAGCATCCAAAGCTTGCCCTGCTCGATGGTGAACTCGATATCGCACATGTCGCGATAGTGCAGCTCGAGGCGCTTGAAGATCGCCATCAACTCCTTGAAGATCTCCGGGAAGCGCTTGCCGATGGCCGAGAGCGGCTCGGTATTGCGCACGCCGGCCACCACATCCTCGCCCTGGGCATTCACCAGGAAATCCCCGTAGGCGCCCTTCTCACCGGTTGCGGGGTCGCGGGTGAAGCCAACCCCGGTGCCGGAGTTCTCATCGCGGTTGCCGAAGACCATGGCCTGCACGTTCACAGCAGTGCCCAGATCATGGCTGATGCCTTCGCGCTGCCTGTAGGCGATCGCCCTCTCCCCGTTCCAGGAGGAGAAGACCGCCTCGATGGCGCCACGCAGCTGGTCGCGGGAATCCTGCGGGAAAGGCTTGCCGCTCTTCTCCTGAACGATCGCCTTGAAGGAGGAGACCAGATAGCGAAGCAGCGCCGTGGGAACCTCGGCATCGGACTTGGCACCGGCCAGCTCCTTGGCGGCCTCGAAGAGATGGTCGAAGGCCTCGCCCTTGATGCCTAGCACGATGCGCCCGTACATTTGGATAAAGCGACGGTAGGAATCGTAGGCGAAACGCTCGTCGGAGGTCTGCTTGGCCAGGCCGTCCACGCTCTGGTCGTTGAGGCCCAGGTTGAGGACGGTGTCCATCATGCCCGGCATGGAGAACTTGGCGCCGGAGCGGACCGAGACCAGCAGCGGATCGGCCGGGTCGCCCAGCTTCTTGCCCATGCGCTGCTCGAGCTCCAGGACCGCCTCCTCGACCTCTTCGGCCAGGCCCTGGGGCCAGCCGTCCTCGATGTAGGCGCGGCAGGCCTCAGTGGAGATGGTGAAGCCGTGAGGCACGGGGAGCCCGAGCACCGAGGTCATCTCGGCGAGATTGGCGCCTTTGCCTCCGAGGAGGTCGCGCATCTCCTTTGGCGGCCTGGGATGCGCATGCTCAAAAGGGAATACGTACCTCATGCCACCTCCTGGTTATGGGCTGTCGGCTGGTTCCGCCCCTGCCGGGCCGGCGGACAGCGAAAGTTGCCACGAACGGGACCTGCGGCGTCGCGGCGGATTTATCTTAGCAAGCGATTAGTAGCTGGTTCGGCAGCGGGGCTGCGGATCACTGCGCGACGGGCGGCTTCCAAGCCGCGAAGGAGGCAGCGATGGTTGAGGCCACCTCCTCGATACCCACCCGCACCTGGGAGGTGGTGTCCCGGTCGCGCACCGTTACCGTCCCATCCTCCAGGGTCTGGTAGTCGACGGTGACACAGGCGGGCGTCCCGACCTCGTCCTGGCGGCGGTAGCGCCGGCCGATTGACTGGGTCTCGTCGTAGTCGCAGATGAAGTCGCCCGAGAGGAGGTCGAAGACATCGGCGGCTTTTGCAACCAGCGCCTCCTTGCGCATAAGCGGGAGCACAGCGACCTGGTTCGGAGCGATGCGCGGATGCAGGCGCAGCACCGAGCGCGTCTCGCCGCCAACCTCGTCCTCGGTGTAGGCGGCAATCAGGAAGGCCATCATGGTGCGGGTTGCGCCGGCGGCCGGCTCGATCACATACGGCACGTAGCTGGTGTTGCTGGCCTGGTCGAAGTACTCGAGCCTGGCCCCGGAGTGGGCGGCGTGCGCCTTGAGATCGTAGTCGGTGCGGTTGGCGATGCCCTCGAGCTCCCCCCATCCCCAAGGGAAGAGGAACTCGATGTCGACGGTACCTGTGCTGTAATGGGAAAGCTCGTCCTGCTCATGCGGGCGAATCCGCAGCATGGACTCGGGAATCCCGTTGTCCACGTACCAGGCGAAGCGCTTCTCGTACCAGTACACGAACCACTTGTCCGCCTCCTCGGGCGGCACGAAGAACTCCATCTCCATCTGCTCGAACTCCCGGGTGCGGAAGACGAAGTTCCCCGGGGTGATCTCGTTGCGGAAGCTCTTTCCCATCTGGGCGATTCCAAAGGGGGGCTTCTTGCGCGAGGTGCCGAGCACGTTGGAGAAATTGACAAACATGCCCTGGGCGGTCTCCGGGCGCAGGTATGCGACGGCGGCGTCGTCCTCGAGGGGCCCGACGAAGGTCTTGAACATCAGGTTGAAGGCGCGGGCCTCGGTCAGATCGGTCGAACCACACTTGGGGCAGACGCCCTCGATGTGGTCGGCACGCCAGCGCTCCTTGCAGTTGCGGCAATCGACCAGGGGATCGGTGAAGTTGGCGAGGTGGCCGGAGGCCTCCCATATCTTGGGGGAGGAGAGGATGGCGGCGTCGATACCGACTACGTCCCGGCGGCGGGTGACCATCTCGTCCCACCACGCGTTCTTCACGTTGCGCAGCATCGAGGTGCCGAGCGGCCCGTAGTCATAGGTCGACCGGAAGCCGCCGTAGATCTCCGCCGAGGGGTAGACGAAGCCGCGACGCTTGGCCAGGCTGACAATTTTTTCCATCAGGTCGTTCTCGCCCATATGGGCAAACAGCCTAACGGCGTCGCCTTGCCTAGAACGCGCCCAGGTGGAGCGCGCGCACCTTGTGGTTTAGCAGGCCCTCGATCTGGGCGACCCCCAAGCCCTCCACCTCGTGGCGTAGCGGGGAATCGGGAAACGCCAGTACCCGGCCCAGCTCACCTTCGCACATCCAGCCGATGGCCGAGATGGCGGCGGCGCTGATCGGCACCCCTCCACCGTGCTCGGCGCACACCAGGCCCCCCGCCGTCGCGGAGAAGACGGAGAGTCCCTCGCCATCCTTCCCGCACTCGGCACACTCGGTCAGCTGGGGGGCCATCCCCTCCACCTGCAACAGCCGCCAGAGAAAGCCCGCCAGCAGGTACGGGGAGTCACCCTCCTCCAATCGTTGGAGCGCGCGAGCCAGCAGGCGGAAGATCTCGAAGTCCGCCCCACCTTCGGCGACCAGCTCCTCGATCACCTCGACCATGGCCAGCCCCTTGCGCAGCCGGTCCAGGTCGCCCTTGATGGCCGGGAAGAGCTCGATCGACTCCACCTGGGTGACGATGTCGAGCTCGCGGCCCTTCCAGCACTGGACGTTGACATAGGAGATCGGCTCGAGGCGGGCACCGAACTTAGTCTTCGTCTTGCGCACGCCCTTGGCGACGGCCCTGATCTTGCCGCTGCGCGCGCCGAACATGGAGATGATCCTGTCGGCCTCACCGAGTTTCCAGGTTCTCAGCACAATCGCATGCTCGGAGTAGAGCGTCATCTAACCCGCCCGCTTGCGCCTCGCCGGGCCGAAGTTGAACAGGACCACAAAGACCACCACCATCATCAGGACGTACTTGGCCGGCGAAAAACCGGCGATGGCCAGCACCACCAAGCCAAGAACCACCATCATCAGCCCCAGGGCGGCCAGCGTCTTCAAGTAGGCCCCACCTTGCCGTAGCGCCGGTCGCGCCTTTGATACTCGTAAATCGCCCGATAGAGGTCGTCCCGGCGGAAATCCGGCCAGAGTACGTCGGTGAAGACCAGCTCGGAGTAGGCGATCTCCCAGAGCAGGAAGTTGGAGATCCGCATCTCCCCGGAGGTGCGGATCACCAGGTCGGGATCGGGAGCCTCGGGGTGATAAAGATGGCGAGAGATGGCCCTCTCGTTGATGCGGTCGGCCGGGACGCCACTCTCCACCAGTTTGCGCACGGCGTCCACGATCTCGGCGCGGCCCCCGTAGTTGAAGGCGAAAGTGAGGGTCATCGTCGTATTGCGCTTGGTGAGCTCGGCCGCCTCGTCCATGCGCCGGGCCACCCGCCGGGGAACGCGCCAGTCGCGCCGGCCGGAGAAGTTGATCCGCACCCCCGCTTCGTGCAGCTCGTCGCGATGGCGAAGGAGCAGCGATTCGTTGAAGTGCATGAGATAGCGCACCTCGTCCACCGGACGGTGCCAGTTCTCGGTGGAGAAGGCGTAGACGGTCAGCCACTTCACCCCGGCGTCCAACGCCCCGAAGGCGGTGTCGAGGAGGGCGGCCTCGCCCGCGGCGTGGCCCTCGGTGCGAGGGAGCCCGCGCTTCTGTGCCCAGCGCCCATTGCCGTCCATCACGCAGCCCACATGCACAGGTATGCGAGACGGGTCGAGCAGGGCTAGGTAGTCGGTCTCCGGAGTGGGCATGCGGTTGGTGCTCATATCACGAGCCTTGCCGGGAAAGGCTTGCCGAAAGGTGCACGGTCAGCTCCACCCCCGGGATGGCCATCCACATCTCGTAGTCGAGCCCTTGCCGGGTAAAGCGGTAGCGGCGGCGAATTGCGTCCACCGGCTTGGCGGTGGGCGAGGTGATCAAGCCGGTGGAGTGCAGGTCGAAAAGAAGCGCGCCCTCCCCCTCCCGAGCGGGTCCGGTGCTTATCTCGGCCACTCCGGTGGGCTGTGCGATCACGAACTCGGCCTCCATCGACTCGCCGAGACGGAGATAGCCGCGCTCCTGGTGCATGGGTGCTCCGGTCTCAGGATTGGTGGTCGCCTGGCTGTAGACGATGAATCCTTTGGGCGAAAGCGAGAAGGTCAGGGTCTCGAGGTACGCGAAGTCGGAGATGGTGGGATAGGCGCCATGCCCATGGCCGCGGTACTCCCCTTCGATAAAGCTCTTTGCGCCAGAGGAATCCATGCCCCGCTATCAGCCTCCCCTTCACACGGTCGCGTCCGCCAAGAAAACACTAGTTCCCTAATCCCGCCCCGCCCCTTGCGCCCCCTGGCGGGTGGCGATCAGATTCCGAACTGGTCGAGATAGCGTGCCTGGGACTGCCAGTCCTTGGCCACCTTGACCACCAAGTCCAGGTAGTAACCCTTGGGTAGCGAGTTGCGCACGATGGTTCCCACGCGCTTCAAGTTCTCCCCGTGTCGACCAAGCACGATCGCCTTCTGGCTGTCGCGCTCGACGAATATCTCGCAGCGGACGTAGCGCCCCTCCACCTCGGTGACCGCGGTGGCGATCGAATGAGGCAGCTCATCGCGGACAATGGCCAACAACTCCTCACGCACCAGTTCGGCGATCCACTCGGTCTCGGTCGTGTCGCCATGCATGGCCGCCGGGTAATAGGGCGGCCCGGAGGGCATCTTGGCCATTATCTCCCGGCGCAGCTCCTCCACCCCCTTGCCGGTGCGCGCCGAGACGGGGAAATAGGCCGCCTTGTTCCAGGCCGAAAGCTCCTGCAGGCGCTTCAACAACTCGCCCGGGGGGACCAGGTCGATCTTGTTCACCACCACGAAGCACTCCGGCGGAGCCGACTCCAACACCCGCCGATCACCCGGCCCGGTGGGCGCGGAGGCGTCCACCACCACCAGGACCAGGTCGACGTCGCTGGCCGCCTCGTTGGCGGTCTCGTTCAAGCGCGCGCCCAGCGGCGTGCGGGGCCGATGGATTCCGGGCGTGTCCACCAGGACCACCTGGCAGGCGTCCTGGGTGATGATCCCCCGCACCTGGGTGCGGGTGGTGTTGGGCTTGTCCGAGACGATCGTCACCTTGGTTCCCACCAAGGCGTTCACCAGCGCGGACTTCCCCACGTTGGGGCGGCCGAGCACAGCCACGAATCCGGAGGTGAAGTCCTCCCAATCCTCGCTCACTCGCCCTCCTCGGCTGGGGGCGGCTCGTCCTCGGTGCGTTCCAGCCGAACGCTGACGACGCGGTTGCCCAACACCTTGTCGGCCACCAGCTGGTAGGCCCCGATGCGGGCGATCTCGCCCTCCACCGGAAGGTGCCCGAGCAGTTGCAGGAAGAGCCCACCGACGGTGTCCCAATCTCCGGTGGGAAGCTCCAGATCGAGGGTCTCGTTGAGCTCGTCCACGCCGGCGGTGGCCTTGATGAGCCAGCGGCCCTCCTCCAGCTCGACCACCTCGGCCTCGTACAGATCGAACTCGTCGGTGATCTCCCCTACCAGCTCCTCGATTAGGTCCTCCATGGTGACCAGGCCCGCGGTGCCTCCGTACTCGTCGACGACGATGACGATGTGGTACTTGCCGGCCTGCATCTCGCGCAGCAGCTCCGAGGTGGGCTTGGTCTCAGGGACGAAGACCGCCTTGCGCTGGATGTCGGTCACCATGGCCGAGCCCAGGCCGGAGCGCGAGGCGCGCATCAGATCCTTTGCATGCAGGATCCCGGTGATGTTGTCGAGCGAGTCGCGATAGACGGGAAGGCGCGAGTACCCCTTGTCGAGGGCCAGTTCGAGCGCCTGTTCGACGGTAAGGTCGTGCTGGGCCGCCACCATGTCGAGGCGGGGAACCATTATCTCCCGGGCCACGGTGTCGCCGAACTCGATCACCGAGGCAATAAACTCCCGTTCCTCGTTCTCGATGACGTCTTCTTCGGCGGCCGCGTCGGCCATGGCCAACAGCTCCTCCTCCGAGACCTGCGAGAGGGTGGCGTAAGGCCGCCCGCGCAGGACCGCGTTGGTTATCCCCCCTACGAACCAGGAGGCCGCCCTGATCAGCGGGAAGCGCACCAGGGCCCGCACCAGTGGAGCCGAGAAGAGCGCTGCGGATTCGGGGTGGGAGACCGCGTAGTTCTTGGGTAGGGCTTCGGCGGCGATGAAGATGACGAGCACCTCGAAGACGATGGCCACGGTAACCCCCAGAGCGCCAAAGAGGCGCTCGGCGATCACTCCGACCAGGGTCGCTGCAACGAGCTGGCTGACCAGGGTGGAGAGAAGAATCGCGTTCAGGAAGGCGCTCGGGTGCTCGATCAGCTTGGCCAGGAGCCTGGCGCCCCTGCGCTTCTGTTCGACCAGCGCCTGTGCCTTCACGCGGGAGATGCGGGTCAGGGAGGTCTCGGCCAGCGCCATGAAGCCGGAAAAGGCGATCAGGAGCACGACAACGATGCTGATGACGGTTTCCGACATTCCCCACCGCGTCGCGGCGATGGTTGCGATCACCAGAAGCACCCCTGACTCGAGCCGGCCGCCGGCCCCCGGTACGTGGTGCTGGGTCTGGCAGGCAGGGTGTTGAGGCCGGACATCTAGCGGCTGACCCCATAGTAGAACTCGCCAAGCAGCTCCTGCTCGCGAGACTCCATCGCTTCTGCCTCTTCGTCGACCTCGTGGTCCATCCCGGAGAGATGCAGGAGGCCGTGCACCACCAGCAGCGCGATCTCGTCCTGGAGGGTTCCGCTATGCTCACCCCCGGCATGCTCGGGTGCATTTGCCGCGGCCACCTGCGGGCATACCACGATATCGCCGAGAATCCGCGGGATATCCAGCCCAAACTGCGGCTCGAAGCTGATGGCGAAGGAGAGGACGTCCGTCGGGCCTTCGTGGCCCAAATGCTCCTCGTTCAGGCGGGTTATCTCTTCGGGCGAGACGAAGGTGAGATGGCACTCCGCCTCCCCTGTCACCCCGATCGCCTCGGCACACCGGGTGAGCAGGCGCACGAAGCGCTCGGGCTCGGGAACCTCGAAGCCGCTTGAATCGCTGAAGTCAATGGAAATCGCCACGCTGGTCTTCCAATCTACGGCCACACCGGCCCGCGGGCGGCACGGCTCGCTCCGGCTCCTCAGGAGGTGCGGGCCTGCTCATCGCGCTCGTAGGCGGCGATGATGTCGGAGACGATGCGGTGGCGGACCACGTCCCTGCGGGTGAGATGAACGAAGGCCACGCCTTCGATCCCCAGGAGCAGGCGCTCCAGCCCGGCCAGCCCGCTTCGACCCTCGGCGATGTCGACCTGGGTGACGTCGCCGGTGATGACCGCGCGCGACCCGAATCCGATCCGGGTGAGGAACATCTTCATCTGCTCCGAGGTGGTGTTCTGCGCCTCGTCGAGAATGATGAAGCTGGAGTTGAGGGTGCGGCCGCGCATGAAGGCGAGCGGAGCGACCTCGATGGTGCCGCGCTCCAAGTAGCGGCCGACCGTCTCTGGCTCGAGCATGTCGTACAGGGCATCGTAGAGAGGCCGAAGATAGGGATCGACCTTGGCCATCAGATCCCCCGGTAGGAAGCCGAGCCGCTCCCCCGCCTCCACCGCCGGCCGGGTAAGGATGATGCGGTTGACGCTCTTGTCCTGCAAAGCCTGCACCGCCTGCGCCACGGCCAGGTAGCTCTTTCCGGTGCCGGCCGGGCCAATGCCGAAGGTGATGACGTTGGAGCCGATGGCGTCGCTGTAGCGCTTCTGCCCGGCGGTCTTGGGTTTGACGTAGCGGCCACGGCTGGCCTTGACGATGCGCGATGTCAGGACGTCGGATGGGCTTATATCGGCCTTGATCATCTCGATGGTGCGATTCACCCCGCCCGAGTCCAGGCGCTCGCCCGATTCCAAAAGGACGATCCACTCGCGGAACAGCTTGGCCAGGGTATCGGCGTCAGGGCCGTCGAGCGTGATTTGGTTTCCGCGAACGACAACCGATGTGTCGGGAAACGACTGCTCCGCTATGCGCAGGAACTCGTCGGCATTGCCCAATAGGCCCGCCATCAGGTGATTCCCCGGGACGAGTACGACTACGGCTTCAGACATCTGCCGTGCCCGGGTTCACCGCAATGTAGTGCTTCAGCAAGCAATCCTCCAGGATTTACACTTGATTCTAGCAGCTGGGCGGTGCCGTGGGATTGCCAAGCCGCGCTATGCCGGTGCCGTCGGCCAATGGCGCAGTCCCGGCCTTGGCCACGGCGGAAAGAACACCCGCACGGCACCGGGCTCCTCCGGCCCGAGCCGTTCGCCGGCGACCCTCCACCTGCCGTTGGGAATCACTCTCGAGGTGAGGAGGTGAAGCCGCGAGGATGGGCTATTCCTCTTCCGGCTCGATGTGGCGGGCGACCGAAGAAAGGGTTCCCGGCACAACGCGCTGAGCCTCGATGAAGGCAAGCAGGTCGCTGTACTTGAACCGAATAACGCGGCCCATGTGATGGGCGGGAAGCGACCCCGAGTCGACAAAGCGGTAAAGCGTCTGCAGGCTTACACCTAGATACTCGGATGCTTCCTTGGAGCTCAGCCAGATGATCTTCTCGATCTGTGAGTCGTTAGAGGGCGCCATGCCGATGCCTCCTTGAATTGCACGGGCCGACGTCGATGTCGGCACTACATGAATGTGCTTCACGAATTTAGCGCATTTTCCATCCCGTGCCGGTGATTCTTATTATATTTTGTTGATAATCATCAAAACTCTTGGCTCTCCCGCTTGCTTCGGCCCCGCTGAATCATCGAAACTAAGGAGAGCGATGCGAACCATACCGCCTGGCAAGATGTCCGGGCGCACCGCCAAACCGGCCCCGCCCCGCCAAGCCAAGCCCGCCGTCCGCCGCCAATGGGCTGCTGTAGCCCTGGCCACCGCGGCCGTGGCGGCGTCCGGAGCCGACCTCGCCGCGCACGCCGGCCAACAGACGCGCCCGGAAGTCGTGACCGTGGCCGCCACGACACTGCCTGCGGGCACGCTGATCACGAAGGCTGACTTGACCCATCAGGAAGTCCTGGTACCTCAAGGCGTACCCCGGCCGATGCCGGGAGCTGTGGCCGGACTGGTTGGCCGAGTCCTGCTCGTTCCGGTCGCCCGGGGTCAGCAGGTATTCCCTCAAGAGGCGGCGGCCGCCTCCTCGGGAGACGCGATGCGGCAGATATCCTTCGCCCTTCCCCTCTCCCACGCCTTGGCCGGAGCGTTGAGAGCCGGGGATCGCGTGGATGTTCTGGCCACTTCGGGAACCGGTAGCGGAGCGATCACCACCGTATTGGGCAGAGCCCTGGCCGTCACCGCCGTGACCACCCCCCAGGGTGGCTTATCGGCCGCTTCCGACCCGTCCATCGACGTCACCGTCGCCTGTCCGGATTCGCAGACCGCGCTGCAGATCGCCAATGGCGCAGCCGGCCAAACCGTCTGGCTCGACCTGGCAAACGGAGCAGCCCGGCCGGATGATCCCGGCACATACCAGTTGAGCTTCTCGGGGTAGCGGCGATGGAGATACCAGAACGCTTCACCGAGCAACTCTTCGAGACAGCCGCTCCCCCGCTTGCGGCCCAGGCCAGGGTTGTCGCGCTCGCGCGCGGCTCTCAGCAATGGGTGCGCGACCTAAACCGCTGGGCCAACGGCTCCGTCGTGGAGATGAGCCTCTCGGTAACTCTTTCGGTGGAGGAGCTGGCGCAGGCCCTGGCCGGCTCTCTCGAGCCCACCCTGGTGGTTCTCGATGCCGAAAACACCGACGCGGTATCCGCCGTGCGTGAGATGAGCGGCGCGCACACGCGCATCCTGGGGGTGGCCACCCTTCCGCTGGGACGCGAACCCGAGGGCCTCGACGCGCTGGTGCGCTTCCCCTTCTCGCCCGAGGCGATCGCCCAGCAGTTGACCTTGCTTCCACTGCCGCCCATGGGCAATACCGACGGCACCAGTGCCACTTTCGCTCGGAACCAGTCCGGTCCTACGGCGACCGCCAAGGCAGGCGGGCTTGTCACCGGAGTACTGGGCGCTCGAGGCGCGGGATCCTCCACCATTGCCATGGCCACAGCCCAGGTGCTGGCGGTCGGAGCTTCGGTGGTGCTGGCGGACCTGGGCGCCGAGTCGTCACTGGGCATGTACCACGACCTTGACCCGGCTCCACCCTCGCTCAATGACTTGGCCCGTGCGGCGGGGCGCTCCGCGCTCTCGGCCAAGCAGCTGCACGCGTGCTGCGTGCCTGCACTTTCGCGGGGATACGCACTGCTGGCCGGAGTACGACGCCAGGACGAGGCAACGCTGCTTGTGCCGGCAGCCGTTGCGGAGGTGGTTCGAGGCCTGGCCCAGAATTTCGATCACGTGGTAATTGACCTGGATTCGGCCTGGATCGGCGCCGATGGCGGCGCGTCGCCCGCCGAGACCGCCCTCGGCCTCTGCGACCGGATCGCCTTAGTCGCGGACTCCTCGCTCCACGGCGTCCACGGAAGCCTGCGCATCCTGGAGCGGCTTCTCGACTCCGGACTTGCCCCGGAGCGAATCGCAATGTGCATGAACCGGGCGCCCCGGGCCCCGCTCGGGAGACGAGGCGGAGCCCAACGTGAGATCGCCGAATTCGCCGCCGAGGCGGTGCGCGTGCGCCATCCCGGCCACCAGCCGCCGCGCATCTTCTCCGTGCCCGAGAGCCGCGCGGTGGAGGGTGCGCACGAGGAGGTGGGGCGCCTGCCGGCTTCTGTCGGCCAGGAGCTCGCGTCATGGCTCGTGGCCGCCAAGGGAGACGTGCCGGCCTTGCCTGTCGACTCGCGCCGGGGTGGGGATGGCAGGCGCCGGCGGCGCGGTGCCCCCTGGTGAAATTCAGACCGGGCGCCGGCGGTCGGCCACGAGCTCGTCGAGGAGCTTCTGGAGCCCGGCACCAGCGCGCACGTAATGATCGTCGTCACCGGCCATTTGCAGGTAGCCCCGCTGCACCAGCATGGCGACGGCGGCCCTGGTGGAAAGCTCCGCCGCGAAGAAGAGCCCGGGCGGGATGCTATTGCCGTAGATGACCCGCACCGCATCCGCCACCGAGGAGCGCACGTCCGAAAAGGCCTCCAGGACCTGGCTGATACGGTACATGCGATGGGAGATGTAATAGTCGAGGACGTCGCCCGCAGTCTCCTCGGAGAGCTCGGGGCCATGGCCCGGATACATTCCCCGCGGCCCCGAGCTTTCCAGGTGGAGTAGGGACTGCAGGTAGCTCTCCAGGTCGCCGTCGGGATAGGCGACCACAGAAGTCCCCCTGCCCAACACATGGTCACCGGTAAGGGCCCAACGGGACGGAAGCATAAAGCACAAGTGGTCAGCAGTGTGGCCCGGAGTGTGCATGGCGGTCAGGCGCTGGCCGTCCACCTCGATGGAATCGCCGTCCTCGACCAGTATGGCCGGGCTGCCCGGATCCTCCAGGGCGCCGGCCAGGATGGGGACGCTCCACTCCCGTGAGAAGTGATGGGCCGACTCCGAATGGTCGATGTGGTGATGGGTTAGCACGACGCCTCGCGGCTCCAGCGCGCGCGACTCCACCTCGGCGGCAATGCGGCCGAAGTGGGCGCTGTCGGCAGGACCCGGATCGACCAGGTACGCCGCGCCGTTGGCTCCGAAGACGAGGTATGTATTGGTCCCGTCCAGGGTCATCGGTGAGGCGTTGGGGGCCAGGATTCGGACCAGCCCCTCCTCCAATTCCACCACCTGGGGCATGGAACCGATCGGCGTCAGTCCAATGCGCGGATCATCCGGCGCCGAGATGGTCATCGCCGCCGTCCCGCCGCTTTGCGCTTCTCGAGGGAGACGCTCACCCCGCCGATTCTACGCATGCAATCCCTTCCAGCACCAGCCGACTAGTCGGCCACGGCGGGAAGCTCTTCGTCAACCACGATCTCGCCGGCTTCGTGGTGAACGAAGTGCCGCCCGCGCAGGGCCGAGGCCACGCCGGCTGCCACGCAAAGTATCGCCGCCACGGTGAAGGCGATGCCGATGCCATGCTTGAAGGCGCCTGAGATGAGGCTTGGGAAGTATGACTTCGAGGTCAAGAGTGCCGCTGAGTGCGCGGGAAGCTGCGAAAGCGAGTGGCCGAGGAGCACCTTGACCGGGTTGAAGCCCAGAAAGGCCCCAAAGAGGCTGGCCACCGCGGGCAGATGAGCTATCGCTTGGGCCTGGGCGGCCGGAAGGCCGGCCTTGGAGAGCCCGCTGAAAAGCTGGCCGGGCAGGGTGGTGCTCAGGCCAATGATCATGAGCGAGAAGAAGATGCCTATCGAGAGCACCTGCCCGGTGTTCGTCAGCGTGGCCAGTACTCCAGAGGCGGTGCCCCGGGAGCGGGCGGGAACCGAGTTCATGACCGCGGAGGTGTTCGGCGCGGCGAATAGTCCGAATCCGATCCCGTTCAAGAAGATGACCGACGCGAAGGCCCAATAGCTGAAGTTCACCGGAATGGCCAGAAGGAGGAGGAAGGACACCGCCGCCACCGCCATTCCCGTGGTGGCAAAGACCCGGGCCCCGTAGCGGTCGGAGAGAAAACCGGAAACCGGCCCGGCGACCAGAAAGCCGACGGTCAGAGGAAGCATGTAGATGCCCGCCCACAGCGGCGTTTGGGCGAAGTCGTATCCGTGCAGCGGCAGCCAGATGCCCTGCAGCCAAAGGATCAACATGAACTGCAGTCCGCCTCGCCCGATGGCGGCCAGGAGGTTGGCAAAGTTGCCGGCCGCGAATGCGCGCAACCTGAACAGCTTGACGTCCAGCATCGGCTCGGCCACGTGGCGCTCGATGACAAAGAAGGCGACCAGCAGCGCGATGCCACCCAGGCCCTCCGCCATGATCGCCGGGCTGGTCCAGCTCATGGTGTGCCCCGGCGATGGCTGGGTGCCATAGGTGATGGCAACGAGGATGAGGATCAGGCCCACCGCAAAGACGGACGAGCCGAGATAGTCGATCTTGGCGTGCTTTCGTGGCGTCACCGAGACGAGCTTGAAGTAGGCCCAGATGGTTCCGAAGGCGCCGAAGGGGACGGAGATCGCAAAAACCAGCCGCCAGTTGACATCGGCCAGCAATCCACCGACGATCAGGCCGAGGAACGCTCCCGAGAGGCCTGCCACCTGATTGATTCCCAGGGCGGTTCCACGCCGGGCCGGCGGGAAGGCGTCAGCCAGGATCGCGTTCGAATTGGCGAAGAGAAGCGCCCCGCCGACTCCCTGCACGATGCGCATGGCCACGATGAAGGCGGCGGCCGAACTCCCCTTGCCCGGTGTGAGGGTTAGAGCCAGCGACCCCAGTGTGAAGACAAGAAACCCGAAGTTGTAGAGACGCACCCTGCCCAGCAGATCGCCGAGACGGCCCAAGGACACCACCAGCACCGCCGAGGCGACCGAGAAGCCGAGCAGTATCCAAAGCAGGTATCCGACGTTGGCCGGCGCCAGCGGGTTGAGATGGATTCCCCTGAAGATCGCCGGGAGGGCGATGATGACGATGGAGCTGTTCAAGAAGGCCATGAACACGCCCAGCGTCGTGTTGGAAAGCACCATCAGCTGATAACGCCGCGTGGTCTGAGCTGATTGTGGGTTGGCCTCTCCCGCTTCTGTGCTGTTGACGCTCATCTTTTCCTTTGAATCCGTGGGGTGTTTACCACCGCATAAATCCTAATTGTTTGCAACATACAACTAAGTGGTACACAAATATCTTCCCAAATCGATAGGCGAATTCGCAAAACTCAAGCATAATTCGTGGTGTTTCGATATATTTCCTTTATTATGATGTGACATACGCCTCCCGCCACGGAGTGCCAGCTCGCCTGAGGGCCAACCCAACCCACAAGAGCAGGAGGCGATCGTTGCACTCCCCCACCCTTCTCCCTCGCCCACGACCCCGCGCCCGTTCGGTGGAGAACCCGAGATGAGTTCCCCCACCCCCCTTCTCAGCATCGAGCGCAGCGTGCAGAGCGCGGCACGCTCCGAGGGAGTGGACATATCCCTGCCCGAGAACCGGGAGCGGCTGCGAGCGCTCATCAACGGAGCGATAGACGAGTGGCAGAACGCCAACCCCGCGCGGCCGCTGACGACGGAGGCAAAGCGCTATATAGCCCAGCGAGCCGAAGCGGACGTTGCCGGCTATGGACCTCTTCAGGCCCTCCTGGAGGACGACACGGTCTGGGAGATAATGGTGAACTCACCCGACGCCATCTTCGTCAAACGCCACGGCCGGCCGGCTGCCTTTCATGGAGCCGCCTTCCACGACTCGGACCACCTCCGCCGAACGGTCGAGCGCATCCTCGCCGATTCAGGCCTCGGCCAGAGGGCACTCGATCCCGCAGAGGGACTGCAGGATTCCCAGCTGACCGGCGGGGCCAGATTGCATGTCGTTCACGCCGACCTGACCCGGGAGGGATCCCTGGCCCTGAACATACGCAAGTTCACCGGCCTGCCACGGCGCAGTTTGGACGACCTCGCCGAGGGCGGCATGCTCAGCCAAGCCGCAGCCTCGTTGCTTCGGGCCGCCCAGAGCGCCGGCGCATCCATCGTCTTCTCCGGGCCCCCGGGTTCGGGCAAGACCACGCTCCTTTCCGCCTTGGCCGCCGAGATGCCGGCCGAGACCCGTGTGGTGGTGGCGGAAGAGGTACTGGAGACCCACGTCCCGCTCCCCAATGTCGCCCACCTGCAAACCCGGCCTGCCAGGCCTGAGCGGCCCGCTATCGATCTGCGCCGGCTGGTGGCGGGCTTCCTGCGGATGGCTCCCGACCTCGCCATAGTCGGCGAAGTGCGCGACCACGAGGGATCGCCTATGCGTTATATCCGACGCTGGAAAGTTGCGTGGGCAGTCTTTTCGAGCCCCCGTCGAGTGAACCGGATCGAATTCCAAGGCTCTCGGTAATCCCCGGCAACTCTAGGTACTTGAGCCGCGCTGGTGATATCCATCTGATCTGACTGAGGTGACCGCGTGCAATTTTCCCATCCCCGAGGCGGAGTCCACTATCCACGATCGACCGGCGAGTTCCGGGCTTGGTTCGCCACCGACGAGGACTGCCTGGACTACTTGCGGTGGCTGCGCTGGCCCGAGGGCTTCGTGTGTCCGCGCTGCGACAACCACGGAGGTTGGCCGGTCGCTGACGGCAGCTACAAGTGTCCGCGCTGCAAGGCGCAGACTGCGGTAACGGCGGGCACGCTCTTCGACCGCCGAAGGTCGCCGCTCACGGTCTGGTTTGCGGTGTGCTGGCAGTTCGCGATGGCCAATGACGGCATCTCCGCCCTCAGCCTCCAGCACGGGCTCGAGATCGGCTCCTACCAAACGGCATGGGCGATGCTTCACCGTCTGCGGGCGGTACTCGTGACCCCGGGCCAAGACCGGCTCAGCGGCACGGTCGAGGTGGGCGAGACACGTCTCGGCGGTGAAGGACTGCAGCGAGGCGAGGGGGCAAATGGCGAACCGGCTCTGCTCGCAGTGGCCGTCGAACGCAAGGAACTTCACGGGTACGGCCGTTGTCGCATAACCGTGGTTGGTGATTCCTCGGCCGACTCTCGCCGGCTCTTTGTGCGCAACAACGTCGAGCCGGGTTCTACCGTGGTGACCCATGGATGGCCGAACGACTCGGGTATCACCCAGCTCGGCTACCGGCACGAGCCTTTCAGCCAGCGAGCGGCTGCCACCGCGGGCGAGGACGTGGTGCCCCTCCTTCCGGGCGTACACCGGGTCGCTTCCCTGGCCAAGCGCTCTCTCCGCCGAACGCGCCAGGGGCGCTTCGATCAGGCACATTTGCAGAGCTACCTCAACGAATTCTGCTTCCGCTCCAACCACCGCCGGCCGATGAGCCGGGCGTTGCTCTTTTACCGAGTGCTCGAGCTCGCCGTCACCCACGAACCCGTGCGCTACCGGCAGCTCATCGCCAACCCGAAACCGAAGAAGACGCCGCCCCTCCCGCCCTGGCGGCGGGGCCACCCTCCGAGCCTGGACCGGCCACCCGCCGATCGACCCTGGAGAGCCGCTCGCTGAGCATCAGGCCAGGGGGCAGGCAGCAACCCGGTGCGCGCTATCAAGCCGTCAGGCGCTGGCGGATCCTGGCAGGACTCGGAAGGGCAGGCCGGGCACTCCCGGGTCATGGACGGCCGGATCGCCAGGCACGTCAAGCAACGTGTCGGGAACTTCGCCCGTCATGGACCACTCCATGGTGCGCTTCGAGCGCTGGCAGGCCGCACAGGGAACGATGCCTTTCCATCCCTTGGGGCGCTTCCCCGCCTCGTTGGGCTCCGCCGCTTGCCATCCGCTGCCCTGGCAAGAGGCGCATTCCCGATAGCCGGACACCTTCACCCGGACATCAAGAGCTTCGATCACCCGGCGCTGCACCTCTGGTGTCGGCTCCGCGAGAATGCGCGCCGCACGGCGGGCCAGCTCCCAGAGCCGCTCAGCCCGGTTTGTCCGCTCGGCGTTTGCCACCGACCAGGCGGCGACCTTGGCCCTCTGTGCGCGAAGGGACTCGAGGTCTGAAGTCAAAGCTGCAACGGCATGTTGTGCCACTGCTGGATCCATGCCAGCCGCCAGAAGTTTGGCAACCTGTTCGCCGGCACCTCGCTCCAGTCTCGCGATCCTGCGGTCAATGGCGGCGAGGTCCTCGGTCTCAATCTCCTTGGTGCTCGCCACGAGCTGCAGGGCTTCCCGCGCACCGCGCATGAGCAGCTCCGGATTGGTGAGGATTCCGGCGATTTCGCTCCAGACATCCCTTTCGATCACCGCCCCTGGCACCGTCGGACACCTGCAGCGCTCGTTGAGCGGCACCCATGCCCAAGACTGAGCGCACTTGTATGTCGCCTTACGGAAGCCGTTGGTGTGGCCGTACATTGGATGACCGCAGGGGCTGGTAATCCTCCGCGACAGCAGATAGGTGTTCTTCCTCTGGGTGGCACCAGGGCCAGTGCTGGTGGCTTCCAGTGCCTGCTTGAGCGCCTCGTGGCGCTCCGGAGTAAGGATCGGAGGAATTTGGATTACCACCGGATCCTGGTATCGAGGCTCGGAATCGCGGGCCGGTTTGCCCGTGCGGGTTGGCCGCTTATATGTCCAGCGTCCCGAAAGACCATCGGCGCTGCCCAACTGATAGCGAAGAGACTGTTGGGTCCACCGGGGAGATCGCCGGGGAAGCAGGGACAGTGCGTTCAACTCGTCGGCGGTCTCGTGCGCGGACATGCGTTTGTCGACCACACACTCGACCGCGTGAAGGATGACGGCCTCCTCCGCTGGGTTCACCTCCAAGCGGGAATGACGCCCATCCCGGACGGTTCGGTATCCGAACGGAGGAGGTCCACCTGGCCAATAGCCCTCACGTGCGACGGCCATGATCCCGTCCATCATCCGCTCGCGGATCCTGTCCCGCTCAAACTCGGCAAAAGACGACAGCAGCGTTCGTTGCAGACGACCGACGGAGGTGGATCCATCGATGTTCTCCGCGACGGAGACGAACTGGACGCCCAGATCATCCAATTCGCCAAGAAGCGCGGAAAGGTGGCGGACAGAGCGTCCAAAGCGGTCAAGCTTCGCAACCACCACCACGCCGAACCGCCCCCGGCGTGCCTCGGCCATCATGCGGTCCAGGGCCGGCCTTGTCGCGCGTGCACCTGACACGCCTTCGTCGACATACTCGCCGGCAATCTCCCAGCCATGTGCAGCTGCGTACGCCCGGCTGCGGCTCAGTTGCGTTCCAAGGCTGGTGCCATCCACTTGTTCATCTGTTGACACCCGCGCGTAGATCGCGGCACGTTCAGCTGGCTCGGCCATGATCCATCGACCTTGGCTCACCGTCCGGCTGCATGTCAAGAAATAGTAGCCCGAGAAGTGCCTCGCGGCGGGCGGGACTCGTCCCCCGTCTCCAGGTCGCATGCGGTGAGCGGTGAAGCCCCGAGGTGACTTCGGCGGTCTCGGTCAGGGTCAGCATGCCCGATATATATGCACGCCGTCCACGCCTTCATGGACGCCGCGGATGGACCTGGCTGTCACCCATTATTGGACCTCGGCAGGTCGACAAACCAGACGATCAACCAGGTTGACAACCTCGGGCCAGGGTCAGACGTTCATCTCCAAGCTCCAGCCCCCGTGTCCACTTTGGGGTAGGAGAACCTTGGCCGGATTTACGAGGGCGGCCAGGCAGCCTTCAGGGCCGGGCTGCGGAGCACCTTGGCGGGAATCCCTTCCAGCTCGGCGGCCTGGACCGCTCGCTCGGCATTACCCTCTAACAATGGCGGCATCCGGATCCGCTGAGCGGCGCCCGGACGGGCGCGCACCATCGCGCGTCGTGACGGCGAAAGCCGCCGTGTACGCACGTACTGCAATGACAGACGAGACGGGCTTCGCTATTGGGCGCCAGCCCAAGAGTGCCGACCCCATGTGGCCTCCCACGGCTGGGACCCTGGCCAGCGCGTTCGTCGATGACCGCGTCTCCGGGGCCACTGGCAGTCGTCTCGCCCTTAACCAGATCATGGACGAGGTCTGCCTCGGCACAGTACACGTCGGCACAGTACACGCCGTCGCGTACTCCAGGCTGGACCGCCTCGGGAGGTCAGCCCTGCACGTCAACGCCGTTCTCGGAGGCCTCGATGCGCATGGGGTCATCTTCGTCTCCGTAGCCGACAAAATCGAATCCGGGAGTCGGGCTTGGCTGCTCCATCAGCAAGGGCTCAGCCGTTTCAACGAACCGGAGAGCGACGAGATCTCCGAAGTGGGCAACCAATATCGCGGGTCACCGGACTCCCAGGCAGAAGGTATCCCGCGACGCTGAGGGCGTGGAGGGTGAGTTGCTCCGCCGCGATGACTCGAAGTGGCCCCAACCCGCCATGCAGAGTGGCCAAGCGCCAACTCGCTGCACCGGCGGCAACCGGCGGCAACCGCCGTCGCGGAGCGGCGGGGAGTCATCGCAGTGGTTCTACGACCTACTCACGGTGACGAAGATGTTGAACTTCCCGCGAGAGCGCGGCCAGCAGGTTGAAGCTCTTGTCGGTGAGGTGCCCTGGGGATCAGGCGAGACGTTCCAGGCGAGCCCACTCCCAGCCTCGCACCTTCCCTGACGTCCCTAGGCTCTCACCGTTCCGCCGAAGGTCATCTGTCGCGTGGCCACGTAGAACTTGGGCAACTTTTGCCCGGAGCGATGGTACGGTTAAAGCGGCGCTCGAGGACGCCACCGGACCCGCGGAAAGGGCAGAGCCCGCCTCGGATGGAGAGATTGCTCTCTTCGCCAAATTGGTACGTGATTGTCGCGACTACTCGACCAGGTTTGAGTAGCGGGTCGCAAACCTGGGGAGGAGCATGTCGTGGGCACACTGCCTTTCAGGACCGATCTCGAACAACTCAAGCATCAGGCTAAAGACCTATTACGAAGAGCGCGAGCCGGCGAACCGGATGCCGCTGCGAAGATCGCAACGGTCAGCTGCACCGTGAACCTAGCTTCCGCCCAGCTAGCCATCGCCCGTGAACTCGGATACAGCAGCTGGGCGAAGCTCAAGGCAGAGGCCGAACAGAAGGAGGCCGAAAAGGCCGAAGCCGGCTGGCGCAGCATGGCCTCCTTCGGGTCGTGGTTCGACGAGGAAACCTTCACCGACTGCCAGACTCATTATCACCAGGGCAGCTGCCGCGAGTGCGGAGCACGCTTTGCCTTCGAGACGAACATCGTGCGGGGCTACGCCGACCACGTGGAGGCCAAGTGCGCGAAATGCGGTGCATCTCGGGGGGAGTTCAGGGAGGACGTGGGCGTCTCGATCGATGTCCACCTCGTAGAGGACGACGCTCGATGAGCGGCCTGGCACCCGGCAGGGTTCATCGATTCTCCTATGCCTGTCAAGCGGCATTTTGCGCGTCTGAGGCAGCCGGATCACCCCGCCCAGCGTCGCCTCGTAACGCAGCGCCAGATCGGTGTCGCAGAGCAGTGCCCGCTCGAGCTCGGAGAGAATCCGGTTGGGCCTGCTGCCGAGCGCGTCGGCGACGCTTTTCAGGCTTAGTCAAGCAGCGAATCAATCCCTTCGCAGATCGGCGCCCGGCGGGACGGGTTCCGGACGCCAAAGGTGCCGGAACATCTCTCTGGCGGCATAGCGCGTCAGACAAGGCACTATCTCCCGATCGGACTTGCCCTCGGCTCTGCGGCGGGCGACGTAGGCTTGGGTGGCGAAATCGCAAGTGAGCCGCACCAACCCGCTCACACTCAGGGTCAGGCCCACGCCCACTCTGGAGATCCTTCCATTGTGAGAGGGCTCCCATCTTGACTCTGTCCGAGCGCTTGGCCGGGAATGCTACGACCCGGGTGGCCGCCTGCGGCGTCTCGAAGCCGGCGATGCCGCAGCCCCCCGGCGCGGGGTGCGCCTGGTTGCCTGGCCCCCGGCGGCACGGGCGGCGGCGTCGAGGACCGGAGGAAGGTGCTGGTTTGGTGTCGGGCGGGCGAGGAGGTAGCCCTGGGCGGCGTCACAACCAAGTTCGCGGAGAGCCTCCAGCTGCGCTCCGGTCTCCACCCCTTCGGCCACGACCCGAAGGCCGAGGCCGTGGGCGACCGAGATGATCGCGTCGACCAAGAGCGCATCGGCCGGATCGCTCCCGAGACCGGCCACGAAGCCCCGGTCGATCTTGACCACGTCGAGGGGGAGGTGCTTCAGGTACGACAGCGACGAGTAGCCGGTGCCGAAGTCATCTATCGCCACCTCTATCCCCATCTCGCGCAGCGTCGCCAGGCTCCGGTAGGCGCTGTAGTCGTCGGTGGCGACGAAGGCGGACTCGGTCAGCTCGACACACAGTGACTCCGGGGAGAGCCCCGAGGCGGCGCAGGCACCGATGAAGCGCTGGACCAGGTACTCGTCTGATAGCTGGTGGGCGGAGAGGTTGATCCCCATCCTCGGCCGATGAGCGGTACGGCCCGGCCAGGTGGCAGCCTCGGCGATGGCCTGGGTGATCACCCAGGCGCCCAGCTCGACGATCAGCCCGGTGCGCTCGGCGAGGGGGATGAAGCGGTCAGGGCCGATGAGTCCGACGCCGGGACGCTCCCAACGCAGCAGCGCCTCGCAGGCGACGACCGTGCCACCTTGAAGGTCGACGATGGGCTGGTATTCCAGGCGCAGCTGCCCGTCGCGCAACGCCCCTGCCAGCGCATGCTCGGTCTCAAAGGCCTCGATGGCAGCCCGGCGCATCTCGGGATTGGCGACGACGAAGCTCTGCCCGCCGTGCTCTCTGGCCTGGCGCATGGCCGAAGTGGCGTCGCGCAGGAGAGCTACCGCGTCCTGGTCTTGCCCGCCGCCACGGGCCACTCCCACCGCCGGCGAAGCCCGCAGCTCTCCGAAGCCCCTCACGGCCAATGGGTCCGCCAGCGCACCCAACACCGAGCCGGCCAGGTAGAAGATCCCTTGGCGCTCGCCTGGTTCACAGAGCACGGCGAAGCGGCCCCCGCCCAGCCGGGCGAGGTTCTCCTGGGTCGCACCGCACGACCGCAGGCGCTGGGCGACCTCGGCCACCAGTGCATCGGCGGCGGCGTCTCCCGCTGTGGAGGCCACCGCATCGAGGTTGGAGAGACCAACGACCACCACGCCGGCCTGGAGCGAGCCCTTCGTCCGCGCAAGAGCGGCGGCGGTCCGCTCGACGAACAGTGCCGAGTTGGCCAGCCCGGTCCCTTCGTCATAGTGGGCTTGGCGGGCCAGGGCCGCCTGGAGGCGCCGGGTCTCGGTCAGGTCGTGGGCGACCGCGAGGGAGGCGGGGCGTCCCTCCCAGTCGAGCAGGTGCGAGGTCACCTCGACCTCGAGGATGGTCCCGTCGGCTCGACGATGGCGCCAGGATCCCGAGTGCTCGAGCGAGTCCCCGCGCTCGGCTATTGCCTCGCGCAGCCGGGCGCAGTCCTCTTCGGGGCGGATGTCGGCGATGGACATCTTCAGGAACTCGGCTCGGCTGTAGCCGTAGTGGGCGACGGCGGCCTCGTTCACCTCCAAGAAGCGCAGGGTCTCCAGGTCATAGACCCACATCGGCAGCGGGTTCGCCGCCAGCAACAGCCGGAAGGCCCCACCGGGATCAGGCGAGACGGACGTCATCGGTACATCGCGAGCGGCTTGGCCGCTCCGGTGCATCTTTGCCATGGCACCCCCATGGACACAACGTTCACGCCGCAGCGTGAACGTTGCCCAATTGCAACAGTAGCCACTCTGAAGGCTTTCCGGCGGTCGGGGTTGGGTGGATGCGAGCGCCCTGTCGCCTAGAGCGGCCATGAGGCACCCGGTTTCGCCGGCCTAGGTGGGTGGTGTCTTTCGCCTCGATCTCCACTGGCGATCCGCGCCTGGATCTGAGAGAATTACAGTGCTGTAGTTCCCCGATCGGGAGGCGCTATGACCCTCGGACTGGCCGACAAGCAGGGGGAGCTCTTCGACGACGTGGGGCGCTTCTGCGCCGAGGCGTTGCCTGAGCGCTCCATCTACTCCTTCCTCGCCAGAGAGCGCGATCGGCTGTTTCCTGACGAGGCGTTCGCCGACCTGTTCGACGAGAAGAAGGGACGGCGCTCGGTCCCGCCTTCGGTGGTGGCGACGGTGATGGTGCTCCAGCGTCTGGAGGGGCTGTCGGACCGCGAGGCGGTGGAGCGCTACTGCTTCGACAATCGCTGGCGCTACGCGGCTGGAGTGG
>JAJYNL010000028.1 GCA_021786375.1 Actinomycetes bacterium
ATCTCGATTTCACCGTCAAGGAGAAGCCGAAACTCAACCTCCAGGCAATCGAGGCCAGTGCCAGGTGGGATGGCATCAAGGGATACCTGACCAACAGCCCCGACCTCCCTGCGGCCCAAGTCATCGACCGCTACACCGACTTGTACAAGGTTGAGCAGTCCTTCCGGATGAGCAAGACCGATCTGCGCATCCGGCCGGCGTTCCACTTCAAGCGCGAGCGAATTGAAGCAGACGTGGTGATCTGCATGCTCGCACTGTGCGTGATGAGGATGTTGGAGGAGGCGGTCGCGCCGCTCGGGATGACCGTTGGAGCCGCCATCGACGAGCTGAACTCCGCCAAATCAGCGATCGTGCAACTCGGAGAGCGCCAGTTCCTCATTCCTCCTGCCTACAGCGCATCTCTCACTCGCCTGATTCAAAGCCTCGGCTTGGTCACCTAATCGCGGAGGTCATGAAATGGCTGGTTCGGGTGCGCCGCTGGCGGGTCGAAACCTTTCTGTGGCCATCTCCGCGCGCCACGCGGGCATCCGCCCCTACTCAGCACTCCCCGAATTCATCCTGCGGGGCGTCGTTGCAGACGCCGTCGTGAGTCTCTGCGATAATCGGAACCTTGCCGGCTACTGGTGAGCTGGGGCCGGCATCACCGAGGGACATCCATGGCGAATCCCCACCACTTCGTCGGACGCAATCCCCCCTGCCTCGTGTATGGTCTGTCCATGCGCTCAGAGTCGCCGTGGCTGGAGGAGCCATCGCCAGGTCAAGATACTGCGATTGCTGAGCTTTCGGCGATCGGCGACGCCGATGAGCTGTGCCGGCGCTTGCTCGCGTCGGCCTGGGGATGGGGGTCGAGTTCCCACGGCGCGGAGGCGGTCGACGTGCTCGCCAGCGTGCGCGGTACCGGCACCCTCCCCAATGCGTTCCTCGCCATGTTGCTCTGCACCTGCGACCGATGGAGCCGGGTCACCGCCAAGCTGATCGTCGCCCTCGAAGCGTCCGGGATCCTCACCGGGTCCGATCTCGACGAGCTGGCCGAATCCTTTCTCGTCGAGGAGGTGGTGATCAACTACCCCTTCCTCTGGGCTTGCCCTCAAGGACTGGACTTCGCCTCTTCCGACGAAACTGAATTTGACCTTGTCCTCGACGAGCACACGATGGCCCAAACCCGGCGGCGCCCCGAGGCGCCGCTTCGCCGCTGGGCAACCGCCCGAGCGCTTCGAAGCGACCCACGGAGGCTCGACGAGCTGCTGGACTCCACCGGCACACTCCAGCCCTACCACCGCGATGCAGCGCTCCACGGCTTGCTTGACGCCGCAGATGCTCTGGCGGAGGACGACCAGCGTCGGCTGGTGGAGCGCGGCCTGCGTTGCGGCGTAGGTGGCGTTCGCCGGGCTGCGCTCGATCAACTCTGCAAGCTCGACGGACCGGACGCGGCGCTCCGGCGTGCGCATGCCGACGCCAATCGGGCCGTGCGGGCCTGGCAACCCGCCATCCCCACCACGACCGACAAAGGTGCAGCCTCCGGACGCGCTGCGGGGCCCTCCACGCTCGATGCCCGTGGAGCCGACATGGACGCGGGGTCGCAGGCATGACCGTGCCATCCGGAGCACCGTTGCCTAGTGACGACCTCTCGGCCCTAAGGGTGCCAAAGGCGCTGCGCGGCGACGTCACTGAGATCGTCACCCTGATCGACGCGGTGTGCTCCGGGCACCTCGATGACGAGTACAGCAAGCTGTGCCGCCGCCTGCTCGGTAGCTGGCCCGCAAGCGACCGTCTCCACTGGTACGCGGGGAACGGCGCGTCTGGGCCGCGGGTGTCCTCTACACCGTGGGCAGCATCAACTTCCTGTTCGACCCGAGCCAGGAACCGCACCTCCGGGCCGACGAGCTGGCCGAGCTCACCGGAGTGGCGAAGAGGAGGACCAACTTCCGGTCATCGTGGGGCTGGCCCCGACGGGCCTTCCTTTGAATCCCAACGGACCTTTGCACTCTCCAGCAACGGCGGCTTGTCGCTCGGCTCAGTTCCATTGACGACGTCTTCGAAGCCCGGCACAAACCCGGTCTTGCGGTAATTTGCCTCGCTCACCTCAAGCACAACACTCTCCCAGTCCGCACCCAAACCCGCCTTCTCATAGCACTGCGGCACATTCGAATTTCCGCGGTGCCGCAGCGTAGTACCTGCTCTCCTTTGCGTTCACGACGCACATTCCCATGGCTTGGCAAGAGCAGAGCGGCTTCTCCAACGTGGGCCTCCTCGAGCCTTCGCACAGCGGGATCCAAGGCGTAATGGCTCACGGCCTTCGAGCCATTCATCGGTGCTTCGCTGCAGCAGTTCTGAGGGGCTAGGGAGGCCAATTCCCTGACCAGCCATGCCATGGCGCTCTGCATTCCAGGGCGCGAATCCGACGCGGTGCGGTAGCACCAATCGCCCCACTAGGAGCGGGTCGCCGGCAAGACAGGAGCCCCGATGCCGAGCCGGGTCTCGGGCGGGAACGGGACTCAGCGGGACGGAACCGGCTCGGACCTCGGCCGCCACTCTCGCCTGATCAGCCCGTAGACCCACGAGTCAGAAAACTCGCCGTTCACGATGCAGTCTTCTCGCAAAGTGCCTTCACGCACGAATCCGAGCTTCTCCAGTACGCGCGCGGATGCCAGGTTGCGCGTATCGGTCTCAGCCTGCACCCGATTCAGGTCAAGCGCATCGAACGCCCACTGCAGCAAAGCGCGTGCGGCCTCGGTGGCATAGCCCTGGCCCCACGCTGCATCCTCGTAGCAGTAACCCAGGGACGCGCTGTGGAAGTCTGGACTCCACCGGTGCAGGCTGCACCAGCCAATGAATTTCCCGTCACCAACACGATCCACGGCAAGCCGTGCCCCGGTGCCATCCTGCGAAATCTGCTTGCAAGCCAGGATGAACCGCTCGGCGCGTTCGATATCGCTCCATGGCGGAGCATCCCAGTAGCGCAGCACGTAGGCGTTGGTGTGCAGCGCGAAGAGGTCGTTCGCATCGGCTTCTTCGAAGGGACGCAGACGAAGGCGAGCCGTGTGCAGCGTGGGGGTTGCTAGCGAACTGGGCACCATCGTCCCTCCCGTGGTTGCTGGCGTCAACAAGCCTTCGGAGCCGGGCCTCCCAACGGGTCCTCTCGGCGAGCAGGTACGGCCACCTGCCGCTCATGGGCCGGACGAGGGCGCTTCAGCCAAAATAGTCAAACACCCAGTTTAGGTGAATGGTGGGTCCACCACCAGGTTGAACGGCGCGCGTACAGTTGGGAATTGTCGTGCACCACACTTCTTCGCGCGGACATCGCCCCTCGCCGGAGGAATTTGCGTCCGGGGTGCGCGCTTCACCAGACAGCAGAAGCTCCTGGTGGCAAAGGCGTGATCGCCAACCTTTGATAGACGACCTTTGATAGACGACCCGGAACGCCGAAGCCCCTCAGATCAGGTGGGCCAATGCTCGCGCCCCAGGGAGGATGTCGTCGTCGGAAAGCAGCTGAATTGCCACCTGGTCCGCGCCGGCCGCGAGATGGGCGCGCAACCCGTCCGCAACTGTCTCGGGTTCGCCATGGATGGCCAATGCGTCGATAAGTCGCTCGCTACCGGGGAAGGTGACGTCGCCGGTGTCGAACCCGATCCGGCGCAGGTTGGCCACGTAGTTCGAGAGTCGCAGATAGGGGGCGACTCGCTCCCGGCCGAGTTCCCGCGCCCGGTCTGGTTGGGCGTCGATGACGACTTTCTGCTCGGTCACGAGGAGCGGGCCGGATCCCAGCCGGGCGCGGGCGCTGCGGGTGTGCTCTGGGGTGACGAGGTACGGTAGTGCGCCGGCGCTGCGAGTGCGGGCCAAGTCCAAGACACGTGGTCCGAGCGCGGCCAGGACTCTGCGCTGCATCGGCACGCCCGCCTGGTCCAGCTGGTCAAGGTATCCGACCAGTGCCTCGTAGGGTTTGCGATAGTCCGCATTGCTCTCCCGGTGTCCCGCACCGATCCCGAGAACGAACCGCCCTGGGTACTTCGCCTCCAGGCGGTGAAATGATTCGGCCACCGAGGTGGCTGGCGCGGTCCATATGTTCACGATGCTTGTGCCAACGACGAGTGTGTCGGTCGCCTCGAGCAAGGGATCAACCATGTCGAGCCCGGCCGAAGGGGATCCACCGAGCCACAGCGTCGAATAGCCGAGTCGTTCCAGTTCCCGCGCGGCCTCCTGGCCGACGTTGCTATAGCGCACCCAGATCCCGGTTCTACCCAGCGTCTCCATGATCCCTTCGAACTAATCCGGCAGCTCCGCTATTCCCGGTACTTGACCGAGGTGCCGAATCCTACCGGCTCCCGGGGATCCCCAAGGCGACTTTGACGGAGTACGGACCTGGTCCCCACAACCTGCTGGCCCGTGGATTGCGAGGCCGGTCCGTCGCCTGCGCACCTGTCTGTCCTATGGCGCAGGTCTAATGGCTTGGACCTGGAAAGCAGACGGCCCCCGGTCATGTATAGTCAACCGGCTCCCACCAGCATGCGTGCCCGACTCGCCGGGTTCCATGTCGGGACGGCTTGACGCAAAGCTAATGGTACCAGTATCATTAGTTCCATGGATTACCGCCTCGACCGATCCAGTCCAATGCCTCTGCACGAGCAGGCGGCGGCGGCCATTCGCCGAGCGATTGCCGACGGGGAGGCGGGTCCCGGCGAGCGACTGCCACTGGCCAAGGACCTCGCGGCAATTATGGGTATCAACAAGAACACCGTCATCCGTGCCCTACACCTCTTGCGAGACGAGGGGCTCCTCGAGTTCCGCCGCGGCCACGGGATCACCGTTGCCGGAACACCGGAGAAAGGCGCCCTCCTGGCTCAGGCAAGAGACCTGGTGCGCGATGCCCGCCGGAAGGGCTACGAGAAGAGCGAACTCATCGCCATGATCGAGGCCATACCCTGATGGCAATCGTTGCTCCTCCACCGCAACCCGAGACGAAAGGGATGCCGGACCCGCCGGAGGCGCTGTTCCCCGAGGCTCGACGCCGCAGGCGGCGGCGATGGATGATCGGAGCCGCGATCGCCGCGCTCTGCGCGGCAATCGTCGGCGTTGGCCTCACTGCGGCTGGGGGCGGTACCGGGCACGGTGGTGCACTCCCGGCTGCCGCCGACCGGTTCGGCGGCACTGCGCCGGGATCCGCTGGCAACCTTGTGGGCGGACGGTGGTCGACGATGGCCCCGCCGCGCCCTGGATCAGAGAGGACCTGGCAGCTGGCGGCATGGACAGGCAGGTATGTAATCGCTTGGGGAAGTCGCAACCCGTGTTGTACGACAGCTGCTGGGGGCAGCTCGGAACATGGAGCTGCGTTCGACCCGGCGAGCAACTCCTGGCGGTCGATACCACCGGCGCCGGTCAACTTCAGGGTCGAATCGACGATCTGGACCGGACGCCAGGTCCTCGTGTGGGGGTTTGCGCACGGCCAGGCGGGATCCGCGCGCAACGTCTTGTGGGGCTTCGATCCGGCGACTTGGCGCTGGACGCGGCTCGCTCCGCCTCTCATCGGCCCAAGATCAAATGCCAGCCTGCTTTGGAGCGGGACGAGGCTCATCGTCATCGGGGGTCAAGGGCTCTCGGCCCCCGTCGAATTGCTGAGCGGCGCCACCTACGACCCGGGGACCAACAGGTGGAGCCTGCTCCCCGCAATACCACGCTTCGTCTCCGGGCCCGCGAGCAAAGAGGAGGCGGTCGGCTTGACGCCGGCCTGGGCGGCCGACACTCTCTACGTTTGGGTAACTCGCCAGGTATCGCAGCCTTGTGGGGCGGCCTGCAGGGAAGTCTCCGCCAAAGTCCAGGCGCTCCGGTGGAGCCTGGGATCGTCCCGATGGAGTACGGGGCCGACGCCGCCTGATGGAGTCCCGGTCTTCAACTCGATGCCTGTGACGATGGGGACCTCCGTAGCACTATTCGGAGGCTCTTCGTGCCTGCCCGAGATGAGTTGCCCACCGCGGCTTGGCGGAGCCTCCTCGCTCTTGCGGACAACGACCGGCACGTGGTCTTCGATCTCCTCCAACGTCGTCCTGGGCAACGCGGCCACATTCACCGGGACCGGGCGCAGGCTGGTGGCCGTCAACCCATACCTGACCTCCAGCGGTCACATCGTCGGCGGATACGCTTCGGCATTCGACCCAGCCGAAGGCTCATGGCGAAACCTGCCCACGCTGCCGGTCCCGACCGCACCGCCCTCAGGACCGGTCATCACCGGAACGGTGTGGGCAGGCACTGAGCTGATCGATTCGGGCCTCATACTCATGCCGGGACATCGGCCGCCCACCGCGGGGACGAGAACCGCGTCGCCGGCGCCGGCCTGTCCTCCGATCAAGTTCCCCGAATGGGTCGGCGGGACCTTCTGCGGCCCGCCCCCCGGACTGGGGAATGGCAGCGGTCCGGACGGGTCATGCCTCGGTTCCGAGACGGCGCCGCCCTGCGGTCCCGGCATGGTCGCGGGGAAGTACTATGCCTACACTCTCATCGACTCGTGCGCAAACGATTACATCGACGGCCGGTGGTGGTCCTCGGAGCTCCAGGGCGGATCGGGTTCGCTGAACGTATGGATATCGGTGGACTCCGCCGGTAACGGCGCCGGCTGGATCGGGCCAAATGGAGCAGTCGGATTCAAGCCCTCGACTGCGACGAGCTGCTCCTAACAGGGCCTTCTACGCCTCCACCCGCACCCCGGGCCGCTTGCCTCATCGCCACTTCTTGCGCGCATCCTTTCGAGCGTTGGATACACCCCGGCTTGACCAGTTACGACGGGCACCGGCCTTGAAAGTCGCAGAATTGGGAAGTGCCACCTTGGACATGGACCGGGCAGGTGTTCCGGTGATTCGCCGTAGTACCGACGTGCCCTCGCTGAGCTTGGTGGCACAGCCGTATCGTTGCGCGGCACGAGATCGGGCAGCCGCGAGCACAGTGCGGAAAGGCCCGCTGATCCGGGCCCGCATTCGCAGGCTTACAAGGTGCCGAATAGAGCAACTAGAAATGAACAAGCGCCCCGCCTTTACATGGAAGAGCACCGGCATTGCGTGGCTGAGTTCGGCTGCCTGCACTCCCACATGCGCCACCGGCCCTTACTGGAGAACGGGCCCTTGGTGCTCGACGAGGTGGACCGATGGCAAAGGTGGGGACAGCCGTAGAGTGTTGGGCCGGCGCGATACCCGATGGGCTGGTCCGTTTCGACATCCTTGGCCCTTTTCCGGAGGACGTGGATAGTCAGGCGCTTTTTGCGACCTGGGATGTCCCTGCCGAGTGCTGGGACGTGATAGTGGTACTGGCCGGATCTCTGCGCTTCGAGGTGGAGCGCCTCCCGAAGGTGTGCGAGGTGAGCTGTTCTACCCGGCCTTGCCAGCAGGCAGCGCCTTTGCGGTCGCCGATACCGCCGCCACTGGGCGATAGCCTCCCCGACAACTGCGGTCCTTACCGAGAGCGAGACCGCCTTGGTCGCCAACTCTTCGGGTGCGCTTGTCAGCTTCGGCTCGGGTGCGTCCGGCAGCGGGGTGCCGAGCAACCGATATTCGTGCACCTTCGCGATCACGCAGGATTGCCGGCATGCCGGCCATGACGTGCCAGCGGCGGCACCGATGAACCCGCCGACCCGCATACTCAATAGCCCATTCCACATTGTGGCGGCCTCATGGCATGACAAACCCGCAGTGGCCGGCCAGATGGCGCTTCTGCCTCGAGATGCGCTAACCTCCCGCATAAAGCACGAATTCCCCAACTCCACCACGGGCTCGGCGGGGACCCGACAGCGCCAGAGGGAGCAGGCTTTGAAGCGCACTATCGCCTCCTTTCACCAGGACGAGCAGGGGGACTGGGTGGCCGACTTCGACTGCCTGCACTCCCAGCACATGCGCCACCGGCCCTTACTGGAGAACCGGCCCTGGGTGCTCGACGAGGCACAACGGATGGCAAAGGTGGGGACAGCCGTAGAGTGTTCGGCCTGCGATGCCGGCGAGATCCCCGATGGGCTGGTCCGTCTCGACATCCTTGGTCCTTTTCCGGAGGACGTGGATAGTCAGGCGCTTTTTGCGACCTGGGATGTCCCTGCCGAGTGCTGGGACGTGATAGTGGTGCTGGCCGGATCTCTGCGCTTCGAGGTGGAGAACTCGAGAAGCGGCTCTCTGGGGCCCAGAGGGCGTGCGGCGCTTCCGCCGAGCGCCGTGGCCAGGGTCGAAGCGGACTCCGAGACCGCGGTAGAAGTGGAGCGCTGGGGCAAGCCGTAGCGAACCGTCGCGGCCTCCCAGCTGCATGATAAACACCGCCGATAAGCTCGGCCGAAATAAATACATTGTCCCTGGGGGGTTGCCAACCGTTGATGCTCCTATCGTTGTCAAGCAGCCAGGAGGCGCTTGGCCTTCGGGGCGTCTTCGCCGTGCGCGACGAGCCAAGCCGCATAACTCCGGGCGAGTGCGGTGTCATGCTTGAGCCCGCGTTCGAGTTCGGAGATCCGGGTCGGCCAGCTGCCGAGGGCGTCGGCGACCGGCTGGTGCGCGTCCCCTGGCAGGAAGCCGGGCCGACAGATCAGCGGCAAGGCACGAGGCCAGTCACACGATTGGGGTCAGGCCCAGCCCCTACTCAGGGGACTCTTCCAGTATGAGAGTCACACCCCCGATCAATGATGTTCAACGATGAACTTGGCTGAGTGGGCGCAGACCCAGCACATACATCCCCAGACCGCCTATCGCTGGCACCGGCAAGGCAAGCTGCCGGTGCCGGCCCGACGGGTGGGCGGGCTCATCATGGTTGGGGATCTGTCCGGTGACGATGCACGTCCCATCGGGAGGACCGTCGTCTACGCCCGGGTCTCCTCGGCCGAGCAGAAGGCCGACCTGGATCGCCAGGTGGCCAGGGTCTCCGCTTGGGCCACGGCCAACGGACACACCGTCGACCAGGTGGTGACCGAGGTCGGGTCCGCCCTCAACCACAAGCGGCAGAAGTTCCCAGGACTCCTCCGGGATCCAGCGGTCACCACCATCATCATTGAACACCCGGACCGCTTCGCCAGGTTCGGGGCCGAGTACGTGGCCGCCGCACTCGCAGCTGAAAACCGGCGCATCGTCGCCGTCGGTGGCCAACACTCGACCCAGAGCGGAGCGCCATGATGGGCGCTCCAACGACGACAGTGGCGCCAGAGGCGCCCATCACGAAGAAGCGCTCACCACGGAGAAGGTTCGTCATCCCCGCTGGCTGGGTCGCCCGGGGCTTCACCTTCGAGGTCACATGGCCGGCGGACCCAGGAGCGGCGGCGAAGATCCACTCCCACTTCGGCGCCCGCCGCTTCGCCTACAACTGGGCACTGGCCCAGGTGAAGGCGG
>JAJYNL010000033.1 GCA_021786375.1 Actinomycetes bacterium
GACCTGGTTTACGTGGGCTGCGACGCCTCGTTGCTGCTCGAGACCCTGATGGATTGGGAGCAGTACTCCGTGCGCATCGGCAAGGGTGCCGATGGCGCCGATCGCGCTCTCATCGACGTGTTCGACATCGATACCGTGGCGCGCAGCTGCGACGTCCTCCAGATCGCCTCCGGCGACCACGCCTTTGCCGAGGTTGCCTCCCAGGCCCGGGCGCGTGGTCTCTATGTCCGAGTGGTGAGCCGCTCGGATGCTCTCTCGCGCGACTTGCGCCGGAACTCCGACGGCGTTTACACCTTCGCTTGAGGCTGCAGGCGGTCATTTGTGGCCGTTATTGAGCTGTGTCCGCAGCCGGGATTGATTATCTGCCGGCAACGCGGCGCGCACGGCGCTTATATGGATGCATATTCGCGGCGCAGCCGGCGGGTAGGAGCGGAGTCCATATGGGTCAGCAGGAGCGTTCGGCGACCGGAGAGACGGAAAGCGCAGTCCTCACCCACTTCGGCTACAAGCAGGATCTGCGCCGGACACTGCGCTTTTTCGCGCTCTTCGGCATCTCGTTCTCGGTCATCTCGATAACCACAGGCATCTTCCTGAGCTACCGGGTGGCGCTGGCCAACTTCGGACCGGCAAGCATCTGGGAATGGCTGGCGGTGGGGGTTGGACAGCTCTTGGTCGCGCTGGTGGTGGCGGAGCTTGGTACCCGCATCCCGCTGGCCGGTTACGCGTACCAGTGGAGCGCGCGTCTGGTGGGGCCTACCTACGGCTGGTACGTCGGGTTTTTCGGCCTCCTCTACATGACCGTGGGTGGCGGTGCGATATTCCTGTTGGTGGGCACGCCACTGCTGCTTGCCGAGTTCGGGATCGACAACCCCTCCGGCCATCTGGTGCTGGCGGTGACCCTGGTGATCATGCTTGTGCCGATCGTCCTGAACGTTGTCTCCGTCCAACTGGCGGCGAGGGTCAATACGACTGCCGTAGTCACCGAGATCGTGGGGACCGTGGTCTTCGGCCTCCTTCTGCTGGTTCTCTGGGGTGTGCACAGCAAGCCCTCCACATATGGCGCGGGAATACTGCTCAACACCTCCGGCACCACCCACAATCCGGTCTGGTACTCCATGGTGCTGGCCGGAATCCTGGGCATGTATACTCTGGTCGGCTTCGAGCTGGCCGCGGACTTGGCGGAAGAGGCGCTGGACGCCCGGCGCAACGTACCGCGGGCGGTACTCTTCGCCGTAGGCGGCTCTGTGGTGCTGGGCTTCGTGGCCCTCATCGGTTTCACGGTGGCCATCCCCTCGATCCGTTCGGTCGAATCAACCAACCTGCCCCTCCTGGTCATAGCCCAGTACTGGTTGCCGAGCTGGTTGGTGAAGGTATTCGTCGCCTTCGTGGTCTTCTCGATGTTCTCGATCGGCGTGGTGGGCGCCGCGGCGCAAGGGCGCCTGGTCTTCGCCCTGGCGCGGGATAACATGCTTCCCTTCTCCCGCTTCTTCTCGCGAGTCCATTCGGCCACCAGGACGCCGGTGGTCGCACTGGTTGTCTTCGGCGTGATCGACATCCTCTTCACCATCTTCGGGTATCTGCAGTCCAATAGCTTCGACACCCTGGTTGGCGCCACGGCAATCATCCCCTTCATCATCTACTTCCTGATAACGGTGGCCTACGCCTTCAAGCGAGGGGCGCTCGACGCCATTCCGGGTGCGTTCACGCTCGGCCGCTTTGCAAAGCCGGTGATCGGCCTGGTCCTGGCCTGGTCCGCGGCGGCGATCGTTTCCCTCTCCCTTCCCTCCGCGTTCCGCCTCTCGGACGGGATCGTGGTGGTCAGCCTGGTGCTCGCCTCGCTGTGGTACTTCCTCGCCTTGCGCCGCCGCCTCGCATCCGGCGCCGCCGGGGTGGCACCGATCGAGAGCTACGCGGAGGATTGACCGGCGCCGGGCCCCCGGCCTGGCAGAGGATGGAGCGAGGCATCGAGCCCGCGGAGGGCGACGCAAAAGGAGGCTTGCACAAGTGGCTGATTCCGAGAGTCAGGACGCGGGGTCGCTGGAGGACTATTTCTACCCCTATCGCAATCGTTACGAGACCTACCGATCCATTCCTGATCAGGGGGTGGCACGCGACGAGATCATCTCGGTGATCTCCGAGATGGCCCGGTCGGAGGACAAGATCGGCGACGAAGGCAAGTGTTCGGGGTCGATCTACTCCGGCGACCACGAGCACTATCGGTTCCTCTCGCGCGTCTTCGAGCAATTTGCCCATGCCAACGTGCTCCAGCGGGACATGTATCCCAGCGCCACCAAGCTCGAGGGAGAGATCGTCGCCATGACGCTCGGCCTGATGGGAGGCTCGAGCAAGAACGGCGAGGCATGCGGTGTCCTCACCTCTGGCGGCAGCGAGTCCCTCATGTCGGCACTCTTCGCCTATCGCGAGTGGGCGCGGGACGAGAAGGGGATCACCAAGCCGGAGGTGATCATCCCCAACTCCGCGCATGTAGCCATCGACAAGGGCGGACACTACTTCGGTGTCAAGGTCCTGCGCGCGCCGCTCGGCCCGGACTTCCTGGTGGACCTGGACTGGGTCGAGAGCCACATCACCCCCAACACCATCGCCCTCTTCGGATCGGCTGGAAGCTATCCCTACGGGCTGGTGGATCCCATAGCCGAGCTTGGGCAGATGGCGCTGGTCCACGAGGTCGGATTGCACGTAGACGGCTGCCTGGGCGGCTTTCTTCTACCCTTCGGACGAATGGTCGGCCGGGACATCCCCGCCTTCGATTTCACCGTCGACGGGGTGACCTCCATCTCCGCCGACACCCACAAGTACGGATACGCCCTCAAAGGAACCTCGGTGCTGATGTACGCCAGCCGCGACCTGCGCAGGCGCCAGTACTTCACCTATCCCGACTGGCCGGGCGGCCTCTACCTCTCCCCGGGCATGGCCGGCTCGCGCTCGGGAGGGCTGATCGCGGCCACCTGGGCGGCGATGGTCTCGCTGGGGGTCGAGGGGTACACCCGCATTGCGGACGCGATCTTCTCCACCGCCGACAAGCTCATCGAGGGGATACGCTCCCAGGATGGCCTGCGGCTCTACGGGGAGCCGACCTTCCTTGCCGCCTTCGGTTCCGACGAGTTCGACATCTTCCTGGCCAATGATTACCTTGCCGCCCAAGGGTGGCGAATGAACGGCCTGCAGCTCCCGCCCGGCCTGCACTTCTGCGTAACCCGGCCGAACACCTATCCGGGGGTCGTCGAATCGTTCCTCGACGACCTGGTCCACGCGGTGGACTATGCGCGCGAGCCCGGGCACGGCGCCGCATCGAGTGGAGCACTCTACGGCCTGGCCGGCACGGCCGAGGGGAACCAGGCGGTGGATGGCCTTCTCTCCGGTGCGCTGGACGCCTACTACGAGCCGAGCCCCGGAGGAGACGCCTGATGATCGCCCAAGGAGGCGCGGCACTCGCCATCGACCTGGGCACGGGTGGGCTGAAGGTGGGGATCTTCGACAGGGGTGGCCGCCTGGTCCGCTCCGCCACGGCCGAGGTCCCCAGTGCCTACGGCCCCGGAGGTACGGCAACCCAGGATGCGGAGGGTTGGTGGAAGGCCGTCGTCTCCATGGCCGCTTCGCTGGCCCAGGAGACCGGGCTCGGCCCGGAGGTCCGGGCAATCGCATGCACCGGCCAGTGGGCCTCCACCGTTCCGGTGGATGCGGACGGGAACGTGGTGGGGAAATGCCTCCTTTGGATGGATACGCGTGGCGGTGCCCTCTCCGCCGCCCGTATCGGCGGAAGGGTCGCCGGCTACAACGCCACCAGGGCGCTGCGCTTCATACGCAAGAGCGGCGGCGCACCCTCGCGCTACGGGGCGGACCCAATCGGCCACATCCTCTACCTCGAGGCGGAGGAGCCCGGCGTCGCGAGCAAGGCGCGCTGGTACTTGGAACCAGTGGACTTTCTGACCATGCGCATCACCGGCAAGGTGACCGCAACGGCGGCCTCCATGACCGCGGCCTGGCTCACCGACAACCGTGTCCCGGGAGCACTGGAGTACGACGCCGAATTGATCGGGCTGGCCGGCATCCCCGCCGCAAAGCTTCCGCCGCTGGTTCCCGCGGGATCAATGGTGGGTACCATCCGGCCGGAGGTCGCTTCGGCAATGGGGATCTCGGGCGAAGCCCGGGTGGTTACCGGGCTTCCGGATCTGCACACCGCAGTCATGGGCTCCGGTGCGACCCGGATCGGCGAGGTGCACCTGTGCCTCTCCACCACTTCGTGGATCTCGGCGCCCGTGGCAAGGAAGAAGACCGATGTGCTCCACTCGGTCGCCACGGTACCCGGCATCGCCGCAGGAGAGTACTTCATCGCCGACAATCACGAGACCGCGGGGGAATGCCTCGACTGGCTGCGCAGCTCCTTGGTGGCCCCAGACGATATGCTCGGTCCAGGTGGCTTCTCGCCTTCGTTTGCGGAGCTGGACCAACTTGCGGCGACCGCGGTTCCGGGCTGCGGTGCGGTGATCTTCACCCCCTGGCTGGCCGGGGAGCGCTCGCCGGTCGACGATCGAAATGCCCGGGCCGGCTTCCTCGGCATCTCTCTGGCCACAACGCGTGCCGAGATGGTGCGCTCGGTGCTCGAGGGTGTGGCCTATTCGAACCGCTGGCTCTACGAGTCCGTGCGCCGGTTCCTCCCCGCCGAGCCGACCTCCCTGCGGATCCTGGGCGGGGGAGCCTCCTCCGACCTCTGGTGCCAGATGCATGCCGACGTCCTCGACCTCACCGTGGAGAGGGTGGAGGAGCCCATCTTTGCCAACCTGAGGGGGGCGGCGCTGGTGGCAATGGTGGGCACCGGGATGATCGGCGCCGAGGTGGCGCGCCGAGCGGTAGGGGTGGAGAAGACCTTTGTGCCCAATGCCTCGCTGTCGAGGGTGTACACGGCGAACTACCAGGTGTTCTCAAAGATATATTCGCGGCAGAAGCCGCTCTTTGCCGCGCTCGAATCCGCGAGGAAGGTGGCAGGCTGAACCAAGGGGGGCGCAGTCGCCTCTCAGCTCTTTGGCACCAGGAACTTGCCGATCACCGGAAGCTCCCAGAATGACTCGGCGCGGGCGATGGCCATGGCGACCTGCGCGAGGTTCTCCGGCGTGTCGAAGACCAGGTAGCGGGGGAGCCAGGTGGGGTTGAACTTGGAGTTGAAGCGCCACAAGCTCTCGATCTGCATGGTGTCGGAGAGTCTGCGCAGGAACCAGCGCTCGAGCCGGGCCTGTACGTTCTCCTCAGTCTCGCCGGCGATCACGGCGCGCATGGTCGCAAAGTTGAGGCTGAGCGCGGAGTAGCCGGTCTCGCGAAGGTGCTCGATGGTTGAAACAACCATCAGGTCTGTCATCCCGTTGGGGTGATCTCCCATGTCGCGGCGCATGAGGTCCAGCGAGAAGCCTTTGATGCCCGGGGCCGGTACCCACTGGCAAAAGCCCACCACGTGGCCGTCGGGCCCGTAGCAGACGGTCAGCATCAGCCCGGTGTCCTTAGGGTCGAGAAAGCGGCCGAGCGTCATGGAAAAGCCGCGCTCCACGCCGCCGCGTCGGCTGCGGCCCAGCACCTCGAGCAGCTCCGAGCGCAGCGGCTCTTCCACCGTGGTGGGATCCAGAAACTTGATGCTGTAGCCGTAGTTGCGCATACGATTCACGGCCTGGCGCAGGCTCTTGTTGCGCTTGCCGTCCAGCCGGAAGTCGGCCACCTCCACCACCGCCTCGTCCCCGATGTACATGGAGTGCAGGCCATCGGCCGCATACACCGGGAGCCACTTCTCGCCCGCGCCCAGCACGCTCAACGCCCAGCCCTTGGATGAGGCGAAGTTCATGAACTCCTTCCAGGCTTGGCGTGCAGTGGCCTCCGGGCCTATTGGGTCCGGTGAGACTAGCGCGACGCTGCCGATCACCGCATAGGCGATGACGGTGTCGTAGGCGACGTAGAAGTTCTTGTCATCACGGAGGGCGAAGTAGTCCAGGGTGGAGGAGGAGTAGCGCCTGACCACCTCTGCCGGTGAGAGGCTCGTCCGGCCGGGTAGGTGGATCCTGCCGATTCCCGCTTCCACAACCGGGCGGAAGGCTCGGAAGATCAGCAGAGCGAAGAGCAATAGCGAGGAGTACCCCAGTGCCGGGGTGAGGAAGTCGTCGATGACCGAGGGGAGCGTGATGCTGCTGATGCCGACCATCCGCTCCAGGACCGCCATGAAGCTCGTGCCCAGGCTCATCCCGCTGTTGCGCTCAAAGATGAGCAGGTCGAGCTGGAGGGTAATGGTCCCGGCGATGAGGATCAGCACCCATCCGATGGGAATGCGCAGCAGGCCGCGTGCAAAGGGAGTGCGGTCGGTGGGCGCAGTGAAGGCGGTTCGATTGGCGATCAGGTAGATGAGCACGATTACGAGCAGCGTCGACTCTTCGATATCGCCACCCTTGAGCAGGTTCGTTGCCACCGAGACTCCGGTCAGCACCACGGTGAGGAGGTAGGCGATGCGCTGGCCACGCCTGAGGCCGCTTGCGAGTGCGAGCAGCCCGACCGCCCCCATGGCCGTGAGCGCGTTGGCGGTCTCGCTCACGGAGATGGGCAGGAATTCCTGCAGGAAGACCAAGCGACCGCGCAAAGGTGGTGTGAGTGCGGAGACCAGGTCGATGAAGCCAACCATGAACACCGCCGCGGCGGCCACACGTCTTGCTCTCTGGTAACGCCCGGGCCGGTCGTCGGGCTCGGAGAAATCCTGCCCGTCCGGGTAGGAGGCGAGGATGCGCAACCCATGCGTACGATCGATGGTTCCTAGCGTGAAGGCGCGCTCGACAAGGGTCTCCGCCGAGCGTTCCTCGCTGTGCGAGTAGAGGCGCACCCGCATCTTTGCTCCGGGCTGCAGCTCGACCCAGGTGCACTGGCGTACGGGAACGAAGACGCTGGGTAGTCCCAGCCGTGCGACTTTCTCCCGGTAGCCGCTGCTGATGGAACCGCAGACGGCGAAGAAGCCGTTGGCCATGTCGGCGAGCTCCGCGTGCGGGCTGTTGCCGGTGATCACCCCCACGCAGCCGTTTTCCAACTCCTCCATGGCTACGACCCGCGCCGCAATGTTGATGCCTGCCGCACCCCCGACGCTTGGCTTCAGGTCCTCGACCAGGCTGGCGTAGATGTGGCGCGCCACCCAAGTGGCCAGTATCAGGACCACGAGCGCATCGATCACCGTCGCGATCCCCGCTATCTGTAAAAGGGGGGCTACGTGGAAGACGCGCGCCCGCAGCCGGGAAAGCGGGGGCAAGGCCAGGATGAATGGCAGCTTCACCAGGAATGCGGCCAGCAGCGGCACGATCACCAGTGGAAGGTAGCGCATAGCGCGGCGGTAGAAGAGGCGCGATCCGACGAAGCGGGATATGGCTCCGGAGTCGATTGCCAGGTCGATTCCCTCGAGCCATGGGGCCTTGGAGGCGATGTTCGGGATTATCTCGCCCACCAGGTGGTGGACGAAGGGGGTGTCGGAGGGCGAATATGGGTCGATCGGCGCGCTGCGCTCATCCAGCTCGCGGCCGCAGGTGACCATGACGTCCCGATGGCCGGTAGTCGTCGTGACGCGCAGACGGAACTTCAGGGCGAAGCGAGCGCCGGTGGCTTCGGCCAGACTGCGCCGTAGCTCGCCGTCCCAGGCCAGTGCCGCGTCGCGGCTCCCGGGTATCACGCAAAGGTGGAAGCCGCGTTCCTCCACCAGGTGCCTTAGCTCGTCGAAGAAGTACTTGTGCTCCGTGACAAGGTCGGATATGGAAGGCCGCTGGCGTGGGTAGAGCAGGTCCAGCAGGTTGCCGGCCACAATCAACAGACCCGGTCCCTCGATGGTGCGCAAATAGGCGGCAAAGCGCTCGAGCTCCGGTCGCTCCCTTCCTGAGAAGCGGCCAATGAAGAGCTCCGACGCCACGATGACCCGGTGGCCTATGGGTACTTCGATCGATGCCTCATGAGGGCAGGCCGGCTGGTCGTCGAAGTTGACAGGCTCCACCGGCACCATCCGCCCGTTTGTGGCCGGACCCGGCTCTACCATTCCGCTCAGGCTGCCTTTCCGATCACTTGCCCCGGTGATGCCCAACTATAAGCTAATCGAAGGCCGGGGCCCCGGGCGGGGCTCGTGGTGGCGAGAGAGGGGCGAATTGGCTGAGAGGCTGAGAGATTCCCACTCAAACTGGGCCAGCCGTGAGCGTGGGGTACCCCGGGGCGAAGTGGTGATCTTTGACATCGATGGCGTTCTTGCCGACGCTTCCGCACGGCAGCATTTCCTGAAAGGCGTGCGCCCGGATTGGGATGCCTTCTTCGAGAGATGCCACGAGGATCCGCTTATCGAGGAGGCTGCCAGACTGCTGCAGGTGATCGACCGTCGCTACCCGATAGTTCTGCTGACCGGGAGGCCCGTCTCGGTGATGGAGCTGACCATCGGCTGGCTCAACCGCTACCAGCTGCGCTGGGATCTGCTGATCATGCGTGACTACGGTGATTACGCGGCTGCGCGACACTTCAAGGCACGTGAGACCGCGAGGATACGTCAGGCGGGCCTCAGCCCCGTACTCGCCTTCGAGGACGACGTGCGTAACGTGGAGATGTTCCAGGCCGAAGGGATTCCTTGCGTATACATGCACTCCGGCTATTACTGAGCGCAGAGGCGTCTGTCGCAGGCCGGGTGTCCAGGTTCTCTTGTCTTCAGGACGCAGCTGAAAAAGACTCTCGATGAATTCTCCCCACCCAAGACTGTGCGGCCATCGCCGCCGCCGGCCAGCCTGAGTGAAGGATCGTACAATGGGCCGCGTTGGCTTTGTCATACCGGCGCGAACCGTTGCAGATGAGTGAGCAGTAGCGAGCACTCACGCTGCACCCCTTCTCGGGGTTCCGC
>JAJYNL010000023.1 GCA_021786375.1 Actinomycetes bacterium
AGACCGCCGCCGCTCCAGGCCCACATCCTCGATCTACTCGGCGTCGATCCACGAAGACCTCGCTGAAGAGTCGCAGGTCAAGAGTCGGGAGACATCGCACCTGCATGTGCTGAAAGCCCGGCTAGCGAGGACGTCACAGTGGCCCGATACCATCGTGGTCAATGAAACCGAGCAGGCTCCTTTTTCGACTCTCGAGCGGAGCAGTCACGAATGTCGACTTTTCGGATGCGCAACTTCTACTCGAGGCGCTTGGATTCGAGGAAGTGAGAGTAACCGGCAGCCATCACGTCTACGTGCGGGTTGATATTCCTGAACAGTTGAACCTGCAGGATCGACGAGGTCAGGCGAAGCCCTATCAACTTCGCCAGCTCATTGCTCTGGTCAAGCGGTATAATTTGACAATCGAGGAGAACTGGTGATGCTTCCGGTCTATCCGATCAACGTGTTCTGGAGCGTAGAGGACGAAGCATGGGTGGCCGACGTCCCCGATTTGGCTTACTGCTCGGCGCTGGGCGACACGCCGCACGACGCCGTGGCCGAAGTCGAAGTTGCAATTGCGGGGTGGCTTGAGGCAGCAACGTCGAGTGGTCGATCGATTCCAAAGCCGTCGGCACGGGTGGCCCGGGCCTGAGGGCCCTCTCCGAGCTATTGATCACCAGCGGGTCGGTCGGGTCCCTCCCACTGAAGGCGAACCTTTTCGATCACCACTTGCGCGTCGGTCGCAGAAGCCTTCGCAGTAGGTGGCAGTACCGGCTTCGTCACCGATGTTCCTCGAACCCGCTGCGTTTTCGGATCATCGCGAAATGTCGCCGTAGCCCCACCCTTGCTCGCGGGCGCTCAAGGCACCCAGGATGCGGATCCTGGAAAGGTCGGTGTTTTCGAGTACGGACATCCGCCCGCTCTCTAGGCCCCACCTGTGAGGCGTATAGCTCCTCGGCGGTCCCGTAGCGCTCGCGGTGGACGCGAGCGGCATCCTCGGCGCCTTCGCGCGCCTGGTCACGGAAAACGCCTCTTTCCACCGCCACCGCGGGGTCCACTTCCAGTCGGATCCTGAAATCCCAGAATTCGTCGTATTCAGGTCGGAAGGCGAAGACCGAGTCGACGATCAGAACGGAGTCCTGCGGCGCCAACACAACTACCTGGCGATGGTCTTGACCGGTCAAGGGATCGTGCGCGCAGAGCACGACCCTACCGGTTCCATCAGGCCCCGAGGGGCGCAGAAGCAGTTCTCGGGCGGACTCGAAGTCATAGGCGTTGCGATAGTAGCCCGCCCCGGTCGTGCGGTCGTAGCCATGCTCCCGTGCATGGCGCCAAGGATGCTTGAAGTCGTCGAGAGATGCCCGCAACGTTGGCCTGCCGCGGCGGCGAATCGCGGCCCCGAGTTCGTGGCCAAGCGAGGTCTTGCCGGCGCCGGCGCGGCCGTCGATCGCAACCCTGAGACGGCCGGGCGAAAGCCGGACGATCCGATCGGCGACCTCGCCGATGACCTCCAGCCGTGATGAAGGACCAGCGGGAGGATCCGGCTGCTGCCATGTCGAGACCGACCGGTAGTCAACCGGTGCGGAGGGCTGGTGATTACCGGGCATTGGCACATACTACGTGCAGTTGGCGACCTCGTTAACGCCGATGGCCACGCTCTGTGACCGCTGCAGGGTGACGCGCGCCAGGAAAAGCGGGATCGTCTTCGGCACTTGCCGGCCGGAGTGTGCTCTCGAACTCACCCCAGGTTCAGCCCCGCCGTTCCCCTCGCGTGCCTATCCTTGTTAGCGCCCAGGCGCAAAGGAGAGGGGATGCGAACCGTGCAGCTCAACGAGGGATACGTCGACTCCTTCGGCACGAGGATCCACTATGTGGAGGCCGGCTCGGGTCCGCTGGTGATGCTGGTCCATGGCTTTCCCGAGGGCGGGTACTCGTGGCGACACCAGATCGATCACCTCGCCTACAAGGGATGGCGCTGTGTGGCGATCGATCATAGAGGATATGGGCTCTCCGACAACCCGGCCGAGGTGGAAAGCTACACGGTCATGCACCTGGCGGGGGATGTGATCGCTGTTGCCACCGCGCTTCAACCCGGACCCTTTTCGCTCGTCGGCCACGACTGGGGAGCCTCCGTCGCCTGGAACGCCGCGCTCTTCCGCCCCGATCTCATCAAGGCCGTTGCCGGGCTGAGCGTGCCTTTCGGCGCGAGGCCGCCAGTTCCTCCGATCGGTATTCTTCGCCGGAGGGCGGGGGAGGGCTTCTACCAGGTCTACTTTCAAGAGCCGGGGGTGGCGGAGGCGGAGCTGGAGGCGGACGTTCACAGGTCCCTCGCAGTCCTCTTCTATGCCGTTTCGGGAGAGGCAGGCAATAAGCACGGCATCTCGAACCTGACCAGACTGGGCAACAAGTCGCTTCTTGCCTCGCTGCCAGAGCCTCCTGAGATGCTGATGCCCTGGCTCACTCCCTCGGACCTTGACCGCTTCGCCGAAGGATTCGAGCGCAACGGCTTCTCCGGCCCGCTCAATTTCTACCGGAACATGGACCGTAACTGGTACCTCACCGCCCCTTGGGCAGGCAAGAGGATCGAACCGCCGGCACTCTTCGCGGCCGGCTCCCTGGATCCGGTGGTGAACTTCCCCGGCGCCCAGGCGAATATCGAATCCATGACCGGGCGCTTCGACGCCCTAGAGACCGTGGCGATGATCCCCGGAGGAGGCCACTGGATCCAACAGGAGAAACCCGAGGAGGTCAACGAGCTTCTCGAGAGCTTCCTCAACCGGCACGGAGGCTGACCTGGCTCGAGCGCAGGATTTTTTTGGGGGGGCTTTCCCCTGATAGCCGGCTGCACTTGCTAACTTGGGTTTGGTCATTTGCACACAAATGAAGCCTCCGCCGGGTGCCCGGCCGCCATCCCCCAAGGAATCAAGGAGACCCACTTGCCCGCACAAGCCGGCTTCTTCTATCCGCGCACGCCAAGCGGAAAAGCGTCGATCATCCCGTCGCCGCCCTGGTACTACTCGGGAGACCTGCTGACGGTGGAATACCGCACCGATCCGGCCAAGGTGGCGGCTCTGCTGCCCGAAGGCGTCGAGCTCGCGCCGGAGGACCCGGGTGCGGTGGCCATGATCTGGGCCGACTGGCAATCCTGCTCCGAGACGAGGGAAGAGCTGCTCGATCCTGTGCGCTCCCAGTACAAGGAGGCCTTCGCGGTCGTGCGCTGCTCCTACCGGGGCAGGACATATTCGCGCTGCGTCTACATCTGGGTCGACAAGGACTTCGCAATTGCCCGGGGACTCCATCAGGGCTACCCGAAAAAGCTGGGCTCGATCCATCAGACACGGCCACATTTCTCCGGCTTCGCCGCGCCCAAGATCGGCCCCGGTGCGGTCTTTGGTGCGACCCTTGCAGCCGGCGACCGCCGCCTGGCTCAGGCATTGGTGAAGTTGGAGCAGGAGTCCGAGACCAACGGCTTCGTAAATGCGCTGCCAATGCTTCACTCCCGGATAGTGGCCGGGATCGCCAAGGAGTCGTCTGACCGCCTCAACGAGCTGATCGTCTCAAGCTCGGCCCGCTTCGAAGCCGGTCCCGCCTACAAGGGAACCGCGGTACTCGAGCTCTTTCCGTCGCCTACCGAGGAGCTTGCCGAGCTGTCCGTGGAGGAGTACATCGGCGGGTACTTTCGGCAGGTGGGTGTGGTGTGGGACGGAGGAAGCGATATCGACCAACCGCTATAGCGGGAAATTCGGCGGCGATGCCCTAAGTCAAGGGACGGCAAGTACCTGCGTGCGTATTCAAGCCGCCTACCCTCGTCGCGCCGTCACCTGGCGACTCACGCTCGTGGCGAGCTCTTCCTCGCCAGGGAAGAACACCTCCGAGCTATCGCACCAGAGATGTCCGGTTTGCTGTCGATCGCGAGTAGCCGGCGATGGGGAGATCTCCGAGTTGAGCGGGTTGTGCCTATCATCTGTCCCGCCTCGAAGCCATTTCGGTGGCACACTGCCTGCCCGGCGCCGGCAGTCAGTCTCGCGCCGTTTCCTCCGGAGGGGGAGCCTTGGAGAAAAATCCCCAGTAAAAGAGCGTGCTAACCAGCTGGAGCACCCCTCCGATCATGAAGGGAACCTCCAGTGGGGCGACATCGAAGAGGTAGCCCGACAGGGCGGGGGACGCTGCCATCGCGCCTTGGGACGGAAGATTCGCGAGTGCGGCCACCCGGGCCCGCTCCTCGGGTGGCACCCTGGCTTGAACGTAGGATTGGCGAAGCGGCATGGCCAGGCGCTGGGCGATCATTCGCACCAGGTAGAGGATCCCCGCCATGAGGAACGTCGGCGCGAAGGCGAAGGGCACCAAAAGAAGCGCTTGGATCAGGCGGAAGAACACCGTGACGCGAATGGTGCCGAAACGCTGCGCCAACTTGCCGACCTGTCCGATCGGACCAAGGGAGACGACGTTGACAACAAGGTACAGCAGTGCAATTTGGGCAGGCGAGGCGTGGAACTTGAGGTAAAGGAAGTAGGTGACGAACGGCCCGAACATCCCGACGGCCAGCCCATTCAGGGTGTTGGTCACCCACAGACGGGCCAGGAGACCAAGCGAGCGGTGGGGGAAGACGCCCTTGGGCGGCTTCTGGCCACGAGGGCGTCGATCATTCTCCAGCCAAAGGGCTATGAACCCACCCAGCAGCGCGAGCACACCGGCCACCACAAAGGCGGCGCTAAAGGCGCCCCCCTTGCCCCCGCCGGCGGCCGGAAACGCGAAGAAGGCGATGACCGATCCGGCAATCGCCCCGATCACCGACATCTGGGCAATCGCTATGAACGCCTGGTTGCGTCGACCCGCGCGAGCCAGATCCGCGACCATGGCCGTCTCGGCAGGTTGGTAGGGCCCGACGCTCCCCGCGCCGGCTCCTGCACCACGACCGAAGCTGGCCACGACGGCCATCCCGCCCAGCACCCATTCCGCGCGGCTAAAGGCGAAGACGAAGCCTGCCGCGGCCACCAGCATCGGGTAGACGACCAGGAAAATGCGCCGGCCCATACGGTCAGCCATGAATCCCACGCCGAAGGAGACGAACAAGGCGAAGAACCCTGCCAAGGCGAAGACGATTCCCAACCCGGTGCCGCCAAAGCCGACCTTGGCAAGGTAGATGGGGCCCCCGATTCCGGCGATTGCCCTCGATGCGCTGACAAGAGCGCGGGCGGCGTAGACGATTCGCAGCTGTCCGGTTCTGGATCGCTCCCGAGCCTCCTCGGCCTCCTCGGCCGCCAGTAGCTCATCAGGGAGAGGGCCCTCTTCGGGTTCCCTGGCGCTCACAGTGCGCGGGTGGCGGTAGCCTCCCCGACGTGCTTGCGCAGCGGTATCTCCTTGAGGAAGAGGGTCAGCAGGAAGGCGGCCACCACAACCGGCACTCCGACGAGGAAAACGGTATCGAGCGCATGGGAGAAGGAAAGCACGAACCCGTCACGGATGGGCTTAGGCAGTTTGGTGATCGCCGCCGGGGACATGGCAATGCCGCTGCCCTTCAATTGCGCCAGCGCGGCCGCCGGCAGGTACCGAGGCAGCAGGTGGGTGAGGCGCGTATTGAAGATGGTGCCAAACACCGCGACACCGAAGGAGCCACCGATCGAGCGGAAGAAGGTCGCCGAAGACGTGGCTGTGCCGAGAGCCTGGTAGGGAACCGCGTTCTGAACCGCTATCACCAGGACCTGCATTACACCGCCCAGCCCAACGCCGAGTACGAAGGAATACAGGTAAACCTCGGTCATCGGAGTTGTGGAGGACATGGTCGAGAGCAGATACATTCCGATCGACATCACCAGGGTTCCCAGGATCGGGAAGATCTTGTATCGACCGAAGCGGGAGATCAGCAAGCCCGCCAGCACGGAGAAGATCACCATGCCCATCATGAGCGGGATTAGCTGCAGGCCGGACTTGGTGGGCGAGGAACCAAAGACGGTTTGCATAAATGTCGGCAGGTAAACGATGGCGCCGAACATCCCGAAGCCGACGATGAAGCCGATGGCGCTGGTAAGGCTGAAGATCCTGTTGGAGAAGAGATTGATGGGAAGCAGCGGCTCGCTGGCACGACGTTCGACCGCTATGAAAACGCCCAGCAGGACCACGCTCACAACCGCAAGGGCGATGATCTGGGTCGAGCCCCATGGATAGGTGACACCGCCCCAGGTGGTCATCAAGATGAGCAGTGTGACCGCGGTTGCAAGCACCGCGGTACCGAGGTAATCGATCCTATGGGCGCGGCGGCTGCGCGGAAGGTGCAGAACCGCCGCTATGACGAAGAGCGCCAGGATACCGATCGGAACATTGACATAGAAGACCCAGCGCCAGCTGAAGCTGTCCGTGAAGTAGCCGCCCAGCAGCGGACCTGCCACGGAGGCGAGCCCGAATACTCCTCCAAAGAGGCCCTGGTAGCGCCCACGCTCGCGGGGAGATACGATGTCGCCGATGATCGCCTGAGCACCGACTATCAGGCCGCCACCGCCAATACCTTGCAGCGCGCGGAATGCGATCAGCTGCACCATGCTTCCAGACAAGCCCGAGAGAGCCGATCCGACCAGGAAGATGACGATGGATGCCTGGAAGAACGATTTGCGCCCGTAAAGGTCACCCAGCTTGCCCCATAGCGGGGTGGAGATGGTCGAGGTGATCAGGTAGGCGGTCACGACCCAGGAAAGATGGTTGAGGCCGCCCAGGTCCCCTGCGATGGTGGGCAGAGCCGTGGCGACGATGGTCTGGTCGAGCGCTGCGAGAAGCATCGCCAACATCAGGGCCAGGATGATGAGGGGAAGGCTGGGTTCTTTGACCGGAGCGGCGTCCGGGTTCAGCTCCGCACTCTGTTGGTCTTCAAGGGCCATTCGTGATCTCCGTCGAGCAACTGAATCCGTCTCGTTGAGATAATCCTAACTTGCCATGAGACAAACCTGTCTTATAATGAAATCGGAATGTATCAAATGTCTCGTGCATCAGCACCGACTGAGAGGCGGTGAGGAACCAGATGGGCGCCAACACCGCAGTCCGGGATCGCACACTTGCGGCCATACTGGCCGCTGCGTCACGGATGATCGCGGAGCGAGGCCAAAGCGTGTCCATGCACGACATCGCAGAGTCAGCGGGAGTGGGGCGCGCAACGCTCTACCGATACTTCCCAACGCGTGAGGCGCTTATCGTTCAGCTCTTCGAGACTGCGGTCGACGAGGCGAGCCGGGCCGTCGACTCCCTGGAACTCGGAAACCTTCCTGTCCACCGAGCGGTGGAGCGCTTGACCCTGGAGATGCTCTCCTTTGCCGACGCCTATCGCAGCGTCCTGATGGACGAGGCGGTCGAAGGGCTTAGACATCGCGCCAAGGATGTCATCGGCCCCAAGCTACAGGGGCTCTTTTCCGAGCGCATCGAATCGGGGGAGCTCCGCAGCGAGATCGACCCCGTGCACCTGGTCCGCTACTTTGGCGGGCTGGTGCGGATGGCGGCCTTCATGGTGGCCGACAGCGGCCGCGACCGGGTGAAGGTCTCGGCTGAGGTGGCGGACCTGTTCTGCAACGGCGCCGCCACCGGCCAAAGCTGACTCCCGGGCATTGACGCCGCAGAGCCGGCGCCGTAGGCTCGCGCCATGGGTGCAGGTGAATACGTAATAATCGATGCCGGCTCGGCACGCCTGGCCGCGGAGGCCTGGGGAGCGGGGGAGCGGGGGATAGTCCTTCTCCACCCCGGCGTGGCGGACCGGAGGATCTGGCGTTCCATGGCTCCGTTGATCCAGGATCTGGGAAGATGCGTCGCATACGACCGACGCGGCTACGGCGAGTCCCCGGCTTCGGAGAAGCCCTCCGTGGAGCAGGAGATGCAGGACTTGGCGGCCGTCATCGCACACTTCGGATTCGATGGCGCATGGCTGGCTGGCAACTCCATGGGCGGTGCCCTGGCGGTCGACTTCGCCTTGACGCATCCGGCGCTGGTGGAGGGCCTCTTCCTGGTGGCACCCGGCTTCTCGGGCACTCCAGGCATCTTCCCCATGGACCCGCATGAGATGGGCATCGAGGAGGCGGCGCTCGCCGCCGAGCAGGACGGCGACTTCGGTACCGCGGCGGAAGGTGTCCTGCACATCTGGCTTGACGGCCCACGCAGCCTCGTGGGCAGGGTGAAGGGCGAGGCGAGAGCGCTCGCCCGGGAGATGGCACTGGGGGCCGTCCGCAACTCGCCTCCTGAGCTGGAGGACGACGGGGTGGCTTCCTGGCCGCTGCTTCCGACGCTCGACGCACCCACCACGATCCTGCTAGGCGACCTCGACGTCACCGAAGTTCTTGCCACTTGCCCGGTGGCGGCGGCCGCCATTCCCGGATGCAGCCTGCTCACACTGCCCGATCGGGCGCACATGCCTCAGCTCGAGGATCCCGCCCAGGTGGCTGCGGTCCTGCGCGAAGCCATTTCAACCGGCAACTAGACATCGAGGCTCACGTGCAGCCGACCGGGTGCACCGGGTAAAGGAGCGCCTTCGGCTCCGGGTCGGTGAGTGCCGCCGGCTCCTCGCCCCGGTTTCGCTCGGCTCTGGGCGGCATCCTGGCCATCTCGGCATAGCTGATCCCGAGCGAGGATGCCGTGGGCGTGGACGCGAGCACTTCCTGAAGGTGCAGTCTGAGAATGTCTGCGACATCGGGCCTCCACCAACCGACTCGGCCGCCTCTGCATCTTCACTCCCGGAGTAGGGGCCTTCTGGCGGGTCGCAAAATGGCTGCTGGATCCGGCGGAGGAAGCCGACGCATTTGGGGAGATCGGTCAAAAGT
>JAJYNL010000019.1 GCA_021786375.1 Actinomycetes bacterium
GTTCCATCAATCCATAGAGTAGATGAACAATACTCTAACCGCGCTTCACTCGAGCTGAACGGCGACAAGGGAATCGCCGTGAGCGATCGATTCCAAGCGCCATCGGCATTGCCGAGCACCCAGCTCGTACGGCGCGGTGGGGCGCCGGTCCATCGCGCCGCCGTTCCACTCTCCCCGCGCGCAGCTGAAGACCCCACAAATGGCATGCCAGGACAGTAGGGATACCTTTCCCGAAGATGGATGGATAGCGCCCGTTCGCCGGTTGGGTTGCCCTGGATGAGTGGGCGTGAGCAAAGTGCGAGTCATCTTCCTATTGCCGTCAAGCGGCAATCGCTGCGTCTGCTGCGGTGGATGTAATTGATCGTTACTCCCGGCGGCGACGCCACAGGCATGAGCCACCGGCAGGGATGAGAGGGGCGCCAGGCGAGCGACGGCCTATCGGGCCACAAAGTGCTCCGGACGGCGCGTTGTCGACCGATCCGGATTGGCCTCCTGCCTACCGATGGGATACGCATCCCAGGTGGCGGGATTGCAGGTGAGGCGCACTATCCCTGGATCTAGCGGTATGAGTGGCCTGGTTGTTTGTGGGTCACTTGTGTCATTGGCGGGCTTCCCCTTCCGAGCAGAAGTTTATCGGGGATGCGCCAAATAGGACCATCGCCGTAGGTCGCTTGGATATTCGTGCCGCGGGGAGTTCGCCGCCCTCGGGCCCGACGCGCTGTTCAACTACTTCCAGACCAGCCATGACGACGACTGCCACAACAACGACGCACTCCGAAGCTTGCGGCAAGCGAGGTCCTTTTGCCCGCGAACCCGAAGCTCCGGCTCGTATCGGGAATGGGCCGAAGACCGAAGGTGCCCCATCTCGACCTCACAAAATAAGTTGCCAAATGCGAGAGCACGCGGGACTGGCGGACAGTTCCCTAGATGCGCGAATGATCGACGAGCAACACTAGGGCTTCTCGCGCAGGGGGGCCTTGATTATCTTGCCTACCGAGTTCTTCGGTAATTCGTCTCTGATGACGATCCGACTCGGTACCTTGTAAGGAGCGAGCATCGATTTGCAGTGGGCCAAAAGCTCGGCCTCATCGATTGCCGAGCCAGGACTTGGCGCCACATACGCCACCACTACCTCACCGAGACGCGGATCCGGCTCACCAATGACGGCTGCCTCAAGAACCCCATCGTGGGAATAGAGAACGTTTTCGATCTCCTTGGGGTATACATTCTCGCCGCCGCGAATGATCATGTCCTTGATGCGGTCGACCAATACTAAGTAACCATCAGCGTCGAAAAAACCGATATCTCCCGTATGGAGGACTCCGCCCCGAAGGGCGGTCGCGGTCTCCTCGGGGCGATTCCAATAGCCTCGCATGATTGTCGGTCCGTCTATGACGACCTCGCCGCGTTCGCCACGGGGCAGCTCCCGCCCGCCTTCATCCACCACAGTTACGTGTTGTCCGGGAAGAGCTAGGCCGACTGTTCCCGCCTTGCGAAGCCCATGGATTGGATTCAAGGTGGAGGCTACGGTGCCCTCGGAGAGGCCGTAACCCTCAGCTATGGGAATCCCGTACCGAGTCTCGAAGGCGCTGATCATGGCAGCCGGCATTGGTGCTGCACCACAAACCGCGAAACGTAGGGTCGTGGTGCTGGCAGTCACATCTGGTGGTAGAGATGTCAGCATGGCATACATTGTGGGAACGGCCGAGAAGTAGGTTGGGCGCTCGCGCTCGACGATCGACCAGAACTGCGTGGCATCGAAACGAGGGGCAATGGCCACTGACCCGCCTGCCCAGAGTGGCGAAATCGTACCCGCTATCAGTCCGTTGGCGTGGAAGAGCGGAAGGACCAAGAGGCTTCGGTCGTCAGCGGCGAGTTCGAGAGCCTCGATGAGGGCCTCACACATCGAGGCGATGTTGGCATGATCAAGCATGACGCCCTTGGGCTTTCCAGTGGTCCCGCTGGTGTAAATTAAAAGTGCCAGATCGGATGGATCCGGATCAAAATGCTCAACCGGGAAGTCCCCGTCGCCCTTTGCGAAGTCGTCGCCCGGTATCGCAAGGGCGGGCGAAGCCAAAACACGTTCCGCGGTATTTTGCTCGACCAGGACCACCTTGGCGCGCGAGTCGGCGATCTGATAGCCGGCTTCTGAGGCGGTAAGAGCCGGGTTTATTGGTGTCGCGGCCGCGCCGAGACGCCATATGGCAAACAGGGCCACGATCAGTTCGACCCGATTCCCCAACATCACTGCCACGATGTCGCCCGGCCTTACTCCGCTCTCGGCCAGCTTCGATGCACCGCGCCCAACCGCGTGCGCGAATTCGGAGTTGCTGATGATCTTTCCGCTCTCGCTCAGGCATATCCCGTCGGGATCTTGCCGGGCACGCGAGACGGGAAGCCCGACCAATGCGACGTCTGACCTCATGGCTGACGAGATTATGCCCCTGTGTGGCGTCGGCGTATGTCTTCACACGCCAAAACTCCGTCCGACTTTCGTCCCCTGGAGCCAATGAGGCGAGGGTGTGACCGATGTTACATTCCATACTGCGACCCAACCGAGGTGCGCTCGCTGCGACGATTGGAGAGCCATGGGAAAGCGCCTGATAAACATAGACAACGGCGGCACGCTGACGGATGTCTGCGTCGTGGACGGCGGAAGTATCACTCACGCCAAGACTCTGACCACTCCGTACGACCTGAGCCGTTGCCTCTTCGATGGCTTGACCAAAGCCTCGCAGCTCATCTACGGAGAGCCACAACTCGCTGCGCTGCTTCAATCGACCGACTACATCCGCTATTCGACCACCGAGGGAACCAACGCTTTGATCCAGCGGCAAGGACCCAGGTTGGGGCTCCTTACGAACTCGCCGCAACTCGCCGCTCGTATGAAGAGCGAGGGCACCAACGCGGAGCTGTTCGACGCACTCGTCGGCGAAGGGGTCGTCACCTTGGATCTCGAGGTGGATGACGACTCGCTCTCCCAAACCCTCCTTACCGAGGTCAACAGGCTAGTAAGCAACGGCACCAACCGCCTGGTGGTCGCCTTCGACGGCCCTGAGGCGGGGCGTAGCGAACAGCGGGTGCAGCGGCTCATGCTCGCGCTGTATCCTCGGCATCTTCTCGGCTCGATACCGCTCTCTTTCTCGGCGGAAATGTTTGGCGCTGATCCCGATGATGCGAGACGCGCCTGGTCTACGGTGCTCAATGCCTTCTTGCATCCCGCGATGGAGCGCTTCCTTTTCAATGCCGAAGCTCGCCTGCGCGAGCATCGGACTCGCAGGCCACTGCTGATCTTCAGGAATGACGGCGGCTCTTCACGAGTGGCCAAGTCCGCTGCAATCAAAAGCTACTCCTCTGGACCGCGCGGCGGCCTCGAGGGCACTAAGGCGCTCGCTCGTCACTATGGGTTCGGCCAGGTGCTCATGGTCGACGTTGGGGGAACCACGACCGACATTGGCATTGTGAACGATGGCGAAGTGCGTATTGACCGCTACGGATCGGTAGAGGGCATAAGAGTCTCACTCCCTCTCGCCGCCATCACCAGCAGTGGTGTCGGAGGCAGCTCGGTATTCCAGGTGCTCGCCGGCGAAATCGAAGTTGGCCCAAGGAGCGTAGGCTCGGCTCCGGGACCTGCCTGTTTTGCCATGGGTGGTACCGATGCCACCATCACCGATGTGCTTCTGCTTGCCGGGGTCTTGGATTCCTCCACCTTTCTCGACGGCACGATGACACTCGATGCGGCGCGGAGCAGAGCGGTGATCACGGAGAGGATCGCCGAGCCCTTGGGCATCGAGCTCCCGGCAGCCCTCGAGCGGATGGAAAGCGCTTTTACCGGCAGGCTCGCCCAAGCCGTTCTGGCTGCAGGCGAGATATCAGGTGATGCGGTCATCGCCGCTTTTGGCGGAGCGGGACCCATGCTGGCATGCGATGTCGCCAGGAAGGCGGGGATTCATAGGGTGCTGGTACCACGCTCCGCTGCGATCTTCAGCGCCTATGGCATCGGCTTTTCCGACGTCACCCAGCACTACCAGATTTCTGTGGATGGTACCCGGAGGGATCCCGACCTAGCTGTGGATGCGGCATTGGCCGAGCTCGAGGACAGAGCGCGCCGGGACATCTTCGCCGAGGGTATCGCCTTGGACGAATGTGCATTGACCTATCGCCTGGTACACGACGACGGCACCTCCTTCGAGGCCAGCGATCCGGCGGTTCTCAAAACCCGCGAAATCGGAACGAGAGCGGTTCTTGAGCTATCGGTGGTATTCGAGCTTCCCCATGTCCGATTGGCCGACGCCTCTGAATATCTCTCGCGCCAGGCGGTTCCGTCAGGCAATCGATCGGTACTGGACACCACGGCTGAATCCAGCGAGGCCGTCGTCTTGCCGGTTTTCGAAGTCGAGAACCTGGCCCCGGGGACTACCGGCGTCGGGCCGGCGATCATAGAAGGCCCGTTTTTCACTATGAAAATTCCCGCGGACTGGGACTTTGCCGCTACGGCGTCAGGGGATCTCTTGCTAACTGATCGAAGGAGCGCCTAATGCGTTTTGTTCCAATGACGGAGTATCTTCAGATCGATTTGGAGACCGAGAGGTGGCAGTGCCGTCGCTGTGGCCGTGAGATTGCCTCGGCGAGGGAGAACTACAAGACCGGGCTTCTTGTCTTCGATCGGGATCCCCGGGAGATACATCGCCCGCTCATTGATCCGCAACGCTATGAGTTCACCTTCTCACCCGACCCGCAATGGTGCAGGATCGTCGAGTTCTACTGTCCGGGATGCGGAACCATGGTTGAGGTTGAATACCTGCCCCCCGGCCACCCGCCCACCTACGACATGGAGATCGATATAGATGCGCTCCGCGCCCAGAAGGCCGGGCTGGATGACGACGCTGTCATTCCGCTTGGACGCGATCTCCCGGTGAACTTCAGCACTCAAGCGCATTCGAATTGGACGGGAGAGAGATGAGGCGCATCTCGGTTGATATCGGAGGCACCTTTACCGACTGCTTTGTCGCATGGGGCCAGGAATTTTTCCACAGCAAAGCTCTTACCACGCATCACAACCTCTCCATGGGGTTCAACCATGCCCTGGATCAGGCGTGCCAGAGTATAGGCAAGGACCGCCGGGAGGTGCTTGGCGAAGTCGACTCGGTGAGATACGCGACAACGCTGGGCACCAACGCCCTGATTGAGCGCAGCGGTCCCACAGTCGGTGTCTTGGTCACGGCCGGATTCGAAAGCGCGATTCCGCTTTCTCGTGGGCGTGGTTACGGTGAGGGCCTTGACGCGCTGGCCAAGAACGATCTCTCCAGCGGCACGCGGCCCGATCCCCTTGTCCCGCCCCGCCTGATTCGCTCGCTGCGAGAGAGGGTGAGCTACTCAGGCGAGATCCTCATGGCGCTCTCGGCCGACGACGTTCGTCGCCAGCTGACGGGCCTCATAGACGCCGGTGCCCAAGCTTTGGTCGTCTCGCTCACCAACGCGACCGAGAACCCCGCTCATGAGCGTCTCGTCCAGGAGATCTTCCTGAGCGAGTATCCCGCGCATCAACTTGGGGCAATCCCGATGCTGCTGTCCCACCAGCTTTCGGGGCGCAAGGGCGAGTATGTGCGTACCACCACCACGATCATCGACGCTTATCTCCATTCGACGATGTATCACGCGCTCTCCGACCTTGAGCAGAATCTTCGAGCGAATGGCTACGAGAAGCCCATGCTGGTTAACCACAACACGGGAGGGATGGCCCAGCTCAACTCCACAGATGCCCTTCAGACCATCCACAGTGGCCCGGTTGCCGGCATCGCCGCGAGCGAGCATCTTGCGGGTGAGGCCAAGATCGACAAGATCATCGCGACGGACATGGGCGGCACTAGCTTCGACATCGGATTGGTCACCGTCGGCGGCGGGAAGCACTACGACTTCATGCCGGTTATCGACCGCTGGCTGGTTTCAATACCCATGATTCGCATGGTGACCCTGGGCGCTGGTGGCGGATCGATCGCAAGCTACAACAGCTTGCACGATTCGGTGCAGGTGGGGCCGCGCAGCGCGGGTTCGGACCCCGGACCGGCATGCTATGACCGTGGTGGCCTCAGGCCTACCGTGACTGACGCAGACCTGCTGCTCGGCTATCTCGACCCTGCCCACTACGCGGGTGGGAAGATCCCGCTGAACCCGGGGAGAGCTCGCTTTGCCATAGAGGAGGCTTTCGGGGATTACCTCGATTTAGACCCTGTCGAGATCGCGCTGCTGATCAAGAGCGAAGTTGACGATCAGATGGCCAATGGTATGGGAATGGAGCTGCGTATCCGCGGGTATCTTCCCGAAGAGTTCACCATGCTCGCTTATGGGGGGAACGGTCCGTTGCACTGCTGCGGGATCGCCGATCGTCTGGGTATCACGCGGGTCCTCGCGCCCCCATACAGTTCGGTCTTCTCCGCGCTAGGCGCGGGCAACACCAACCAGATGCATATCCATGAGCGCACCATTGCGATCAACCTCTTCAGCTCCGCAACTCGCCAGCTGTTTGAGAACTTTGACCTCTTCAACTCCATCGTCGAAGAACTCGAGGCCAAGGGCACCGCTGATATCGTCCGCCAGGGAATGGATCCTCTCAAGGTGGAACACCGCCTGGAGCTGGACATGCGGTATGGCAACCAACTGGTGACCCTGGCCGTGGTGCTTGACCGCAGCCGGCTGTACACGGTTAGCGACACCCTGGCGATCGCCGATCTTTTCTCGCGAGAGTATGCACGCCGATACGGTGAAGGCAGCCAGTCTCCAGAGGCGGGAATCCGCATCTCCACTGTGCGGGTGGCATCGTTCATCCAGGGTAGATCCATAGAGTTCGGCGCTTTGGCCCCGACGGGTGAGCTCTCCCGGGCGATACCGGATGCGACCCGGATGTGCCGGTTCCCCGGCTTTGCGGACCCGCTGGAGACCCCGATCTTTACGCAGAGCACGCTGGGACCAGACCAACGCATTGACGGTCCAGCCATCGTTACAGCCGAGTCGACAACGTATCTGGTTGAGCCGTCCTGGCGCATGGAGACAGCTGACCGGGGAGCGGTCTGGTTCATCAAGAACAAGAATTCAGGAGTAGAGACCGATGACTAATGACCGCACGCCGTACTCGCCCGAAGAGCAGATCAAGGTCGATGAGTTCCTTGCAGGCGCCACGCTCTTTCTTGGACCGGACCCCGAGATCATGCGCGATCACAAGTCCGCGGCACGCACCCCGTTGGAAGAGGAGTTACTCTCCCGGCCAATCGACAGCGATGCCCTGGACAAAGTGCGCAAGCGGATCGTCGCGGGTCTCGATGAGGCATACGAGATGATGGAGCAGACCGGGGCTGCGCCCGGTGCCAAGTGGGGTGATCTTACGAGCGCGGTCTACTCCGCGGGTGGAGACCTGGTGCACATCAGCTCGGGTGGCGTCTTGGCCTTCGCCTCAGTGCTGCACTACCCAGTTCGGTTCATCAATAAGTACTGGGCCCAAGAGCCTTCTGTGGGGATCCACGATGGCGACGCATTCATCCATAACGACGCTCGCTACGGCAACATCCACTGCACCGACCAGTCAATCATCATCCCCGTGTTTCACGAGGGCGAGCTGATAGCCTGGGTCGCCACTGTGGTGCATGAGGGGGAGAACGGCGCAAAAGAGCCTGGCGGGATGCCCTCGAGCTCCGAGTCCGCCTTTGACGACGGCTTGCGGATGCCGCCTTTCAAGATCTTCGAGCGCGGAGTACTCCGGCGAGACCTCCTCACTTTCCTGCAGAATTCGGTGCGGGAGCCCAAACTGCAGTATCAGGATTTGAAGGTCAAGTATTACGCGGCTCTGCGTATCAAAGAACGCGTATTGGCGGTGATCGACGAGGTAGGTCGCGACGCATTCATTGTCTCAATGCGTAAATCGCTTGAGGACGTTGAGGCTGAGGCCAGGCGACGCGTGAGCTTGATTCCGGATGGTACCTACCGGGTGAACCTCTGGTCGGACTCGACCCTGCGCGAGAACGTCTTACTGAAGTACCCGTGCGCCATCACTATCCGCGGTGATCAGATGATCATTGATTGGCGGGGAGCTGCTCCACAATTTCTGAACCGGGCGTTCAACTCGACTCTTGGGACTTCAAAATGCGGCATGAATCAGGGAATCCTCGCCTTTCTCTGGCCCGATCTTCCCCGGGGCATCTCGGTCATGAACAGTATCGAAGTGCTGACCGACACCGGGAGCTGCCTGGATCCCACTGACGATGCGCCCCTCGGCCAGAGTCTTCAAGGGGCATTCAAGGCATTCGCTACGACTCAGGCGCTGTGGTCGAAGCTGACATTTAGCTGCCAGGAGAAATTCGGTGCGATCATCGCCCCGTGGTTCAACCAGATCAACACCTTCCTCTTCGGCGGCATTACCCAGCACCAGGAGTTTGTCGGAAATGTCTGTGCCGACCTCAACGGCATGGGAGGAGGCGCGAGAGCATATAGGGACGGCGAGCACTCCATGGCTCCCTTCTTCGCGGCCATGGCCGACATCGGCGAGCAGGAGATCATCGAAGAGGACGTGCCATTCATGCAGCTGATCTCAAAGAAGATCAAGCGCGACAATCAAGGATTCGGGAAGTTTCGCGGGGGTATGGGCTACGAGATGGCGCTGGCGGCGAAGGACACACCCTTCTGGGGATTCGCTGCCGTTTCGAGTGGTTCGAAGTTCCCCGCCACTCCGGGGCTCTTTGGTGGATACGGTTGCCCAACCCTGCCTCTGGCCAAGATCAAGGGCGTCAATGTCTTCGAGCAGATGAAGAATTCGCCGGAGAATTGGCAGTTCGACTTCGAGAGGCTTCTCAACGAGCAGCCGTTGCCCGGTGCGAAGTATTCCACCCACCATATGGGCATGGCACTGGAGCTTGCCAACGAGGGTGACATCTTCATGATGTGCCAAGGCTCGGGAGGTGGCTATGGCGACGTACTCGAGAGAGATCCAGCTGAGGTGATGGCCGATGTCGAAGCAGGGTACATCTCCAGCACTACCGCCCGGGAGATTTACTTCTGCGTTTTCGACGCCGATACCTTGGCGGTCGACAGCAGGGCAACGGAGGCGGCCCGGAATGCAGAACGCCGCGCGCGTCTAGAGCGTGGGCGTCCTTATGCGGAGTTCGTCGAAGACTGGGTTACCGAAGCTCCCCCCCAGACGGTTCCCTACTATGGCTCCTGGGGCGATGACAACTCGACAATTCATGCGACGGCCTGGGCAGCCACCGGTCCGATCAAGCTAGCCCTCCCGATGTCTCAGATGCCACCGATCATGTTGCCCGACCCGAAGGACCTGGCGATCGCCGGGCTCCAGGCAGAGAACGAGGCCCTCCGGGCCGCTGCGAGTCGTGGCGATGCTTGAAGAGCTCCGGACGGAGCGCCTGCAGGATTCCCTCTGGGTCGACTCTCTTGGCTACTGTCAGGCAAAGGTCCTGCGCAGCGGGCCCGTACCGTGGGACAACCCAGCAAAGATAGGAGACTTCTTCGGCAAGATGGACGCCATCTTTGCGTCCGATGCGGTCCTGTTCGACGTGGGACGGGCCTACGCCGATATGACCGCGGCCCTACCTGCGGTGCGTCAAGCGATGGGAGCTCGCGATCGTCCGGGCTACCCGCTCAAGGTTCTCCTGGGCGAGAGCTCACTTAGAACTTGGGTTGTCGATGCCTTGATCGCCGTTGCCGCGATGGCCGTCGCGCGTGGTCGCGAGGTCGCAATTTGTGTTCCTTCGCCCCCCCGGTGGTTGCGCGAGGCGCGGATGCTGACCTCGGGCTCCTCTCCCTGCGATTCCCTCCTGAGCACAGAGGAACTCGAAGCTGCGGCTATCTATGTCGCCGACGGCTTACGCGGCTTTGCCGGATTGCGGATCGACGCCGTGGTGGTAGACGAAGGAGGGCGAACAGGCGAGACGATCGACTCTCTTGAAGCCTATCGAGCGATCTTTAACATCGCAGAGCATTACGGGTGGTCCGTTCTCCACAGGGCTGACCTTGATGCCTGCTGGCACCTTGACCCGGTCCACGGTGTCGCGGCATCGCTTGGCCGGTGCGCTCCATCGGCACAGGTGACGCGACCGTGGGGAATCGTCACCGCACTCGGCGCTTCGGCAGCGCTTTTGTCGAGCGGTGGGGCGCCGGCGGTAACGGTTGTACCTGGCGACGCCGACCCGGTTGACGTGACCAGGTGGATGTCGGCTCTTCGTTCAATGCGATAGGTTGGGACCACATGTATCGCTAGGCGTTGGTCGTTGATCTAGGGACAAGCGCTTTCGGGGGGCGATCGAAGCGTGGATGAGAACCCAGATGTAGTGAGCGAGGCGACAAAGCTGTTGGCGCGGCGCCTCAACGATGATCTCGGCTCGGTATCGGCGTCGGTCAGCAAGGCGATCACCGACTCGATTCCCGAGCTGCAACTCGACCAGCGGCTGCAGGAGCTGATGCGCGCCAGCGTGGAGAGCAATGTTGAGAATATCGTGCACATGCTTGCCCACGCCATCCCTGCAGAGCACATGGAGGCCCCCTCGGCGGCGATGGAGTATGCGCGGCGCCTTGCCCAGAACGGGATTCCGATTCATGCTCTCGTCCGGGCCTATCGGGTTGGACAACGCCAACTTCTTAAAGACTCGTTCGAGCAGATCGGCGCGCTCTATGGCGAACTCGACGCGTTGAGGATTTATGAGAGCGTCGTCGTGCAGACGTTCTCATACATCGACTGGATATCCGAGACGATTATCATCACCTACCAAGAAGAGCGTGAGCAATGGCTTACTGATCAGCAAGTACGGCGCAGCAACACTGTGCGTCAGCTTCTAAAGGATCAGGCGACCAACGTTCCTGCGGCGGAGCGGCTTCTCAATTACAGGTTTGAGCAATGGCATGTTGGTGCCGCGATTTGGACTGACGGGACCGATGAAGCCGAGCTTGGTGGGATAGAGCGAAGCGCCGCCGCCCTTGCCAGGCAGCTTTGCTGCTGCGGAGCTCCGCTCGTAATTGCACAGGACCGCTCCAACTCCTGGGCCTGGTTTCCCTTCGGTGCCAAAGAACCCAATCCGGCTTCATTTGCCGCAAGAATCCGAGGGTTAGGAATACCAATAAGAGTATCGCTGGGTTCCGCCCAATATGGATTCTCCGGATTCCGTGCCACCTTGCGTCAAGCCGAATGTACGCGCGAAGTGGCTCTGGCACTGGGTGAGTCGGCTTCCAAGGTGTTGACATACCCGGAAATTAGTTCGGTTGCCCTTCTCGTCCGGGATTTATCCTCCACGAAGGAATGGGTGGAGGCAACACTGGGGACGCTCGCAATCGATGACGAAAATCATGCGCGACTTCGTGAGACACTACGGGTATTTTTGGCGCATGGCTCGAGTTATACGGCGGCGGCCATTGAGCTGGCGCTCCACAAGAACTCGGTGAAATATCGAGTGGAGCGGGCCACTGCGGAACTTGGCCGCGGTCTCGATCGAGACCGTCTGGATATCGAGCTCGCGTTGGCGGCGTGTCGCTGGCTGGGCAAGTCGGTCCTGCGTTCAGTGACACCGACGGCTGGTGTCAGAGTTGGTCCAGCCTGAACGCGAGGTAGGGACCGGGATAACGGAACCGGAGGTTTCCGGCGATGAAACCAAGTGCGGCGGGCCCGCGGCCATCCGCATAGTACTTGACCATCCTGACGGCGATCCTTCGGTCGATATCGACGACACCGTCGCCCGAGGCGGCCATGCACGTCGAAGAAGCGCCGGTGGTCAAAGGCGGAATACTCCAGGCGGCCCCAAACTTGGCCGGCAGTGGCGGAGCTTGTGCGAGTGCCGACTCGGAGGGAGAGCGAGTGTCCGTTCCTAATTGTCAGGGAGAGACATCTCCCCTCGGAGGCCGAGACGTTTCTCGTTTGCCGGCGAGAACAACGCCGGTTAACGATGCGCAACGCTCACGGAGCAGCTCCTGGTACATGCCGGGCCGGTGGTCTGCCGCCCGGAACACCTCGACGGCCAAGTCAGGCCGGTTAGCGACTTGCAGCGCCGATTCGGCCAGGACTTCCACCTCGCGCCAGTGATCGGTTCCGAGACGCGATGCCAGCTCCAGGTAGCGAGTAAGACGCCTGTTGGCTACGGCCAGCCACGCCAACTGCTCGAGTGCCTGATCGGCAGGGTAGTCGAGCTGGTATGTGCGGCACTCGTTCTCGAGTGCCTGTAATACGCTCTCGACAAGCTCGTCCTGTCCGGCCGGGAGGCGGCTCCACGGCAGTGTCTCCTCGTTGAACCCGAGGGCGTAGTCCTCGAAGACGACCAGGTCGCATAGATCTTCCCAATAGTGTTGTGCCGTCATCCCGGCGGCCTGCCAGTCAATCGCGAGGTAGTTGTGCCAGGCTTCGCGCCGGATCTCGCCGATATTGCCAAAGGAGTCGTCGGCCCGGTCGGCGAGTTCCAGAGCGGCGGTGTGGAACGCACGGTAAAGGGCCAGCCGCTCGGCCGGCGGGAGTCCTTCCTTGTCGAGGGACTCGAGCCGATCTGCGATCCTTCGGACAGCGGAGAAGCTGCCACCCTCAGTGATGTGATGCTTCACCTCGACGTTGCGACGGAACGAGCGGTAATAGCGGTCCGGGTTCACCGGGAAGGCATTCCAGTGCCCGGTGCGTGACCGGCGCACCAGGCGGACCCGCGGCGTCTCGATCATCGCATGGCTCATTGCACGGCCATCCAGATATTGCTCTGCCAACTTCTTGCGGGCCTTGGCGAGGAGACTCCGCGCCGCAAGCACCTCGGGGGTGACCAGGTTGCCCGGAACCAGGCCGGCGTTTTCGAGTCGGACTCTTAGGTCGGCGAGGTGGCTGAGCTTCGACTCGGCGTCATCGCGACGCCGGGTGTGGTCCCGCATCTCTCCTAAGAGCCGCTCCTCCAGTTGGTGAAGGTCGGCGTCGTAGTCGGCGACCGCCACCACGCAGAACCAAAGGTCCCAGTGGCTCCAGATAAGTCCGCTGATTTCCTGCCATGGTTCCGGGCCGAAGATTGGCGGGCGGCGCGGCGGCAAGACCGTTTCGCTCACGGCCGGTGCCTTGGGCTCTCGGGACCCCAATCGTACCGAAGCGGCGGCAGGTCTGCGAGCTTGGGATCCTTTGGTGGTGGCGACTCGCCGTTGTAACCGTACCATTGGCGCCGGTACTGGTCGGGAATGTCGCCCCATCCCCAGTAGGGTACGGGTCGCTTTGGAATAATCCCCAGGGCATCGACAGGATCGATTCGTTGGGGTCCGACGGTGCAAAGATGCGCCCAATCGTCACCGAGGTCGAATACGTATACGAACTGCTCGCCCGGTCGCAGGCGTGAGAGCCTGACGTGCTGCAAGTCCTCCGCCTTCTCGCCCTCGATCTCCCAATCAGGATTGGGAATGCACAGGCGGGTACCGTCCGCCAGCGTGAACTCCTGAAGGTGGGACCTGTCCCATCGGGCGAAGGCGCCGTCTATGGCATCAGCGAGCTGCTGGAAAGTGTGAGTGCGCGCGGCAGCGAAGATCCGGCCTGGGCGGGGCCAGAGGCACTCGCCGTGTCCCTCGACAAGATCGACCCGAACGGACAGCCACGTGCGTGCCACCTACGTTCCCTCCTCTGGGAGACTTACCCGCTATTGTCCTGCCCCCAATTCATTGCTGGGGAGAGGTGCTCTATCCACCGCTGGGGCGAGCTTATCGGTCCGACGCCCGGCCGCGGGGGAGCGGGTTCAGCATCTCGCAAGGCTCCGGGGGGTGGACAGCGCTTGAGCGACGAAGTCCAGAAGGTTTCCAGGCCTGTTCACGGAGATATTCAAAACGGATCTTCGGTATTCGCGCACCGATCGGTTTCAACGTCGTAATTCCAGGGGCGATTGGCGCCAAAGCAAGCGGGGAACTGAGGCCGACCCGATCCCAGGGATGATCTCGAGGTAGCGTCAGGCGGTTGGCAGACGGAAAGGGCGGGGTGTAGGACTCCTCGGCCGCGTCAACCTTGTTGTCGCTACCTAAAAGCGGCGCAGTGCGCCGGCCATCCGGTGGCCCAACAAGTGGCACTCATCGAGTTGTGCCTCGAAGCGCTCCTGGTTGCGAACCCCTATCGGGGCAACCCTCAGGTCGCTGAACCACTCATCTCGCACCCACCGTACTTGGCGACGCGGCACTGGATCGTGGCAACCCAGTACCGGTGTACCTGGTCGCAGCCTTGCGATTGCGACTGTGAAAAAGCCGCGGACACCGGGACCACCGAGGGCCGCGGGTTGAACGAGACGGAGTAAACCGGCCGATACTGTGCTTGGGGCCGACGGCGCGATCGGAGTTGAGCGAGGGAGGTGTTGTGCCCGGCACCGACGTGCTGGTCAGGATCCGGTCACCGCGGAACGAGATGGCATCCGTGCCCCATTACGAGGGAGGGGGCTTAGGTCATAGGTACAGTGCCGCATCGAGCCCGAGCCGGGGTCCAGCGCATAAAGGCTGCAGTTGGCGTCCCCGTTGACCGTGGCGATCAGGCGCCCGCTCCCCGGGTCGCGGCTGAGCCCGTCGAGGTGATCGGCGATTTCCGGCTGGCCGAGAACCCGCGCACTAGGGCTGAGCCGACAACCGTGGTGAATGTGGTGCCATTGCCGGCTGGTTGGTCCTGCAGGCCGACACCGTTATGGAATGCCACGAATAGTTCGTATCCCAAGTAGGTGAGATCGTCCGGTCCGCTCAAAGGTTCCGTGAGCGCCGCACCGGCGGTTGCGAAGGTGTCCCGGCGGTCCCCGGCCAAACAAGCCAGGACGCAGACTTTTAGCCCGATCCCGGGGAATGGCGTCGGCCCCGGTGGCGCCGAGCGAGACCAGTGTCCAAACAGACCGAAACGGATGCCGCGCCCGGCGGAACAAAACCAATCTGAAGAGGCTTGCAGCAAGGATTGATGACCGGGTGAACTCGCGATCGTCGTCCCTGCGTCATCACATAATTCGCCATTGCTGGTAGAATGGGCTTTGAGGCCTTCCAAACGTCCGACATTCGGTTCGATGGCAGGGAGGCAGATCGGGGGTGTCCCCCATGTCTGGTAGATCATCAGCTTCTTCCAGTAAGTCCCGTTTGAACGAGCCGCCAGCCAGGATATTTACCCAGAAGGACGGTCCCAATGCCGTAACGGTGGGCCTGTTGTCCGTGGGTCTGGTCTTTGGAATAATCGGCTTGGCTGCGCACGCCTTCTGGGTCATTGCCGTCATCATCATGGCGCTGGGGCTTGGCTTTGCCGCAGTGAGCCGCCGACGGGACCATATCGATACGGCCATCGGGCGTGCAGATGACGCCGAGGACAAGTGCGATTCGGCTCAAGTGTTGGCATCATCGGTTGGCATGGAGACGCGCGAATCGAGAAAGTCATGATCGTCATCATCGGCCTTGTAATCCTGATTATCGCCGTAGTCGTCGCCGTCGTCGGCGTATTGACCAATTCAGGAAGTGGGCACGCGCTTAATCATGGGTTCGCGGTATTCGGGTACCATGTGACCGGGTCGACGGGCACCTTGTTCCTTTATGGCGTGGTGGTCGGGGCGGTCGCCCTCCTCGGCCTGTGCCTGCTCTTGGTCGGGGCGCGTCGGACATCTCGCCGCGGAAAGTTGGCACGTCGTGGCCTAAGCCAGTCTCGCAGTCAGACCGCCGCTCTCAAGAAGGAACGGGATGATCTGATCGACCGGCACGATTCCATCAATCGTGACGCCACGGACGGGCCCGCCGCTCCTTCTCGGACGGCACCAGGGTCATAGCGTCGGGTTAGCCCGCGTAGGGGGTTGCACTACCCCAGGCGAGTTCCAACTCAAGGGGAAGGGCTCGTCACATTGTAAGCAGTCGGGACCGCGCCTACTGGAGCGTGAGCCTTTGGTCCGGACTACTTGGGAGAAAAGTAAAAAAACGGTTTTGGGAGGCTTTTATGATCATCCTCGGCGTAGTTCTTCTAGTCATCGGGTTCCTCACGGGTCTCGCTTTTGTCTGGTCGATTGGAATGGTCGTCCTGGTGATTGGCCTGGCCTTGTGGCTCCTCGGGGCACTTGGCCATGCCGTAGGGGGTCGGCGCCACTACTTCTAGCGACCGGAAGTACCAACCGGTGTCGGCTGGGTGCAAATCCGCCGCTACCAGTTCCCTCGGGCCCCGGGGAAAGGCGCCTGGAGAAGGCTTCTGGTGCTCGTTCGTAAGGGCGCCACGCCAGCCGCTCGTGGAGGGGTTTGCAGTGCCTAGTAAAGAGAAGGTAATGGGAATGGTTCTATACGTGGTGATGACCACATCGGGCGGCGACCATGCGCTTTGATTTTGCGGCCCAGGGGCACGGTTTCAGGGTTCGTATTTCCGCCGTCAATCTGGTGATCGTAGGGGCTGTCGGCGCTGCCCTATCGATTGCGTACTGGGCCCGGTGGAGCGGATCCGGCCGATTCGGATTCCATAAGCATCCAAATGCCGGTGTTTAGCCGATGTCGGGGGTGACGGCAAGGGAGAGGATCCAGTCTCGCCACGATGCTCAGTTGTCCACACAAGGAATTTGTTGGTTTGTGATCGCCGTGGGCCTAGCTGTTTTGGCGCAAGCTGCAACGGACAGGGCTCTCGTTTGCATAGGGAGATGTCAGTGATGTCACTAACCGGTGCGCTTGGCAAGGGTTGTCTGCGCCGTAGGTTCATGGCGATAGGGGCCGCCATCACCATGGTGGTCTTTACCGTAACGCTGGGGGCGCCGGCGGCGTTGGCGGCCCAACCGCCGGTGCCCCAGCCGCCGGTGGGGTTGGGTAACGCCGCACCGTTTGCGGTCTTGGCGGGGACGACGGTTACCAATACCGGCCCGTCGGTGATCTCCGGGGACGTGGGTGTCAGTCCCGGTACGGCGGTGACAGGCTTTCCGCCCGGTCAAGTGAACAACGGAACCGTGCACGAAGGCGATGCCGTCGCAGCCGGGGCCCAGTCCGATCTGACCACCGCGTTTAATGATGCTGCGGGGCGGACCCCGGCTACGGTGGAAGCCAACCCCGATCTTGGCGGTACGACCCTTGCCCCGGGCGTGTACAAGGTTGCATCGGCCATGAGTCTGACCGGTACGGTCACCCTGGACGGCCAGAACAATCCCAGCGCGGTGTTCGTCTTCCAAGCCGGATCGACTCTGATCACCGCTTCCAACAGCACGGTCAAACTGATCGGCGGAGCCCAGGCGTGCAACGTGTTCTGGGAGGTTGGTAGCTCGGCGACCCTGGGTACGAACAGTACCTTTGTCGGGACCATCATGGCGTTGACCTCGGCGACGGTGCAGACCGGCACCACCGTGGCCGGGCGGGTATTGGCGCGCAACGGCCAGGTGAGTTTGGACCAGAACACCATCACCGTCCCGACCTGTACTTCCACCACCACGACCTCCGCCACCACCACGACCTCCGCCACCTCTGGTACTTCTGGTACTTCTGGTACCTCGGGTAACTCCGGTACCGGGGTTATCCCCAAGGGTGCGCCCAAGACCGGCGCGGGCGGAGCCTCGGGCTCGGGTGACAACATTGTGCTGTTGGTCCTGGGCGGAATGGCGTTGGTCGCGGCCGGCGCCGCGAGCGCTCAAGCGTTACGCCGTCGTTGGTCCTACGGTGGGGCCGGCGGTAGGGGTGCATGACCCGGGCGGCCCCCCCGGCACATATGGCCCCGCCGGCGCATAGGGCCCCGGCGAGGCGTTGGTGGTTGGTAGCCGCCCTCCTGTTCGTCGTCGGCGTCGCTTGCGTTGCGGGTGGCCTGCGGGGCCACCAAGGCGCCTTGCCTCCACCGGCGCAGCAGATGAACGCGGCGGCCGCCCATCTCCAAGACAGCCTGCCGGCCCCGATCTCACAAGCGGAGCGGGCGAGGCGGGCCAAACTGGCAGTGGCCAGGTCCGTGCCGGTCTTGTTGCGAATCCCGGCCATCGGCGTAGCTGTGTCATTGTCCACCCTCGGGCTGAATCCCGACGGCACCGTCCAGGTGCCCACCGACTTCGCTCAGCCCGGGTGGTTTCGCCTCGGCCCGACTCCTGGCCAGGTCGGCTCCGCCGTCATCCTGGGTCACGTCGACTCCTACCGAGGTCCGGCCGTCTTCTTCCGGCTGCGCGCGCTGCTCGCCGGTGACACCGTCGAGGTCACATTGGCGGACGGCGTGGTTACCCATTTCCTGGTCACAGCCGTGGTCATGTACCCGAGGGCACAGTTCCCATCCCAGCAGGTATACGCACCCCAGGGATACGCAGCTCTGCAACTGGTCACCTGCGGTGGGCAATTTGATCGGGCCACGGGCCACTACCTGTCCAACATCGTGGTTTACACCACACTGGTGGCAGCCACGCCCGCCGCGGCTTCCACCGCGGCGGCGGCGGAAGCCCCTAGCCGGAACTAGCGAGTGCGGTTTGCCAGGGTCCGCGCCCCCGCGCCGTCCTGGCCTGCCCGCTCTCCGCGGGGGCTGGGTGACCGTGGTTTTCGGCCCAAGCCTTGAGGGAGCCTGAGCCTCGGGTGCGTGAGCCTCAGGCTCCGGGCGCGACGCTCCGGCCTTCGAAATCGCTTCAACCATCGTAGGTGGATGTTTGACGCGCTCCTGGAGCACCATCGCCGTTGCCCCGACTTTCTTGAAGAAGGGAAAGCGCCCGTCGAGAGTCCAAGGCGGGTTCTCTCCTTTCAAGGCCATCTTGGTTGGGCAGGTTGGCACAAACGTCACCCAGCCGAAAGTTCCCGCGCGCCAGCTCACTGAGGGTCCGTGGCCGAACGCTGGCCCGAAGCTCAACGACTCGGGCGAATAGGGCCCAGGGCCCGCGACCACGCTGGCCAATGGCGCGCCTTTGGGAGGCCGCTAATACCGCTGCGCTGGAGCTAACGCCACCACTCGGCCCGACATCCGGGAGTTCGGCCCAACTGCGTTGATCAACCAAGGCGCTGGTGTGGCTTTGTCCCGCTTTGGCGCACACCGCTTTTCCGGGTCATGCCTACGTAATTAATCCGTGATCGTCTGGCGGATTGGTATACGCATGTACGGATATGTGTATAATCGAACTGTGACACCTTTCGACTTCGTGATCTCCCTTGCACTCGTCTCAGTTGCCGCCGGCGTACTCGGCTCCCTGATTGGCCTCGGTGGGGGCGTTGTTATCGTTCCGGTGCTGACTCTGCTCTACGGCGTGGACATTCGTCTGGCCATCGGGGCGAGCATCGTATCGGTCATCGCCACCTCGAGTGGCGCTGCCGCTGCGTATGTGCGCGAGCGCATGACCAACCTGCGGGTGGGCATGTTTTTGGAGATCGCCACGACCACCGGTGCTGTGAGCGGCGCCTATCTCACGACGCTTCTGCCCACACGCTTTCTCTTCGCCTTTTTCGGCCTCGTGCTCGCCTACTCCTCCTTCACGACCTTCAAGAGGCGGCATGCGGCGCAGCCGCTGGCAGTCTCGTCTGACAGGATCGCCAATTACTTCGACCTGCACGGCAGCTACTATGACCAAGCGGAGGAACGGGAGATCGCATACAAGGTCACCGGCACCAAACTCGGCCTCTTCCTCATGTACGTGGCCGGGCTGGTTAGCGCGCTGCTTGGCATCGGATCCGGCGCACTCAAGGTGCCCGCGATGGACGGGGCCATGCACCTGCCGATGAAGGTCTCCTCGGCCACCAGCAACTTCATGATCGGTGTGACCGCCGCGGCGAGTGCTGCCGTCTACTTCGCAAGGGGTCAGATCGATCCGATCATTGCCGCGCCCGTGGCCATCGGAGTGCTCGCAGGGGCCACGGTTGGTGCCCGGGTACTGGGCCGAGTGACGAGCAAGACCGTCCGGCTTGTTTTCGTGGTCGTCTTAGTCATCATCTCGCTCGAAATGCTCCAGAAAGGACTTCTTCCGTGACGTCAACCCCTGGTCAAGAATCTCCCGTGCCCGTCGGCTTAAGCGCGGCCGAGGGGGGCAATGGCGCCGGCTCGGGGTACGGAAGACGCAAGCTGTCCGCGGCCGAATCGGCGCTGATGGACGAAAAGGTGCGTAAGGTCGAGCTACTGATCAGCCTGGTCTTACGGATCGGCGTGGTGGTGAGCGGGCTTATCATCCTGGTGGGACTCGGACTCATGTTCGCCCATCACGCCGCCTACATGGCGCTCCACAGCGGTGTCTCCTACAAGGTGCTCACTTCCGGGGCTACGCGGTTCCCCCACTCACTCGCGGCACTGGGGAACTCGCTCGCCCGAGCGGACGGCCGTGGCGTCATTGTGCTGGGGGTCATGGTGCTTATTCTCACGCCGGTCCTCAGAGTAGCCGTTGGTGTCCTATCATTCCTGTATGAGCGGGACATTCCCATGGCGGGCGTAACCTTTTTCGTATTCTTCGTCCTAATCGCCTCGTTCTTCTTGGCCGGAGTGTGAAGTCATGACTGTGAAGATCGACCGGCTGAGCCCTGTACCCCTGTGGGCCCAGATCGTTGACGATCTTCGCAGACGCCTGCTGAGCGGGGAATTCGAGAACGGATTCCCAACTGACGAGCAGCTCACCAAGGAATACGACGTCGGCCGGCAAACGGCCAGGGAGGCTGTTAGGCGCCTCAGTGCCGAGGGCGTCGTGGTTCGCCAGCGGGGCCGGAGAACTTCCGTTTCCGCCCCCATACTCGAGCAGCCGATCCACTCCTTCTACAGCCTTGCCTCGACGATGCGCGCGCTGGGGATGGAGGAACGGAACGAGGTGCTGGCGGCGGAGCGGCAGCCCGCCGACATGGAGGTTGCCGAGCAACTCGAGGTGAAGGAAGGCGACGAGGTCGTATACGTCGAGCGACTGCGTTTCGCGGGTGATGAACCCATCGCTTGGGATCGATCCTGGTTGCCTGCCGAGAGGGCGGCTGAGCTCCTCGAGGCGGACTTGCGTTCCCAGGGACTCTACGCACTTTTGAGTGTGCATTGCGGTGTGCGCATCAGCGGTGGGCGCGAGCGCATCGTTCCGGTGGTTCCCGATGCCACCGAGCGCAAGTTACTGCGGCTACCGCCCGGTATAGCGCTCTTCTCGGTTGAGAGGCTCGTCATGGGAGGAGAGGATCCGATCGAGTGGCGTAAGAGCCTCATCCGGGGCGACCGTTACGCGCTGGTTGCGCACTGGGCCTCGGGCGTTCAGGCGGGGGCCGAGGAGCTGGGATAATCTGAGAACTTCCTACCCTTCCCGGTACCCGCTCACTACGCGGCTTGCCTCCTACCAGTCGCATCGCACGAAGGGGAGGCGCTCAACAATTACCACGCCCCTAGCCTGTTCAGGCCGACTCCTGGTGGCGGGATGCTCTGGTGACGACGATTCTCGATGCGGTGATCAGGGCAAGCACCAGCACGATCAGCAGGAACGCGGCATCGAAGGAGAGCTGAATTGCACGCGCCGACGGCTCGTTGTAGAAGGTCCACACCGCATAGGTGAGATATCCAAGGGGGGAGTGGGTGAGCCCGAGGTGGGGCAGGTTCTGCGAGTAGCCGGCCGTGTAAAGCAGGGGTGCCGTCTCCCCGACCGAGATGGCCAAGGCGACGATGAGTCCGGTAACGATACCAGGAAGTGCAGAGCGTAGCGATATCGTCCTCAGTATCTGTCCCGGGTTGAGGCCGAGTGCTTCGGCCCCTTCGACGTAGGAGGTCGGGACCTGCCTGAGGGATACCTCGGTGGTCTTGGCGATGTAAGGCACCACCATCACTGAAAGTGTGATCAGGCCCGCACCGAGCGAGAAGCCCCAGTGGAAGGCGACCACCATGCTCACATACCCGACGTACCCGACGACGATGGAAGGAATACCGGCAAGCACCTCTGACGCACCGCGCAGGACCGAGGCGGTTCGGCCGCGGGCGAACTGGGAGAGGTAGATTCCGGACATCACTCCGATGAAGCCGGCTACAACCGCGACTCCGAAGGTGATGAGGAGCGTGCCGACTATCTCGTTCTCCAGGCCGCCACCGAGGCCCACCCCGGGAGTGGTGATGACGCTCCAGGACATATGAGGCAGTGCCTTGGACGCCACCTGCGCGACGATCCAAACCGATGGGACTATCACCAGCGCCAGAGCGATGACGCCAAGGGATATCGCCGCTCCACTGGCTGCTTTGCGCCGCCGGGTGCGCGCCCCGATTCGGGTTAGCGCCTCGTGGTTCCTCGCCATCAGACGCCCCTTCCCACTGGAAGTGCAGTGGTCGAGACCTTTCGGACCAGCAGACGCGCGCCCACGTTGGCCAGCAGCGTCACCAACATGAGCACCAGTGCCGCTTCCGCGAGGGTCCTGACCGCCAGGCCGGTTCCGTCGATAAGAGCGGAGTCAAGAGTGGTGACGATTGTGGCGGCGATGGTGTTGAACGTGGAATAGATGTTGGTGGGCAGGGTGCCCAGAACGCTACCGGAGACCATGGCGACCGCCATGGTCTCGCCGAGTGCGCGGGCCAGTCCAAGTACGGTGGCGCCGATGATGCCCGCGGAGACCCAGGGTAATGTCACCTTGGTGGTCACCTCCATCCTGGTCATCCCCAGGGCTTCAGCACCCTCTTCGGTAAGCTTGGGCACCTGGGCAAAGAGGTCGCGGCTGGTGGAGGCGATGATGGGGATGATCATTGCGGCGAGGATTATGCCCGAGGTCAGCAGGCCTTCGCCGGCTCCGGTCGAGCCGCGAAACCAGCGCAGAATGATCACGTCGGGCATGTGCTTGGCGACGATGGGGTAAATGTCCCGACTGAGCAGGGGACCGATGGTGAGGGTGCCCCAAAGTCCGAAGACGACGCTCGGAATGCCGGCGAGGAGTTCCAGGAAGATGCCTAGCGTGTTGCGCACGCGCGGCCCAAGCAGCTTGGAGACCACCAGCGCCGCGCCGAGCGAAGCGGGTAGGGCGATCACCAGCGCTATCAAGGAGGAAAGGACGGTCCCGACGATGATGGCCCAGGCTCCGTAGTCGGCCTGGGCGGGGTGGAGCACGCCGTTGGTGGTTACAGGCTGGAGGTAGAAGTTTCCCGGATGCCATACGTTGTGGACGAAGAACCCGATCCCGTTGTACTTGACTGCCGGTAGCGCCTGATGAACGAGTATCCCGAGGATTGCGAGAAGCGCCAGGAGGGGCGCCACGGACGAGACCGCGCTGGCGATCTTCACCGGGCCCAACGGAGACTTGGTTGTCGGGCGGAAGATACGCGGGGCCTGGGGCTCCTCGGTTTTTCGTGCCAGATCGCTCGCCAAAGCTGCTGCCTCTCTCACTAGTGTGAAGGGCCGCCGCCCGGAGGCGGAGGCCCTTCAGGTGCCAATGTGCTTGGTTGATCAGCCGCCGATCTTGGCGATCTGTGCCAGCGAGAGCGAGGCAACAGAGGTGGGGAGCGGCTGGAAGTTAACCTGGCTCACATACGAAGTGGCGTTCCCGTGTGAAGGATCGATCGCCCAAGTCAGGAAGGCCTTGATGGCCTGGGCTTTGTTCGGATCCGACTGCTGGGTGTTAACGATCGCGTACTCGAAGTTGATGATCGGGTACGAGGTTGCGCCGGGGCCGTAGATGAGCGAGATCGCCTCGTTGGCCGGTACCTGGCCGATGAAGTTTTTGGCCTCGGCCTGGATTCCCGAAGCCGTCGGCACGACGAACTTGCCGGCTTGGTTGGAGATCGCCACCAGCGTCAGGCCGGCCTTGGCCGCTTGGGAGGCATAGCTGACGCCCACGTAGGCGATGCAGCCGGCGGTCTGGGCGCAACCGGTGACCATGCCGCCGTTGCCCTGCTCGGCTAGAGCGGTGGAGACGGCGGGGAAGGCGACGGTGGTGCCGAACTGCGGTCCGTTCGCGCTGCCCCAGCCGGTCGGGTCGGCCTTGGAGAGATACTGGGTGAACAGGAAGGTGTCACCTGAGCTGTCAGAACGGTGCAGCGGGGCGATGGCCAGGTGCGGAAGGTTCACGCCCGAGTTCAGCGCCTTGATGGCCGGATCATCCCAGTACTTGATCTTGCCCTGGTAGATATCCGAGATGACCTTGCCCGTCAGGTTGAGCTGCTGGTTTATACCGGGAATGTGGACGACGATCTCCTGGGCGGAGATGGCGAGCGGGATGTTGATAACGGTCGGGGTCTTGCTCGTCTGGGTGGGCGAGAGATAGGCGTCAGAGGCGCCGATATCGACCGTGCCGCTCGCGGCGTCGGCGATGCCGGTGCCGGAGCCCGTCCCAGCGGTAGTGATGGAGATGTTCGAGTACTGGGTGTGATAGTCGGGAGCCCAGAGGTTGAACAGGGGGTAAAGTAGGGTCGACCCAGTTTCCTGAAGGGCTACGTTTGCGGTCGGAGGCGTTTCGGTTGCCGCGTAGTTAGGGGCTGCGTTTGCTTGGGTGGTCGCTGAGGCAGCAGTGGTTGCGGTCGTCGCGTTGGTGGTATTTGCAGACGAAGAGCTCCCGCATGCCGAAGCGGCCAACCCGGCTACTCCAATGAGGCCGGCTACAAATAGTGGTCTTTTCGGCGCCATGCCGTTTTTTCCTTTCCTAGGGGTTGAGATTCCATCGTGACGTCCCCCACTTGGGCTAGCCCATGCGTCCCGAGACGTAATACTGGGTCTCGGGTTGCTGGGGATCCTCGAAGATCTGGGCCGTTGGGCCCGATTCCTTGAGGTGCCCGTCGAAGAAGAACATCGTGTGGTCCGAGATCCGCCTCGCCTGAGCGAGGGAGTGGGTCACCACGATGAAGGTGATCTCCTCTGCCAAGTCGGCCAAGAGCTTCTCGACCGCTTCGACGGAGATCGGATCCAGTGCCGACGTTGGTTCGTCGAGCAATAGGACCTCTGGTTGCACCGCCAGGCTTCTGGCAAGGCACAAGAGTTGCTGCTGGCCGCCGGAGAGGCGGAAGGGCGAATCGTGCAGACGTCCCGAAACGGCGTTCCAGAGCCCGACGCGCTCCAGGTTTTCCCTGACGATACGGTCGTGCTCGGACTTCTTCGCCAGGCCGTGAGCCTTGACGCCGGCAAGAACGTTGTCGCGGATGGACATGGGGAAGGGATTGGGGCGCTGGAAGAGCATGCCGACTCGGCGGCGCAGCTCGAGCAGGTCGACGTGGTCGGAAAGGACTTCCTGGTCGTCGAGGAGGATGCCTCCGCCTGCAAAGTATCCGCGAACTTTGTCGTTCATGCGATTCAGGCTGCGTAGGAAAGTAGTCTTTCCCGAGCCGGTGGGACCGATCAGGGCCACGATGGAACCCTGCATCAGCGTGAGGTTGACTCCCGAAATGATGGTTGTTCTTCCGAATCCCACCGTCAGGTCAGAGACCTTGATAACGGTCCGGGACGAGCCGGGAGGGTTGGCCGAGAATTCCTCGACCGGGCGCGGTGCCAAATCCTGCATGTATTCCTCTTTGGGCTTGGCGGCCTGGGAAACGCGTTCGTCGCTCACTTCATGAGAGAAGGTATCGAGCCGACGTTAACGGCCGGTAAACGATGGGGAACAATTGCACGTATTCCGTATGGCGATTTGGAGATCCCTAGTCAGAGCCTTGATTCTTGGGAAGAATCGTTGTAGCGGTTTTCCACCGGCCCCATTGAAGGAGGTGCGTGTCGCATGCTCGTGCAGATCGAGTCGGTCAAGGTGATAGACGTGAACATTCCGTTCGCCCGGCCGCGTAGCTCGGCAGTGGATCCCGCGCTTGCCAAGACCGGCTGCCTGGTGCTCATGCATGGAGGCGGCCACCTGGGTTTTGCGGAGGCTCCGGTCTTTTCCGCACCTACTTATGACGAGCAGTTCGTGGTGCAGACCCATGGGGCGATCGGGCTGTTCGCCTCGGCACTGCTTGCCAAGGGCAGACGGAACGGTTCCAGCGTCGAGGTGGCCGTAGAGGAGGCGGTGGCGTCCATGGCACGCTACCGGGGGAACTCGGCTGCCAAGGCGGCGATCGAGATCTCCCTGCTCGACCTGTACACGCGCCAGAGGGGCCTCGGGGCCGCTGGAGCCCTGGCCGAATATGCCCGTCAGCTGGGCCACGTCGGCATGGCCGGCCGCTTTGCCGCCATAGACGAGGGGGAGCCGATCGCCCCCCAGGGCACCTCGCTCGCCTCGTACGGTGACGGCGCGCAGCGGGCGGCCGAGATGGCCAGACTTAGCGAACTAGGTTATCGCCGCCTCAAGGTGAAGGTGGATGCGCCGATCGACGCGGAATCCCTGGCGCGACTGGTGGCGGGTGCGGGCATCGAGCTGAGCGCGGATGCCAACGGCACGCTCTCGGGTCGCGAGGAACTGGCATCCTTACTCGGCGTGGGCTTCAGCTACGTGGAGCAGCCCTTCGCACCAGGCTCGCTGCACGACTTGGCCCAGCTGCACCGCGTCGGTTTGCCAACCGGCTCGGCCCGGCTCGCCCTCGACGAGAGTATCTCCGGACCCGGTGCGCTCAGAGACGCCGTCGCCTTCGTGCCCTTCGCCATCGCCGCGCTCAAGGTCTCGCGCTTGGGAGGAATTGCGGCGCTGCTGCAGGCGGTGCGGATCGCGGAGGCGGCAAAGATCGGGTACTACATCGGCGGGATGTACGACACCCCAGTACTGCGCCGCCTGAACGCACTGCTGGTCAAAGCTCTGGAACCACCTGAGATCTCGGATCTTGGCCCGGATGGGGACTTCTTCGGGCCGGAGGTCCCGCCTTCGCTCGTGCGCCGTGGTGACGGGGACCTGATGCTGGTGGGCGACGTGGGGATTTCAGGCCCGTTCATTCCCGCGGAAGAGCACTGCGGCGGGGTGTCGGAGTTTCTGGTGTGAGCCCTGTTCCCACGCCTCGATCCGTGGGTTTCCGGCGCGCAGGCCGTCGCGGCACACGAGGCGGCCTTGGCCTTGCTGGCGTCACTGCCCCTCCGCCGCTGCAAAGCGGGCGGGTCCAGCCTCGTCCACCGATGCCCCCCAATGCGGTAAGGATTTGGGTTCCGCGCTGCATGTCGGTCCCTCCAAAGGACCAGACTGCGACTACGGTACCATGACACCTTCGCCGACAACTTGTTGCGGATCTTGGCCTTTCGCCCCTCAACAACTGCATTAGCGCTCCCCAGGGGATGCGTCCCCTGCCTTTCACCGCCCAGGCCGCGTGCTTACCGCCTCAAACCACGCCCCGGTGCGGCAGTGCGGTTTCTGCCGAGAAGTAATGTCCCCCCGCGGCCGTGGGTACGGCAGCGGGGGACTTACCTCGCTACCTGCGCCTCGAGCTGCAGGGCTCCAGAGCGGTGGTTGCTGCCAGCAACCCGCCTCGATTAGCCCCAGGACGCACACATCAGGTGTGGGGGATCCTTCGGGGGAGACCCGAGCGGCATGCCGGTCTCACTCGGTCTGGTCGGCGGCGGCCCGGTTGGAGCCGATTTCACTCTTCCGGCGATCGCGCTCTACCAGGCTCTCTTGGTTACCGCCGAGCCCTCGAGCGGTACTTCGGCGCCAACCTCCGCCCCCGTGGTGGCCGGTTCGGTCAAGCCGGTCTGAACCTCTCAGGGCAGGAGGCCGCGCAGAAACGGGTTGGTGGCGCGTTCCTGGCCGATGGTGGTGGTTTCGCCGTGGCCGGGCAGCACCAGCGTCGAGTCGGGAAGCGGGAGTATCTTCTCCTTCATCGAGTTCATCAGTGCCTCCATGGATCCGCCGGGTAGGTCGGTCCTTCCGATGGAGCCGGCAAAGAGGTGGTCACCGCTGAACAGCATTGCCCCTAGATCTCCGACCTCGGCCATAAAGCAGGTCGAGCCTTGGGTATGACCAGGGGTGTGGATTGCGCGGAAGCGCAGCCCCGCCCCCTTGACCTCCTGGCCGTCGGCAAGGTCGTGAACCAGCTCGGGCTCGCGCGTGCTGAAGCCCGCCGCGGCAAGCGCCTGGCCAAGCATCCCCGATGTCCCGATGGGGTCACGCATCATGTGGCGATCCGCTGGATGCAGGTGGACCGCGATAGCTTGGCGACCCGCGGAATCCAGATTCTCCTCCCGCTCGACCAGGGAGGGGATGCCACCAATGTGGTCGATGTGGCCGTGGGTTGCGATAACCGCGACCACGCGCAGCGAGCGCTCCTTGAGGAAGGCCGCCACCTTCTCCGGTTCCGGAGGGACGTCGATGATCACGCACTCGCTCGACGAGGAGGCGGAGCGGAGGATCCAACAGTTGGTGTCCGCCAGCCAGAGCGGCAGGCCAAAGACCAGATCGGTCACCCTTACCCCCTAATCGGCTCGGTTGTATGCACTTGGTAAGCTCAAAGGTTACTTTGGGAGTCCGGTTTGTGGCCCCCTGAGGATGTGGAGGACGAGTGACGCGGGTTGTGATTGCTGAGGACGAGGCCATCATCAGGATGGATCTGGAGGAGGCGCTGCGCGAGCTCGGTTACGAAGTGGCGGGAGCCGCTCATCGAGGTGACCAGGCTCTCGAGATGATCCGCTCGCTGCAGCCCGAGCTTGCGATCCTGGACGTGAAGATGCCCGGCATGGACGGGCTGGAGGTGGCCGCCGAGGTGTCACGCGAGCGCCTCTGCCCGGTAATCATCCTCACCGCCTTTTCCCAGCGCGCGTTGATCGAGCAGGCCAGGGATGCCGGCGCGCTCGCCTACCTGGTGAAGCCCTTCCAGCCCAGTGATCTGGTACCCGCCATCGAGCTGGCGATCGCCCGCTTTGCCGAGATGCAGGCCCTCGAGGACGAGGTTCGCAACCTGGAGGACAGCGCCGAGCGGCTTAAGGCCCAGCTGGAGACCCGCAAGCTGCTGGATCGGGCCAAGGGCGTTCTGATGGAGAACTACGCGATGACCGAGCCCGAGGCCTTCTCCTTCATCCAGCGCAAGGCCATGGATTCGCGTACCAGGATGTCGGCGATAGCCGAGGCGGTGATCGCCGAGGAGCTGCACCCGGAGTAGGTGCCATCCGCCTCGCCTCCCGGTGCCGCGGCGGTAGGTTGGATCCATGGACAAGCTGATCCTCGTCGACGGGTACTCGTTGGCATTCAGGGCGTTTTTCGCCATACCCGTAGAGTCGATGGTCACTTCCAGCGGCCAGCACACCAATGCCTTGTATGGCTTCATGAGCATGCTGGTGGGGCTGATCGAGGAGCAGAGGCCCACACACATGGCCGTCGCGCTCGACCTTCCCGGCCGAACTTTCCGCGACGAGCTGAACCCGGACTACAAGGCGCACCGTCCCGAGACCCATCCGGGCTTGAAGTCCCAGCTGGAGATGCTCGAGCGGGCGATCCGGTCGTTGGGCATCGCCGTGGTCTCGAAGCCCGGCTACGAGGCCGACGACGTGCTGGCGACCTTGGCCGAAAGGGCTGCGGAGCAAAACGTGGACACCATCGTCGTGACCGGCGACCGCGACAGCTTCCAGCTGGTGCGCGATCCCCACATCCGCGTGCTTTACAACCGCCGCGGGGTGAGCGACTACCTCATGCTCGACGAAGCGGGCGTCATCGACAAGGTCGGCGCGCCTCCGGAGTTCTATCCCCTGCTGGCCGCCCTTCGCGGAGACCCCTCCGACAACCTTCCCGGCCTGCCTGGCATCGGAGACAAGACCGCGGCGCGCCTGGCAGAGACCTATCAGAGCATCGACGGCCTGCTCGAGCACCTGGATGCGCTGTCGCCCAAGGTTGCCTCGACCATCTCGGGGAACCTTGAACGGCTGCAGCTCAACATGGCTCTCACCCCCCTCAAGCGGGATTTGGAGATCGGGGCCCGGCTGGAGGATCTTCGCCTTGGCCCGCTCGACGACGACGCCGCCAAGGGATTCTTCGAGCTGATCGAGTCCAAGCGCCTGGCCGGCCGGGCACTGAAGGCCTACGACTACATAGGGCACAAGGGATCCGAACGTGGTGAGCGGCCGCAGCGTTCGGCCGTCGCCATTCACCGGCTTGATTCGCTCGATGCCTTTGCCGCAGGGTTGGACGCCGGCTCAAAGGTCGCGCTTTCCATCAGTTGGAGTGGGCAATCGGGGCGCAGCCCTGTTGCGGCCTTGGCACTGGCGGCGTGCCCGGCCAGTGGTGATGCCGGGGTGGTCTGCTATGGCGCAGAGGTGGATCGGTCCAAGGAGGTGGAGAGCCTCGGAGCGCTTGTCGCCGCGCTGGGGTCGTCGAGGCTGGTCGGCTTCGGTTGCAAGGAGGTCTTCCGGCGCCTGGTCACCGTCGGCATCGAGCCGCCGGCTCTGGCCGCCGATCTAGGTCTTGGTATGTACCTGCTGGACGCGTCGCTCGGCGACTACGACCTGGATGGGGCCAAGGTGCGCTGGGCGGGGGAGCTTCCGCGGCTCGAGGGCGGGCCCGAGGCGCCCGAGGAAGGGGGAGGCCTGTTCGATTCCGATCAGCTGCCGACCCTCATACGCGAGGCGGCAACCTGCGCGTTGCTGGAGGCGCCACTGCGCCAGGAGATCGACGATGCCGGGATGGCCTGGCTTTTCGACGAACTCGAGCTACCACTTCTCCTGGCGCTGGCGCGTATGGAGGCGGCAGGCATCGCCGTCGATGCCGAGCACCTGCGTTCTCTGGCAAGGGAGTTCTCGCAGGAGGTGGTCCGCCTGGCGGAGTCGATCTGCCAGCTGGCGGGCCGGTCATTCAATGTCAACTCCACGAAGCAACTGGGCGAGGTGCTCTTCGATGATCTTGGTCTTGTCCCCCCCAAGAAGACCAAGACCGGCTACTCGACCGATGCCCAGAGCCTCGAGAAGCTGCGCGGGGTTCATCCGATTGTGGAGGAGGTGATCCGCTACCGGGAGGTGGAGAAGTTGCGCAGCACCTATGGCGACAGCCTCATCTCCGAGGTGGCGCCCGACGGCCGTATCCACGCGACCTTCAACCAGATGGTCGCGCGTACCGGGCGGCTCTCATCCGATCATCCCAACCTCCACAACATCCCCATCCGTACCGAGATCGGGAAGCGTTTTCGCTACGCGTTTGTTGCCCCGCCCGGCTCCAAGCTGGTTGTGGCGGACTACTCCCAGGTCGAGCTGCGGGTCATCGCGCACCTAAGCGGAGACCCCGGGCTGATCGAGGCTTTTACGACCGGCGTTGACATCCATACCGCCACTGCTTCGAGGGTCTTCGGCGTTCCTCCGTCCAAGGTCACCTCCCAGCAGCGCGCCAAGGCCAAGATGGTTGCCTACGGCCTGGCCTACGGCATGGAGGCCTACGGCCTGGCTGCGCGCCTGAACGTGGATGTTCCCGAGGCGGAGGAGATCCTGAACAGTTTCTTCGCGGCCTTCCCCAGCGTGCGCAGCTATATGGATGAGGTTGTCGCCAAGGCGAAGCAACTGGGATACACCGAGACCGAGTTCGGTCGTCGTAGGCGCATTCCCGAGCTCAGAGATGACAACTACCGGGTGCGACAAGCCGCCGAGCGCCAGGCGATGAACTCCGGAATCCAGGGACTGGCGGCCGACATTTTCAAGATCGCCCTGGTCAATCTCGACCGGACGCTGCAACGCGACCAGGCCGTCCTGGTACTGCAAGTGCACGACGAGGTACTGGTCGAAGCAAAGGACGAGCATGCCGCGGCGGTGCGCGAGATCGTGGTCAAGGCAATGGAGTCCGCCGCCAAGCTGCGTGTGCCGCTACCCGTGAACTCCTATGTCGTCTCGAGTTGGGGAGATGCGAAATAGGGGATGATGCTGGGCCTTAGGCGCGGCATTGACCGGGATGCGCCTCGTTATGCTCGAAGGTGAGCTATCCTAGGCTTTTTCCGGTCAGAGCTCAATTCCGGTAATGTAGAGAAGGCGTTCTATTCATATGTCCGATTCGGTAGGCAATTCCGAGATCGTCCCTGAGCAGCAGGACGAGACGGAAGGTTTTTCACCGCGAGCAATCATTGAAGACGATCTCGGCGATGTCTCCTTCGACGAGGCTATCGCGCAGACCATCGTTCGTTTCGACGACGGTGACATTGTCCAAGGCAAGGTCGTCCGAGTAGACAAGGATGAAGTTCTACTCGATATCGGATTCAAGTCCGAGGGAGTCATCCCCGCCCGCGAACTCTCCATCCGTCACGACGTCAACCCCTTCGAGGTGGTCAAAGTCGGCGACGAGATTGAGGCGCTTGTCATCCAGAAGGAGGACAAGGAGGGCAGGCTGATCCTCTCCAAGAAGCGCGCGCAATACGAGCGGGCGTGGGGGACCATCGAAGAGGTCAAGGAGAAGAACGGGTCGGTCAAGGGACCGGTCATTGAAGTGGTGAAGGGCGGCCTCATCGTCGACATCGGGCTTCGCGGCTTCCTGCCGGCCTCCCTGGTCGAGCTACGCCGCGTCCGGGATCTCACGCCCTACATCGGCAAGGTTCTCGAGGCCAAGATCATCGAGCTCGACAAGAACCGCAACAACGTGGTTCTCTCGCGCCGGGCGTGGCTGGAGGAGACCCAGAAGGAGCAGCGCGAGGAGTTCCTCGAGCACCTGGTGCCGGGCGAGGTGCGCAAGGGCATCGTCTCCTCGGTGGTGGCTTTCGGTGTATTCGTCGACCTTGGTGGGATGGACGGTCTTGTCCACGTCTCCGAGCTCTCCTGGAAGCACGTGGACCATCCATCCTCCGTCGTCCAGGTGGGGGATGAGATCGAGGTTCTCGTCCTCGAAGTGGATCGGGCCAAGGAGCGCATATCCCTCTCGCTCAAGGCGACCCAGCGTGATCCCTGGCAGGAGTTTGCCGCCGCGCACAAGCCTGGTGAACTCGTCTACGGCCGCGTGACCAAGCTGGTGCCCTTCGGAGCTTTCGTGCAGGTTGCCGAAGGCATCGAGGGCCTGGTGCACATTTCGGAGATGTCCTTCCAGCACGTCGACAGCCCCGAGCAGGTCGTCGAGGCCGGCGAGGAGTTGTGGGTCAAGATCATCGACATCGATCTCGCCCGTCGGCGCATCAGCATCTCCATCAAGCAGGCTGCCGAAGGTGGCGAGGTTGCCGCCGAGTACCAAGATGCTTTCGGTGAGCATGCCTACGACGAGGAAGGCAACTACATCGGCGCGGATTACGCCGCGGGCGAGTTCGAGCCGGAGAACGAGAGCCAGGCGGCTTGGTTCGGGTACGGCGAAGACGGGACTCCGTTGGAGGGACCGGCCGAGTAACTCCTGTACGGCCCAGATGTGGCAAGGGGGCGCCGTAGGCGCCCCCTTGCTCGTCGTCGGGCGGTTGTTGTTTTCTCGGCCCCCGCGCGTTTCAGTCCGGGGCTCGATCGCGGCCCGGCGAAGCCACCTGAGGCGGACGTCGCCCGTGGCCGGGAGGGGAGTGTTTCCAGTCAATGGGCGCGGCTGCTGCAGATCGGCCACCTGTGGCCCGGATGGATCTTCGGCCGTCTCCAGGCGCGGCGAGCAGCGATCCGGCGAGACGCTCGCGGTCCCGCTCGGCGGGAATGGCGCGTAACCTCGTCTTCGGAGGTGGCCAGGTGCGGATTATCGGACTTACGGGCGGAATCGGCTCGGGCAAGTCGACCGTGGAGGCGATGCTGGCGAGGCGGGGTGCGGTGGTGATCGATGCCGATCAGGTCGCGCGTGAGGTGGTCCAGCCCGGCGGGGAGGCATACCTGCGAATCGTCGAGCACTTCGGTCCGAAGGTGGTCGGAGCCGACGGCGCACTCGACCGCGCGGCCATCGCCAAGATCGTCTTTGCCGACGCTGATGAGCTGGGTTTCTTGAACTCGGTTACCCATCCGGCGGTTGGCCAGGCGATCCTGGAGCGGCTGGAGGAGCTTTCCCGCACTCGGCCCGATTCCCTGGTCTTTCTCTCGGTTCCGCTGCTGGTTGAGACCGGCGGTGCCGGGCGCTATGGCACCGAGGCGGTTGTGGTGGTGGACGTGCCGTCCGAGGTTGCGGTCGAACGTCTTGTGCAGGGGAGAGGGATGGCCCGCGAAGACGCCATGGCGCGTGTCGCCGCCCAGGCGCCGCGGTCGGAGCGGCTTCGTGCAGCCGACCACGTAATCGACAACTCCGGCGATGCCGCTGCGCTCGAACGGGAGGTCGAGCGCGTTCTGGCCGCACTGGGGGCCGTCTAATCCCAAAGAATGCCCGCGGCGCCCTTAAACTGGAAGTGTGCCTCCCTTTAAAGTCGTCTCCGCCTACGATCCCGCCGGCGATCAGCCCAAGGCCATAGCTTCGCTCACTGAGGGTGTCAGGCGCGGGGATCGCTATCAGACCCTGCTGGGGATCACCGGTTCGGGGAAGAGTGCGACGATCGCCTGGACTATCGAGCAGGTGCAAAAGCCAACCCTGGTCATTGCGCCCAACAAGTCGCTCGCGGCCCAGCTGGCGGCGGAGTTTCGCGACTTCTTCCCCGACAACCGGGTCGAGTACTTCGTTTCCTATTACGACTATTACCAGCCCGAGGCCTACATTCCTTCGTCGGATACCTACATCGAGAAGGACTCCTCGATCAACGACGAGATCGACAGACTGCGCCACTCGGCAACATCGGCGTTGCTCTCGCGCCGGGACGTGATCGTGGTCGCGTCGGTCTCCTGTATCTACGGCTTGGGCTCGCCGGAGGAATATGCCAAGCGGATGGTGATGATACGCCGGGGCGAGCCACAGGACGTACGTGAGCTGCTGCGGCGGCTGGTGGACGTGCACTACGAGCGCAATGACGCGAACCTGGTGCGCGGGAAGTTCCGGGTGCGTGGCGACACGCTGGAGATCCACCCCGCCTACGAGGAGAGCGCCTTCCGTATCGAGTTCTTCGGCGACGAGCCGGAGCGGATCACCGAATACGACACGCTGACCGGCGAGGTGCTGCGGGAGATGGACGAGCTGGTCGTATATCCGGCCACCCACTACATCGCCGGCGACGAGACGCTGCGCGGGGCGATCGCCAACATCGAGAAGGAGCTGGGAGAGCGGCTTCGCGAGCTGGAGGGCGCAAATCGCCTGTTGGAGGCTCAGCGGCTGCGCATGCGAACCCAATTCGACTTGGAGATGCTGGAAGAGGTCGGATACTGCAACGGTATCGAGAACTACTCCCGCCACCTCGACGGCCGGGCGCCTGGCGAGCCGCCGTACACCCTTCTCGACTTTTTCCCCAAGGACTTCCTGGTGGTGATTGACGAGTCCCACGTCACCGTGCCGCAGCTGCACGGCCAGTACGCGGGTGACCGCAGCCGCAAGGAGACTTTGGTCGACTTCGGTTTCAGGCTCCCATCGGCCCTCGACAACCGGCCCCTGCGCTTCGAGGAGTTCACCGAGCGCATCAACCAGTGCATCTTTCTCTCGGCCACGCCGTCCGCCTACGAGTTGAGCCACTCCGGCAACTTGGTGGAGCAGATCATCCGGCCGACCGGGCTGCTCGATCCGAAAGTGGTGGTCAGGCCGACCCGCGGCCAGATCGACGACTTGCTCGAGGAGGTCCGCGCACGCATCGAGCAGGGGGAGCGGACCCTTGTAACCACCCTGACCAAGAAGATGGCCGAAGATCTGACCGATTACCTCCTCGAGCAGGGGCTCAAAGTCCGCTACCTGCACTCCAACGTGGAGACTCTGGAGAGGGTGCAGATCATTCGTGACCTGCGCCTGGGTGAGTTCGACGTGCTGGTGGGCATAAATCTGCTCCGGGAAGGCCTCGACCTTCCCGAGGTGTCCCTGGTTGCGATACTCGATGCGGACAAGGAAGGTTTCCTGCGTTCGGAGACCTCTCTCGTCCAGACCATCGGAAGGGCGGCGCGCAACTCCCAGGGGACGGTCATCCTCTATGCCGATCAGACCACGGACTCGATGCGGCGGGCCATGGCCGAGACCGAGCGCCGCCGCAGCTTGCAGGAGGTCTACAATCGCGAGCACGGGATCAATCCGACCACGGTTCGCAAGGCGGTCGCCGACATACTCGAGCAGCTTCGGCCCTCCGCCGCTGTGCCGGTACCATCACTGGGCAAAGGAAGAGGTAGGAAGGCGGTTTCGGACTACGCCAAGATGAACCTGCCTGAAATCGTTGCCATGATCCAAACCCTGGAGGAGGAGATGGCTGAAGCGGCGGCCGACCTGCGTTTCGAATATGCGGCAAAACTGCGTGACGAGCTGAAGCAGCTACGCAACTACTTGAGGGATGCCGGATGAGCCCGCGCTTGACCAAATGGGGGCGCATTCTGCCCCAACGTCCCGACCGTCCGGAGGGGGTGGGCAGCTCCCATCCGATGCGCGCGGTGGTCGAGCAGATTGCCGCCTCGCCGCATGGCTGGACGTCCGATCGCTCCGCCAAGGTGCGCGAACTCTTCGACTCCATGGCCGAGGACTGGGCGGAGCGCAACGGGCCCGATCGGACCGAGGCGCTGGCAGAGGCCCTGGAACGCCTCGCCTTGCCCGGACGGCGTTGCTTGGAGGTTGGCTGTGGCACCGGGTCAGTGCTGGGGCTGCTCTCCAGGCGCTTTGAGGCCGTGGTGGGCGTGGATCTCGCCATGGGGATGTTGCGCCGAGCGGATTGTGAGGATGCCTCCCTGATTCAAGGCGATGCCGGCAGGCTCCCCTTTGCGGATTCCAGCTTTGACCTGATCGTGGCGGTGAACGCCTTCCTGTTCCCGGCTGAGTACAAGCGCGTTCTCGCGCAGCGGGGCAATCTGATCTTCGTCTCCACCAACGGTGACCGCACCCCTATCTACCTGAGCCCGGAGCGTGTCGCGGAGGCTTTGGGCGAGGAGTTCGCCGGAGTGAGTGCCGAGAGCGGCAACGGCGTCTGGTCCTGCTTCTCCCGCCACGCCTTCTGGGAGGAGTAGGGCGGCGGCTGAGGCCTGGTGCATGCGAAGGGCCCCCGTCGCCGGAGGCGGGGACCCTTCGCCTTGGGAGCCGGGAGGGAGCCGGCTATCCGTGGGAGGAGAAGTATGCGGCGTAGTCGTCGTTCACGCAGACCACGGCGTGGCCCGTGTTGGCGAGGATGGACGAGGCCAGCGTTGCCCGGTATCCACCGGCACAGTGGACCCAGATCTCCTTGTCGCGCATGCCGTCGAGTTCGGCCAGCCGCTCCGTGAGCTCGTGAATCGGGATGTGCACGCTCCCCTGGATGAAGGAGTTGCGCCGCTCGTCGTTGCGCCGCACGTCCAGGATGACCACGCCGTCCTTGTGGCGGACCTGATCCAGGTCGGCGAACTTGGCCACTGAGAGGGTGCGCGGCTCATCCACCGCGGCGCCGTCCGGCATGCGGTGGAAGCCCACCACCGAGTCGTAGCTGATACGAGCCAACTGCCGGGATGCTTCCAGCGCCTCCGCGTCGTTGCGGGTCAACAGCACTACGTCGCGCTCACGGTCGACGATCCAGCCCAGGTAGGTCGAGAAGCTGTTCCCCAGGGGTATGGCATGGCTGCCCGGGATGTGCCCGGCTGCGTACTCCTCGGCGCTTCGGGTGTCAACCACGAAAGAGCCCTTGGCAAGGTGCGCCTCGACGTCGGATAGCTCGAGTTCCCGGGGGACCTCGTCAAAGTAGGCGCTCGGGCCGGCCAGGTTGGCGGGACCCATGTAGCGGTAATAGGCCGGCCATGCGTCCAAGCCGGCCAGGAGGACCTTTTTGAATTCGTCCTCGTCGTCGAGGAGGAGAGCGAAGTTGGAGCGCTTTTCGTTTCCGATGGTGGAAGTTGAGCCGGCTTCGCAGCTGGAGGAGGAGCAGAAGCTCCCAAAGCCGTGAGTCGGCTGGACCTCGACCTCGTCAGCCAGAGTGTCGGCGAGCCTGCGAACACTGCGGAATTGGCTGCGAGCCAGGAAGTCGGTCATTTCGGGTCCGAGCAGGTCCGGGCGGCCGACGCTTCCGTAGAGCAGCGAGCCGCCGGTGAAGACCGCCGCCTTGCCGTCGTCGGAAACCGCCAGGTAGGAGATGTGGGTCGGCGTGTGCCCGGGGGTGGAGACAACCGTGATGGTGAAGGTCCCTGCCCGGAAGGTGAAGCCATCGCTCACCGGTGTCCGCTCGTAGGAGACCTCGTCGGCCTCATTGACGAAGTATGGCACGCCGAGGCGCTTGGCGAGCTCGAGGCCGCCGGTCACATAGTCGTTGTGAATGTGGGTCTCGCCTACGGCACGAATCGTGAGGCCGTTGTCGCGCACCGCCTCAAGGACGCGGGCGATGTCCCGCTGGGGGTCGATGACGACGGCGTCGACGCCGTCGTGAATGATGTAGCTACGGTCGCCCAGCTCGGGCGTATTCAGGATGGTGACGTCCAAGTCTGTGGTCCTCCCTCGTCTATTTCGATTATTGCCGAGAAGTGACTGTTAGTGCGTTGGCGGGATTGGGTCCCACCGCTACGCCGGAGGCGTAGGTGGTGTGGGACCTTGTGCTCTGTCGGTTTATTTGTACGTACATTAGTACAATAGATAGCATACAACGGTTGAGCGGAAGCGGATTTATGGCGGGTATAACCAACTTCAAATCATTCATAGGCTCGAGCTTGTACGGGCGATCGGCCCGATGATGGATCTGGTTCTGGTGGTCCTCGGCCTGCTGATGGGCGGTGCACTAGGCGCTCTTGGGGGCGGCGGCTCCATCCTGGCTGTGCCGATGCTCGTCTATATCGCCGGAGAGTCCGTGAAGGTTGGCACAACGGCTTCCTTGGTGGCTGTGGGCGCCGCAGCCCTGGCTGGTGCCATCGGGCACTTCTTCGCCGGTCGGGTCAAGGTGGGCAAAGGCGTTCTCTTCGGTGTTGTCGGCGTCGGCGGTTCGCTTCTCGGCTCGGCTTTGAACCGCGTCGCCAACCCCAACTTGCTGCTGCTGCTCTTTGCCCTTTTCATGATTTTCGTCGGCGCGCGCATGGTCGTTGCCGGGTCGGGCGGGCCGCGCCGGGCTCAGGCGCTTTCCGTCGGGGGCACCGATGTGGCCCTGGCGGCCGAGGGCCGCTCCACAAGCGCAAAGGCGCTGCGGGTGGTCATCGCTGGCACGGTGGTCGGATTCCTGACCGGATTCTTCGGTGTCGGCGGCGGCTTTGTCATCGTGCCGGCCCTGGTTCTCGCGCTCGACTTCTCCATGCCGGATGCCATAGGCACCAGCCTTCTCGTCATCTCGGTCAATTCGGTGATATCCCTCGGCGCGCGCATGGGGCACGTGCATGTGCCCTGGAGCGTGGTGATGGTCTTTTCGGCCGGCGCGCTGGTTGGATCCCTGGTCGGCTCACGCGCGGCCTCCCATTTCCAGGCAACCGCCCTGAAGCGGGCCTTCGTGGTGCTCATCTTCGCCCTGGCGGTTTACATGGGCACCGACGCGATCATTCGCATGCTGCACTGATCAGTCGGGGCCGCCCAATGCCGCAGCGAGTGCCGCCACCAGCTCGGAGGCGGTTGTTCCTTTCACCATGACCGCCTTGGAGCGCGCCTTGGCGCCTGCAGACACCTGGACGTGGGAGGGGGGCAACCCGGCCAGGTCGGCGATCAGCCGCTCCAGCTCGCGGTTGGCTCGGTTCTCCTGAGCGGGGGAGTGGAGCCACACCTCGACTCTTTGCTCCCGGATGCCGGCCAGCCCGGCGCGCGGCTTTCTCGTCGAGACCCGTACCTCGACCACGGCTCCCCCCGGCACGGCCCTGACCGCTTCGGCGATCTCAGTCACCGCCGGCACCACCAGCTGCGCGTAACTGGATGTTGGGAGCGAAGCGGTAGCAGATCGCGAGCAGCAAGAGCGACCAGGCGGCGTCGACGGCCAAGCCCATGGCCACGCCGTGCGCCGAGCCGGCGGCAAGGGCCGCGGCTATCATGCCCCCGGCAATGCCGGTGCCCAACGCAATGCCCAGAGTGTCAGCCAGCGAGTTGGAGGCCGAGGACTCCTCCAGTCGATCACGCGGGGCGACGTCCAGCAGTGACACCGACAGAACCACGTAGGCAATTCCCATTCCCAGTGCCGCAATGCTCCAGGCTCCCACCGCAAGCCAGCCAGAGGCGCGCGGGAGGCCGAGCGCCACCCCGTTTGCCGCCGCACCGAGCGCGGTGACCGCAATACCCAGCCTGAAGAGCTTCGACCGACTCTTCGGGGTGGAGACCCGGGAGTGCCAATACGAGCCGGCGGTCCAGGTGAAAGTACCGACGGTCAGGGTTATGCCGGCCAGAGCCAAGGAGAAGCCGCGGTCACGGAAGAGGGCGAGGGGCATGTAGCCATCGATGCCGAAAAAGGCCATCGAGGAGAGCATACGCAGCGGGACCACCGAGGCGACGCCCGGGGCGAAGGAGAAGCTCCGGGGTGGAAGGAGATGCCATAGCGACCAGGCGCCGAGAGCACCCGCCGGGAGCGCCAGCACGAGTAGGCCGTAGTCAGGTATTGCCGAAAAGGCCTCTCCATCTGAGTGCAGTAGGATAGGTATGTGCCGTACACGGCTCCGAGGGTTGGGATCGACTACCCAGGGTCGTACGCTGGCGTGCTGGCCTGGTTCCCCGATGACGCAGCATGCCTG
>JAJYNL010000069.1:0-5000 GCA_021786375.1 Actinomycetes bacterium
CCGGGGATGATCCCGACGGTTGAGAGGGTGATGTGCCGAGCGGAGATTCCGAAGTCCTGGACGATCGCCCTGATGGCGGCGATCACATTGTCATAGTTGGCCATGGGCTCACCCATGCCCATGAACACCAGGTTGGACAGGCGCTTGCCGAAAGCGTTCTTGGAGAGAGCCGCAGCGTGGAATACTTGCTCCAGGATTTCGCCCCTTGTGAGCTGGCGGAAGAAGCCCGCCTGGCCGGTCGCGCAGAAGACGCAGCCCATGGCACACCCGGCCTGCGATGAGACGCAGAGCGTCACCCGGTCCGCGTAGGCCATGAGAACCGATTCGACCTGGCGGCCATCGGCGAGTTGCCATAGATCCTTGATCGTCCGGCTCTCGTCGGCGGTGATCCGTTCGACCCGGCTCAACTCGAGCGAGAAGCGCGGATCCTCCGCGATTTGACTCCGGAGGTCCTTGGGCATCGTCGTGAGCTCGGCCGGGGTGACGAGTCCCTGATACACACCCTGCCAAAGCTGCTTGGCACGGTATCGCGGCTCGGCGGCAAGAACTTCTGCCAGTTGGGATTGGTTTAGGTCAAAAAAGGGCATAGACGTTTAGAGTGATGGTCATGGCACGCAAGCCCCGCAGCTTTTCAGAACTGGTGCACATGAGCGCCAAGCGAAATCTCGCGCCGGAAGATTCCGGCGACAATCCTATGCATGAAGACCACCGGGATATAACCGGAGGAGCGGCTCGTGCAGCCGTCTTCGGAATCTCTGACGGGCTTGTCTCCAATACTACCCTGATCCTGGGTGTCGCAGGTGCACATCCGGCTTCCGGTCTCGTCCGTCTCGCGGGCTTGGCGGGCCTCGTCGGGGGAGCATTTTCCATGGCGATAGGCGAATATGTGTCGATGGCGGCTCAGCGTGAACTCTTCGAGCGTGAGATCGCCATCGAGGCAGCCGAGATTCACGGTCGTCCTGACTTCGAGAAGAAGGAGCTCGCGCGGATATATGAGTCCCGTGGAGTGCCGAGAGACCTAGCCGAACAATTTGCGGGCCATATGATGGATGATCCGGAAGTGGCTCTGGCCACCCACGCCAAGGAGGAGCTTGGCATCGATCCCTCCTCCATCGGTTCTCCGATCCAGGCTGCCGTCTCGTCGTTCGTCGCCTTTGCGGTCGGGGCCTTGGTTCCTCTTTCCCCCTGGTTCTTCACCACGGGTACGACCGGCATATACATATCCGTGGTGGTCGCCATCATCGCGTCGATCTTGATCGGTGCGGCACTGTCCTGGGCAACCGGGCGCTCATTGGTCAAGTCGGTAGCCAGGCAGTTGATTCTTTCGGCGATCGCTGCAGGAATCACCTTCACGCTCGGACGGATGATAGGGTTCTCGGCGGGATGATCGGTGTTTATACCCTGTTTGGTCTTCGCGTTCTAACTGATTTGCGTCGCCGGGTAAGATATTCGGGCGGCTCTGATATAAGTAAGTGGCTCATCGCAATTGTTGGTTACGCGCCTGCGACGTCGGCTATGTACGCGGTATCGACGTGGTCAGGGCGAAATCCCAAACGTTCGTACATTGCCACCGCATTTGCATTATCGGCATCGACATAGAGCATCGCGATCGGAAGTCGCTGCTTTGCAAGGTATTCAAGGCCTGCAATGCACATTCGCCTACCGATGCCATGCCCGCTGAACTCTGGGTCAACGCCGATCACGTATATTTCGCCCATTGGTGGATCAGAATTTGCGTGGATTTTTGTCCAACAGAATGCGATAAGCTGGTCGTTGGCAAAATGCAGCAGAAAGCCGTTCGGGTCGAACCATGGCTCCCGCTGTCGAGAAGACAAGGTCTCGCGAGCCCATCCTCCCTGTTCAGGGTGGCTTGAGAACGCCTTGTTGTTGACCGCCAGCCAGGCATCTTCGTCCTTGCCGCAAACAAAGGATCGTGTGTCGATGTCGCTATGAAGATCTCTGTCTAGTGGCAGGCCGCGCCTCATTTGAATAAGCGTTCTACCTTTGGTGAAGCCTGCAAGTTTCAGAGCGTCGACGGTGTCCTCGTCTCGCCGTGACAGCCACACATGGACATGGCCGCCGCCCTTCGCGGCAATCTCGCGCGTTGACCAGGCGAGCAAGGCAGAGACGACGCCATCCTCAAGGCTACGGTAAAGAGGATGCACCACGAGTTCGAGCGCCCAGGTCTCGTTGCCGACAGATACCTGCGCATAACCGAGTAGTTGGCTTTCGCTCTTCCGGCGAGCGGTGAAACCGTACACGCTGCGCCTGCCTCCGTGGACGAGATCGAGCCATGCATGATCGCCCAGCGCCTTGTGCTTGTCGAACGACTCAACGTCGTGCGCCAGTCGCGCGATCTCGCCGATCTCTTCTTCACCGAGTCGACGTGCGATGACAAGGTCATTCATGAGAAGCAGGCTAGTTCGCGAGACTTGATGTGGTACCTCGGAGTTCAGCCGTGATGGTCAGATCGGCAGAAGTGGATGACCGGTTGGCCAGGAGTATTTTGTGAAGTGCTACACAGGGTGGTGAGAATTATGAATTTCTTAGTGATTCTCACTAAAGTGACACACCTGTTGCTACGATTCTTTCAGTGGGAGTTGGGGAATCCAGCCGATTCTGCGTCTCCCAACGCAACCTAGTGTTCAGGAGAAGGAGAATCGTGAGCAAACTGGCAAAGTGGGTCAGGCGAACCGAAGAGGCGGAACAGGGCTTCACCCTGATCGAACTCATGGTCGTAGTCCTGATAATTGGAATCCTGGTCGCGATCGCGATCCCGACCTTCCTTGGCGCTCGTGATAGCGCCGAGAACCGTGCAGCTGAATCCAGCTTGCGCAATGCCTTCACGTCGGCGAAGGTCTACTTTACCGACAACAACACCTATTCCGCCATCACTCCCGCCACTCTGGCGAGTTCGGAGCCATCGCTGTCGTTCGTTGCCAGTGGTGCCACGATGTCGAATGCGAACACGATTGAAGTCGTGCCGCTGACTCCCGCAACAGGAACCAACTATGGAGTTTGCCTCAGCGCCACTTCCGGAACTGGTAATATTTATTCCATACTGGACACCAACTCAGGAGCTACGTATTATGGGGCTGTTAAGCCAACGGGTACGGACCTGTGCGCAAGCGCGACCACTGCAGCTGTGACCCCGGCGGGTTCGGGCATCGGTTCTGGCTGGCAGACAACTGCCACTACCGCTGGTTGGTAATATCTGTAGCCATAGAAAGTGACGTTTAGGGGATAGCCTCCTCTGGAATTTGATGATGGTCCCGGGTTCATTCACCTCGGGGCCATCGTCATTTGTTGCGATTCAATTAATGTACGGCGGCGTTCGATGCAAAGCCGATGCTAAGCCTAAGTGGCGATCGATGTCCGTTAAGTTTGGGGCTGTGGCACTCTCTTCTCCGTTTGTGCCTCGAGATAAAGCAAGGCTCGTGGACGTGTCTCGTTGGCTCGGAGCGTGTGAAAAAGCGCTGAAGGGTGCGAGTACCCGCTGTAATCGGGCCAGTCCGAAGATGAGCTAGGGGTGCGGGTTCGTCGGTCGAGACTAGCCGATGACGCCGTGGTTGTCATCGCCTACGTCCCCATACCCGTTACGACCAGCATCGGCACGGCTATTCCAGTAGCAGTGAGGGGCCCGCGGTTTTCGGTCCACTTCTAGTGTGAGCCAGAGCCTCGGGTTCGTCGGGCAAGATTACCCCAGGGCGGTGCCGTTGTCGGCGCTTGCGTCTTCGTTGTGGCCATCGTCGTCGTTGTATTTCCGGTAGTAGCTGGTCGGCTGTGGACCTGTGGGCGAGGCGAAGCGTCGTCCACAGGTCCACAGCCGCTACGCGGCCCTCAGCTGTGGCGCCGCCCAGCCCTTGTACTTGGTGGCGCCGGCTACTAGGTGCCTTTGCTTATGGCATTGAGCGCCTTGAACTCCTCGGGGGTTAGATGGCCGAGGGAGCTTGTGGTTTCGATTCTCTTGAGGTGGCTGCCTGTGCGCATGAAGGAAAGACGGCGTTTCCCCTGGCAGGTTCCGTACGCATGGGGCGATGACGTATGCAACACCTGTCGTGCACGTGCCGGGAGGCTAAAAAGGTCTCCCTCCCCGTCTCCCCTCACGCCCCCACCCTCTCTTCCCTCCCTCCCCGTCTCCCCTCACACCCCCACCCTCTTCCCCCAAAAATTCTCCCCCCGCCTCTGCACGGCCCCGCCCGGAACCCGATAGGATATCTAATCCCACTCCACGGAGAGCTACTCCAAGGGCAAGGCCCCGCGAAGGGCCGCAACCCCCGGGAGACCTCCTAGAGTGACAGGGCCAGCGAGGCCGGCAGGGAAAAGCCAAGCCCCCTAAAGGGCATGGGCTCCACCTCCAAGCCTCCAACTGGCCGGGCCGCAAGAGGCGGCCCAAAAGCGGGAATCACCCCCGGGTGCTCCTTGACAACGAAATAGGGTGACAGCAACTTGGAGGTTCTCCAAGGTTGCATATCGAGTGACGCCAGACATGACAACGCCTCTGGCTCCTTGTAACCCAAGGGGGCTAACTCCCCCCGAGGCGCCAAGGGGTATCCAAACAGAGGCACCCGCTCATAACTTTGAGCAACATGGCAACGAGTCAATCAAATGCTCGATCCATTTCGATGGAGAGTTTGATCCTGGCTCAGGACGAACGCTGGCGGCGTGCTTAACACATGCAAGTCGAACGGTCCATGGGGGCTTGCCTCCATGGGTAGTGGCGAACGGGTGCGTAACACGTGAGTAACCTGCCCCGAAGTTCGGGATAACACCGGGAAACCGGTGCTAATACCGGATATGCTCCCACCGCCACAAGGCGGAGTGAGGAAAGTCTTTTCGCTTCGGGAGGGGCTCGCGGCCTATCAGCTTGTTGGCGGGGTAACGGCCCACCAAGGCTACGACGGGTAGCTGGTCTGAGAGGACGATCAGCCACACTGGGACTGAGACACGGCCCAGACTCCTACGGGAGGCAGCAGTGGGGAATATTGCGCAATGGGCGA
>JAJYNL010000069.1:7500-38492 GCA_021786375.1 Actinomycetes bacterium
AGCTCACTGGTCGAGTGATCCTGCGCGGACAATGTAACGGGGCTCAAGCCAAGAGCCGAAGCTACGGACTTCCTCTTATGGAGGGAGTGGTAGGGGAGCGTCGGGCAAGCAGTGAAGCGGGGGCGGAAGCGTCCGTGGAGCTTGTCCGAGTGAGAATGCTGGCATGAGTAGCGAAAGAGGAGTGAGAAACTCCTCCGCCGAATACCCAAGGGTTCCTGGGCAAGGCTAATCCGCCCAGGGTGAGTCGGGAGCTAAGACGAGGCCGAAAGGCGTAGCCGATGCACAACTGGTTTATATTCCAGTACCTTGATGGATGCGTTTGAGCAATGGAGGGACGCAGGAGGGTAGGTGAACCCGGGCGTTGGTTGTCCCGGGGAAAGCGTGTAGGGGGAGGCCCAGGCAAATCCGGTCCTCACTAACCCCAAGGCGTGATTCCGAGCCGTTTAGGCGAAGTCACTGATCCCAAGCTGCCAAGAAAAGCTTCTAGCAAGTGTCCATCGAGCCCGTACCCCAAACCGACACAGGTGGGTAGGTAGAAAATACCAAGGCGATCGGGAGAACTGTGGTTAAGGAACTCGGCAAAATACCTCCGTAACTTCGGGAGAAGGAGGGCCCAGATAAGGTGAGGGGACTTGCTCCCCATAGCTGTAATGGGCCGCAGAGAATCGGGGGAAGCGACTGTTTACTAAAAACACAGCAGCGTGCGAAGTCGCAAAGACGATGTATACGCTGTGACGCCTGCCCGGTGCCGGAAGGTTACGGGGAAGGGTCAGCCTTGGGCAACCAAGGCGAAGCTCTGAACCTAAGCCCCGGTAAACGGCGGCCGTAACTATAACGGTCCTAAGGTAGCGAAATTCCTTGTCGGGTAAGTTCCGACCTGCACGAATGGCGTAACGACTTCCCTACTGTCTCAACCACAGACCCGGCGAAATTGAACTACGAGTAAAGATGCTCGTTAGCTGCATCAGGACGGAAAGACCCCGTGGACCTTTACTGTAGCTTGATGTTGGACTTTGGTACAGATTGTGTAGGATAGGTGGGAGCCTTTGAAGCTCGGGCGCCAGCCCGGGTGGAGGCAACCTTGAAATACCACCCTGTTTGTATTGAGGTTCTAACCTAGGCCCGTGATCCGGGCCGGGGACCGCGTCAGGTAGGCAGTTTGACTGGGGCGGTCGCCTCCTAAAGTGTAACGGAGGCGCCCAAAGGTTCCCTCAGACTGGTTGGCAATCAGTCGTCGAGTGCAATGGCATAAGGGAGCTTGACTGCGAGACCTACAAGTCGAGCAGATGCGAAAGCAGGGCATAGTGATCCGGCGGTAGCGTGTGGAAGCGCCGTCGCTCAACGGATAAAAGGTACCCCGGGGATAACAGGCTCATCTTCCCCAAGAGTCCATATCGACGGGAAGGTTTGGCACCTCGATGTCGGCTCGTCGCATCCTGGGGCTGAAGCCGGTCCCAAGGGTTGGGCTGTTCGCCCATTAAAGCGGTACGCGAGCTGGGTTTAGAACGTCGTGAGACAGTTCGGTCCCTATCCGATGCAGCCGTAGGAGACCTGAGGAAGGCTGTCCCTAGTACGAGAGGACCGGGACGGACGCAGCTCTTGTGTGCCAGTTGTCCCGCCAGGGGCATGGCTGGTTGGCAACCTGCGGAAGGGATAAGCGCTGAAAGCATATAAGCGCGAAGCTCTTTCCAAGATGAGGTCTCCCACAGGGTCAACCTGGTAAGGCCCGTGGCAGACCACCACGTTGATAGGCCGGAAGTGTACGTGCGGTAACGCATTCAGCTGACCGGTACTAATCGGCCGAGGGCTTGGAGACTAGCCCGTGCTCGCTATGGAGCGCTCGAAGGAGCACTCGAGATATTCCGGTGGCCATGGCGGCAGGGTCACACCCGTTCCCATTCCGAACACGGAAGTTAAGACTGCCAGCGCCGATGGTACTTGGGGGGCAACCCCCTGGGAGAGTAGGACGCCGCCGGATATAAGCTTGACACCCTAGCGGTGAAACCACCCAGAGGTGACGATGAGAAGGGGGACAGCCCAAGCGGCTGTCCCCCTTCTTGCGTTGGCGGGTGGGCTATCCGTTGCTGAGCGGCACCTCGATGAGGTCGATGACGCTCCCGTCCTTTGCCGAGAGATCAAAGACCCTGAGTGTGAGGGTTCCTGTTGATAGGGGGCTGTAGGGGATGGAGATGCTCCATGGGCCCCACTCGCCCATCATGCCGGTGGCCGAGCCGTCATAGACGACCTTGCCGGCGGAGTTGAGCAGTTGGATCTTGAATTGGCCCTCGAATACGTTGGCCAGGCCCGAGACGGCCAAGGGGCTGCTGACGACGGAGAAGGCCGGAGGCTTGTCGACGAATATCGGCGCCAGCGCGCTGTTGTAGAAGGCCGCCCTGGTTGCGGGATGATCCAGGACTATGCCCTCACCACCGAAGACGGTAACAGCGTTTCCGTCAATCTTGAAGGTCACCCGCTCTACGGTGGGGAACTGGGTGAGAGTGTAGGTGACCTGGGCGAGGCGGAGCATCATCGATGTGGAGCCGCCTCCGGACTCGAAGGCCGAGGAGAGATTGACGGTCGCCGTACCGGCGGCTATCGAAAGTCCCAGCAGGGTCGTGCCGGCAGGGACGGCCGAGGCGAGCCCAAGGGCGGCTTCGCGTGGTGACGGTCCGCCCAAGAGCTCCCTCATTGCCGCTGTCGCCACAGCCACGGTGTACCTGGGCTGGCGAAGTACCGGATAGAGGTGCGTGTCCTTGGTGAAGTAGACCGAGACGCCGACGGTGGGGGTGGTGGTTGAGGTGGTGGGCTGGCTCGTGGTCGCCGGAGTGGTGGTTGTCGATGCCGGTGACGAGGTTGTTGTGGGGGAGGTGGAGCTGGAGGTCCCACAGCCCGCCGCAGTCAGAGCCGTGAGGCTGAGAAAGACGGTCAGGAGTCCCGCGCGCCCGTGGTGCTTACGTGCCATGAACATGGCGCCACCTCCTTGAGGGTGTGGCTTGTTCCTCTGGCCGAAGTATCGATCTCGCGCGTTTGTAAGAGGTAGGGAAGAAGGTCCCGGATGTGCCGCCTGGTGGCCCATGACACATCGCCGGGGATGCAAAAAGGGCCGGCGTCAGGGCCACTGGGGGGTTCGGTGTGGCTTGGCGTCGGCCCCGCTGCGTCTTGGATCGGCTCTTGGTCAGGCCTGCGCCTTTTCCGCCTCGGCGATCTTTTCGCGGACTTCATCCATGTCGAGGGCGCGGATCTGCGTGATGAGGCTGTCCAGCGCGGAGGCGGGAAGCGCGCCGGGCTGGGAGTAGAGGAGGATCTGATCCCTGAAGGCCATCAGCGTGGGGATCGACATGATCTGGAAGGCGCCCGCGAGCTCCTGCTGCTCCTCGGTGTCCACCTTGGCGAAGACGATGTCGGGGTTCTCGTTCGAGGCCTTCTCGTAGACCGGGGCGAACATTCGGCAAGGTCCGCACCAGGAAGCCCAGAAGTCGATGAGCACTATGTCGTTGCTCTTAACTGTCTCCTCGAAGGATTCCGAGGTGAGATTTAGTGTCGCCATTTTGCCCTTCCGTCTTGGGATTGTTCGGTTCGCCTAAGTACAACACTATACCCCCACGGGTATTCCAAGGGTGCCCAATGGGGACTTTGGACTCTGTCCGGTCAGGGCCGCAACGCCGCTTGGATGCGTTCGGCCTCGGACTGGGCGTCGTCTGAGGAGATGATCAGCTCGTCCCATGGCTGGTCTTCGAGCTCGATGACCACCGCCGCACGGTGGCCGTGCACGGCAACGAAGGATTTGTGGCCGACGCCGATCCAGGTGCCGACCGCTACCACCGGGGGTATGCCGGTGCCGATCCTGATGCCGCTTATCTCGGCGTAGGGGTTGTCGGTTACGCGTACGGCACGAACCGCGATGAGCGGGAAGCGCAGGCTCGAGTGGATGCCCTCGATCTTCTCCAGCGCTGAAAGCTCCACCAGGAGCTGGTTGCCCGCAAGTTGGATTTGTGCCATTAGCCGAATCCTAGCTCGCTCCGTACTCCCGGCTGAGGGAGAAGGTTCAGGGCGAAAAGGTTGAATTCGGCTCAATAAGGGCTCACCGGGAAGTGTGTGGGCCATGGAGGCGTTGATGCAATCAGGTCGCATTTGGCGGCAGGTTCGCAACAACGATCCCCGATGCTGAGAACATTCGCAGGCCCTGGGACGTTTTGCTGGTAGGGGTGGATTACTTGTTGCGAATGGTTCGCAATAGCCATAGCATTGATGGTGAGCTATCGGGAGGGCATGAGTGGCTGGCGGAATCAGGCGTTTCGCATTCGACCTGAGTGCGCACGAGAAGAGGACACTCGCCTTCACTTTTGGAGTGGTCCTCCTCCTGCACGTGCTGGGATGGGGCATCATCTTTGCGCTGGTCCTGCCGCGTCACTACCACTTTCTGGGAATCGGCATCGCGCTCACCGCCTACACGCTCGGCATGCGGCACGCCTTCGATGCCGACCATATCTCGGCCATCGACAACACGACCCGCAAGTTCATGCAGGAGGGAAAGCGGCCGATGAAGGTCGGCCTCTACTTCTCGCTGGGCCATTCCTCGGTGGTCTTCGCCCTCGGCGCCATCCTCGTCTTTGCGGCCAAGGGCCTGTTCCATCAGGTTGCCAACCAGAGCTCTACGCTGCACGCCTTCGGCGGGCTGGTGGGGACCGTCGTCTCCGGGTCTTTCCTCTACCTGATAGCCTTCATCAACTTGTTGGTGCTGGCCGGAATAGTTCGCTCCTACAAGGGCCTGCGCGCCGGCAACTACGACGAGGATGCTCTGTCGGCGGTGCTGAACAAGCGCGGCCTCTTCTCCCGGGTCTTCGCCAAGCTGCTGGGTGCGATCAAGAAGGAAGGCCATATGTACCCCGTGGGGTTCCTCTTCGGCCTCGGCTTCGACACCGCGACCGAAGTAGCCCTGCTCGCATTCACCGCCGGGGCGGCATCGACCGGGCTGCCCTTTTATGCCATTCTGGCCCTGCCCATCCTCTTCGCTGCCGGGATGACTCTTTTCGACACGCTTGACGGGACCTTCATGAACTTTGCCTACGGCTGGGCGTTTTCCTCCGCGGCGCGAAAGATCTTCTACAACTTCACCATCACCGGGCTCTCGATCATGGTGGCGCTGTTCATCGGCACGGTCGAGCTGGGAGCCATCCTGGCGAGCGAGTTGGGTTTGAGCGGCGGAGTCTGGAACTTCGTCTCCAACTTCAACATCAACAAGGCGGGCATGTACCTGGTGGGCCTCTTCATCGCCACCTGGCTGGTGGCGCTCGCGGTGTGGAAGCTCGGTAAGTTCGAGCAGAGGATTCCCACGCCTGCGCCGGTATTGGCCGAATTGCCCGAGCACTCCGCCTGACACGGAATCCCACACGGAGCAGGCAAGCCATTCGCACATCGCAGCTCTCTGGGCCGGCCTGGGCTTAGGTTACACAGGGGGCTAGATTGGTCCTGGTTAGTGTGATCCTGGGAGGCGATCTTGACCAGCGTGGATGAGGCCCAAGCCGGCAACGGTTATGAGGCCGCCTACCTGTCTCCCGGGCTGGCCTGGACCATTTTTGTCCTCAGCCTGGTTGGAGTTGGCCTCTCGGCATACCTCTTCTACGCCCACCTGAACTCCCCCGCCGTTCTCGCCTGCCCGGAGAACGCCACCGTCAACTGTGCCAAGGTGACCACCTCGCCCCAGTCCTATTTCCTGGGTATGCCGGTCTCGCTCTTGGGGCTCGTGTTCTACCTTGTGTTCGCCGTGGTCAATTTCCCACGCCTGGCCGGCGGCCGCGCACTCGGCCTGGTGCGCCTGGTCATGGCGGTGGGCGCGATGATCTTCGTGCTTTGGCTGGTTTACGCCGAGCTTTTGCTGGTCGGGGCGATCTGCCTCTACTGCACCGGTGTCCACCTGGTGACTCTGGCGATCTTCCTGCTAGTGGTGTACGCCTCGGTGCAGGGCGGGCTTTTTTCGCGCCGCTCCTAATCCAGGATTGTTGCGCCGTCGGCTGCGAGCTGTGCCAGCACCCGCTCTGAGTCCCCCGGTTCGACATCGACGCCGCGGGATGCGCTGGTGATGACGGTGGTCCGTAAGCCGGCGGCGAGCGAGTCAGCCGCGGTGGCCCCGACGCAGTAGTCGGTGGCCAGTCCGCAGACGTAGAGTTGGCGCACTCCGGCTATCGCCAGCAGGCTGCCGAAGGTGGGCGAGGCCGGATCGGGTTCAAGGGTGGCGGCGAAGACGGAGTAGTCGTCGCGGTCGGCGTTGTACCCCTTGTAGACGACCACCGCTCCGGGCACCGGATCGAGGCCGGGATGAAACTCCCAGCCAGGCGTCCCGACGACGCAATGGGTGGGCCACGGGCCGCCCTGGCCGGTGAAGCTGGCGTGATCGGCGGGGTGGTGGTCCTTGGAGTAGTAGACGGGCCGTCCTGCGGCGGCAAAGTGGCGGGCCAACTCATTGGCGGGTTCGACCACTGCGTCGCCGTCGCGCACCGCCAGGCTGCCGCCCGGGCAGAAGTCTCCCTGTACGTCCACTATGACCAGGGCCGCGTCGTTCAGATCAAGGTCGAACTCCATAGTTCGAAGATAACGTCCCGCCCGCGGATCGCGTCTGGCTTGTTCGCCACACGCGCTAGAGCTACAGTCGTACGGGTCATAGGTGGGGTGTAGGGAGGCGGGCCATGGCGGCTGCTGCACTGAGCGGTATCGAGCGCAGCGAGGCGGGGCGCCCGAACTGGCCGATGGAGCCGGTGGTTCTGGCTGCTCAGGACCAGTTCCTGGGGCGGTTTATTCCCGCCTATATGCGAGCCGCGGTATCCTTCGCAGATGACATCGCCGGCTGGAGCCGGCTTCCAGCCCTGGTGGCTGTGGTTTCAGGCGGAAGGCTCGGGCCCGGCAAGCAGGATCTTGCGGCCCTCTCCAAGCTGGTGGTTTCCCAAAGGAAGACGCGTGGGGCGGAACTGCTCTGCTTTGCCGTGATGCGTCCTCCATTTGCCTGGCTCAAACCCTGGGCCGAGCGCCGCCTCAGTGCCGCGGGCTCCGCATCCGGTGTGGAAGTGGTACCGGTCTACGTACGCCCCGACTACCCCGAACATTCCGCCGCCCTGGTGTTGGCGCGCCTCGAGGCGGAGTTGCGCGCCAGAACTCGATCCTGAAGCGGGCCGGGGTCCTCGGCGCGCGTGGGCGCCGGGGCGGGTAGTTTCTTGCCCTATGGCGACACCTACCGGAGAGAAGCGGGAGCGGGAGCGGCGGGGGGAGATACTCCGCCGTTTGGCCGAGGCCTATCCGGGAAGCGCTCGTGAGCTTTGCGAGCTGGAGTTCGCCAACCCCTTCCAGCTGCTGGTCGCAACCATCCTCTCCGCCCAGTGCACCGACCAGCGCGTGAACATGGTGACCAGGGACCTATTTTCCCGCTACCCGTCTTCGGAGTCGCTGGCTTCCGCCGACCCCGAAGAAGTCGAGCGGATCGTATACCCGACCGGATTCTTCCGGGCCAAGGCCTCCAACGTGCTCAAGGTTTCCAGGGCCGTGGCGGAGCGTGGTGGAACGGTCCCGGATTCGATGGATGAGCTGACCCGTCTCCCCGGGGTCGGGCGCAAGACGGCGAACGTGGTGCTCTCGGTCGCCTTCGGTGAGCCCGGGCTGCCGGTCGACACCCATGTCGCCAGGCTGTGCAAGCGGCTGGGGCTGACTCAGGCGAGCGACCCGGTCAAGATCGAGTCAGAGCTCATGGCCTGGCTCCCTCCCGAGGAGACGGGCCCGCTTAGCCTGCGCCTCATCCTGCACGGACGGCGGGTGTGCAAGGCGCAGAAGCCTGATTGCGCCTCCTGTATCCTCGCCGATATCTGCCCCAGCGCAGCGCTTCCCTAGGACTCCGGGCGCGGGTGCCCGGCTTTGGATAGGCTTTGGCCGGTTCAGCAGGAAAGTGGAGGACCGATGTCGAAGCCATGGACTGACGAGTTTGTCGACTCTCTCCTTGAAAAGTACGCCAAACGCCCAGGGAACCTGGCCCGGATGATCGTCGGCGCCGGTTCCTGGCGCGGAGGGCTGGACTACCTCGGGCCGGAGCGCGAGAGTTCGCACTCCATGCCCGAACTGGAGGAGAAGTCGGCGTCGGTGGCGGCCTATTTGGCCGCTCACGGGGTGCGAAAGGGAGACCGGGTGGGCGTGCTCCTGCCCAAAGGTCCGGAGTTGCTGGTTTCGGCGCTGGCGGTGTGGAGGCTGGGAGCCGCCTACCTTCCCCTCTTCACCGCCTTCGGAACCGACGCGATTTCCATGCGCATCCAGGATGCCGAAGCCTCCTACGTGATCACCGACACCGCCAACTTCTCGAAGGTGGACCTCTCCGTCATGGGCCGGTGCCGGGTGCTCCTGGTGGGCCAGGAGGGACGGGACGGCACCGAGAGCTGGTCGAGCGCGGTGGACACCCCGCCAATGGAGGGATTTGTGGAGATCGGTCCGCGTGAGCTGATCGTACTGCTGTACACCTCGGGCACCACCGGAGCCCCTAAAGGTGTTCCGGTTCCTCTCTGGGCCTTGGCGGGCTTCGAGGCCTACATGACCCTGGGCATTGGTCTGCGCCACTCCGACCGCTTCTGGAACCTGGCCGACCCGGGATGGGCCTACGGCCTCTACTACGGCCTGATCGGGCCGATGATTCTCGGCCACCGGGTCCTATATGTGAATCGCCCCTTCGATCCCAACTCGGTCGAGGAGATCTGGCGGCGTTACGGGATCACCAACTTCGCGGCTGCTCCCACCGCCTACCGTGCCATGCGATCGGCCATCGGCGAGCGGAAAGTCGCGGGGTCGCCGGCGGTCATGTCCTCGGCGGGAGAGCCCCTAAACCCGGAGGTGATCCACTGGGCCAAGGCCTCCCTCGGGGTGGAGATACGTGACCACTACGGCCAGACCGAGCTCGGCATGGTCATCAACAATCACAACGACGGCCGCCTGCGCAACGAGGCGATTCCCGGGTCGATGGGACTGCCTACCCCGGGGATCCGCGCCGTGGTGGTGGACGGGGACTTCACCGAGCAAGGGCCCGCCAGCGAGGGCGAGGTTGCCATCGACGCCGGCGCATCGCCGCTTTTCTGGTTCCCCGGGTACTACCACGCGCCGGATCGCACCGCCGAGCGCTTCAGCCCGGACGGGCGCTACTATCTCACCGGCGACGTGGCCTCCACCGACCAGGCCGGAAACTTCTACTTCGCCGGCCGCTCGGACGACGTGATCCTCACCGCGGGGTACCGGGTGGGGCCGTTCGAAGTGGAGTCGGCGGTCATGGCCCATCCCAAGGTTGCCGAGTGCGCCGTCATCGGGGTGCCCGACGAATTGCGGGGCGAATCGATCCGGGCCTACGTGGTGTTGCGCCCCGGCATCCAGGCCGGTGCGGAACTCGAGGGAGAGATCCAGCAACTGGTACGCGAGCGGCTTTCCAAGACCGCCTATCCCCGCGAGGTGGTGGTGGTCGAGGAGCTGCCCAAGACTCCTAGCGGCAAGGTACAGCGCTTCCTGCTCCGCGCCGAGGCTGCGGGGTAGGACGACCCCTCCGGGTTCTCTCCCTGGAGCTTGCCGGGCCGACGTGGGGCGCGCTCCAGCGCTTGTGGCCGCGGGCGCAAGCCCGTACCCACCGGTCCGTGGCTCCAGATGGCCCGCCCGATGAGAGGCCCGGCTTCGGCTTCCGTCAGGCGGACTTTTGCGCCTTGGCGATTCCCCGGATGGCGCTGGCCAGTGCCCGCTCGACCGCGATCAGATGGACGCTTACGGTGTCGGAGGGATCCCGCGACAGCTCGTCGGTGATGCGTCGCACACGCAGCTCGATCTCCTCCAGCGCGGTCTGCATCGACGAGAGTTCGGCCTTGACGCCTGCCATGGCTGACACCCTAAGCCGGTCAGTGCCTCCTTTGGGCCGGGAAAGGCAGCCCAGACGGCCTATTAGGCTAGGGCGCAAATGCTGAAGACCCTGGACCTGAGAGAGATGGCGGGGGACTACCTGCGCCACCTGCCCCGCCCCAAGGCGGCCACCTTCCCGCCCACGGAGGCGGTGCGCGAGATCGTTACGGCGGTGCGCGAGAGGGGCGATTCCGCCCTCATCGAGCTGACCGAGCGCTTCGACGGCGTTTCCCTCTCCGAGCTGGAGGTCAGCCGTTCCCAGATGCAGGCGGGATACGAGCGCATCTCCGCCGAGCTGCGGGAGGCTCTGGACTTGGCGGGCGAGGCGATCCGCGGCTACTACGAGCTCGAGCTGCACGAGGATCGGGAGTTCCATCACAACGGCATCGTCGTCCAGCAGCTCACCATCCCGGTTGCCGTGGCCGGCTGCTACGTGCCGGGTGGCAAGGCAAGGTATCCCTCCAGCGTGCTGATGACCGCCATTCCCGCTCGGGTTGCCGGGGTGGAGGAGGTCATCCTCTGTGTCCCGCCCAAGGCGGACGGCACCATCGACGACGCCACACTCGCCGCCGCCTACATCGCCTCGGTGGACCATCTCTACTCCATCGGCGGAGCCCAGGCCATCGCCGCCATGGCCTATGGGACCGAGACGGTCAAGCGCGCCGACGTCATCGTCGGACCGGGCAACGTCTACGTGGCCGCCGCCAAGCGCGAGGTGGCCGATGCTGTTGGGATACCCACCTCCTTCGCCGGGCCGAGCGAGGTGGTGGTGATTGCCGACGGGACGGTGCCCATCGAATGGGCGGTCATGGATGTGATCGTCCAGGCCGAGCATGGTCCTGACGGGCTCGCCTGGCTGATCACCTGGGATCCCGAGGTTGCCGCGGGAGCCGACGCCGTCTGCGAGCGCCTGCTTGCGGAGTCCCCGCGGCGTGCCGAGACCGCCTCCACCCTGGAAGAGGGTGGCTATGTGGTGCTGGTGCGCGACTTCCAGCAGGCGGCAGAGGTGTCCAACGCCATCGCTCCCGAGCATCTCGAGCTTCTCTCGGCCAACTGCGAGGACCTGGTGCCGCTCATCCGCAATGCGGGGGCGGTATTTGTGGGGCCGCATGCCACGGCGGCCTACGGCGACTATCTGGCCGGCCCCAGCCACGTCCTTCCCACCTACGGCACCGCCCGTTTCGCCTCGGCGCTGTCGGTGGTCGACTTCCAGAAGCGCGTGCACGCCATCGAGATCGGCGAGGAGGCCGCCAAGCTTCTGGCCGGCCCTCTCGCGGCCATCGCCGGCGCGGAGGGGCTGTGGGCGCACGCGCGCTCGGCGGAGATGCGGGCCGAGCAATGAGTCCCAAGCCGCGCAGCGGGCTGGGGGTGTTCGCGGGCTACCACTCCGCCCAGGTGGCCGCCACGGTCCGGCTGAACACGAACGAATCCCCCTTCCCGCCTCCGCCCTATCTGCTGAGGCGCTGGAGCGAGGCGGTCCAGGACCTGAGCCTGAACCGCTATCCCGACCGGCAGGCGACGCTGCTGCGCGAGGCCATCGCCCGCTTCCACCAGGTCGAGCCGGAGACGGTCTTCGTGGCCAACGGCTCCAACGAGGTGATCCAGAGCATCCTGCTCGCCTATGGGGGGAGCGAAGGCAAGGCGGCGTCATTCGAGCCGACCTACGCGATGTACGAAACCATCTCCCGGGTGACCGCAACGCCATATGTGGCCATCGAGCGCGGCCCGGACCTTCGCATCGACGCCGAGCGCCTTGAGGCCGACCTGGCCGCCGCCGGAGCCTCGCTCGTCTTCGTATGCTCCCCCAATAACCCCACCGGCGTGCCTGAGGAAAAGGAGGCTTTCTCCGCGCTCGCCTCGGACCCGGAGCGGCTGGTGGTGGTGGACGAGGCCTACGGGCAGTTCTCGCCCCAGAGCATGGTTCCTGAGGTCGCCGCGCACAGCAATCTGGTGGTGGTGAGGACCTTCTCCAAGGTCTGGTCCCTGGCGGGCATGCGCATCGGCTATGCCATCGCGCCGCCCGAGGTGGCCGAGGTGCTCTGGAAGGTCGCCCTTCCCTACCACGTCGACTCCTCCAAACAACTGCTGGCGCTCTACAGCCTGGACTACGTCTCCGAGATGGAGGAGAGGGTGGCCCAACTGGTACTCGAGCGCGAGCGGATGGCCGAGCGGCTTGCCCCCCTTCCCCTCGACCAGTGGCCCTCGGCCGCCAACTTCATCCTCTTCCGTCCCCGGCGCACCGACGCCGGCAGGCTGTGGACGCAGCTGGTGGAGCGGGGGATCCTGGTGAGGGACTGGTCAAAGTGGCCGCGCCTGGAGAACTGCCTCAGGGTCACCGTGGGCACGGAGCCGGAGAACCGCGCCTTCTTAGGGGCTTTGGAAGAGCTTTTGGCCTAAACGACGGCCGGTGACCCCGGCCTGAAGGGAGTTCGAGCATGGCCAGATCGGCAATAGCTGAGCGCAATACCGCCGAGACCCGTATCGCCGCCCGGCTGGAGCTGGATGGGAGCGGCACCTGGTCGGTGGACACCGGCATACCCTTCTTCGACCACATGCTCGCCCAGCTTGCCAAGCACGGCGGTCTGGCTCTGGAGGTCAAGGCGGAGGGCGATATCGAGGTCGATTCCCACCACCTGGTAGAGGATGTCGGAATCGTGCTGGGGGGATTGCTGCGGGAGGCGTTGGGTGCCAAGGAGGGCCTGGCCCGCTACTCTTCGGTGGCCATTCCCCTGGACGAGGCGCTGGTCTCGGTGGCTCTCGATCTCTCCGGCCGCCCCTACCTGTACTACCAGGTCGACACCGCCTCCATGGCCCCTCTGGGGAACCCGGCAATGGACCCGCAGCTGGCCGAGGAGTTCTTCCGTGCCTTCGTGAACTCCGCCGGCATTTGCCTGCACATCGAGTTGGTGCGGGGCAAGAACGCTCACCATGTCCTGGAGGCGGCCTTCAAAGCGGTGGCCAGGGCCATTCGTGCCGCCAAGGTGGTGGAGGGGACGGGGGTACCCTCGACAAAAGGTGTGCTGTGAGCGCCACGGGGGAGGGCGACTTCGCGCGCCGGCCCATCGCGGTGCTCGATTACGGGATCGGCAACCTCGGCTCGGTGGCCAAGGCGTTGGCGGCCATCGGCGCCCCGGCACGCCTGGTGACCGGAGCCGAGGATCCCTCCTCCTTCTCCGGGGTGGTGCTGCCGGGCGTCGGCGCCTTCGGTGCTTGCGCCCGCGAACTACGACGCTACGGCTTTGACGAGGTGGTGATGGGGGCCCTCGCCCAGGGGATCCCCTTGCTGGGCGTCTGCGTCGGGCTCCAGCTCCTGTTCGAGGGTTCGGAGGAATCTCCGGATGCCAAGGGCCTGGGTGTGCTGCCCGGGCTGATCCGCCGCTTCGAGTGCGAGCTGCCCATCCCCCAGATGCAGTGGAATCGCCTGCGCCTTACCGGTCTGGGGAAGGCATCCCCCCTTTTTGCGGGGCTCGGGGCCGAGCCATGGATGTATTTCGTGCATTCCTACGCCGCGCCTCTGGTTCCAGAGACATCGGCCACCGCCGACTACTGCGGGGAGTTCAGCGCCGCCATCGAGCGGGGGAATCTATTCGCGACCCAGTTCCATCCGGAGAAGTCGTCCAGCGTGGGGCTCGCGCTGCTCGCCAACTTCGCCCGCATAGCCGCAGGAAGTGAGTGAAGGTGGAGTTCGTGCCGGCCATCGACCTTCTGGGCGGGCGCTCCGTGCGTCTGGCCAAAGGGGACTACACACAGGTCACCGACTATGGGGACCCGAATGAGCAGGTGGAGGAGTTCGTGGGTGCCGGCGCCGCCTGGATCCACCTGGTCGACCTTGACGCGGCGCGCAACAAGGGGGAGAGCAACCGTCCGGCAATCGCCGGACTGGTCTCCCGGGGCGGCGCACGTTACGAGGTGGGTGGAGGGATCCGCAGTGCCGCCGACGCGGAGGAGCTGGCCGGCATCGGTGTCGAGCGCATGGTGATCGGAACCAAGGCTTTGCGCGACCCCGGGTTCCTGGCCGAGATGTGCGCCGCGCATCCCCGCAGGATCGCCGCCGGACTCGACTACCGCCGGGTGGACGGCCGGCGCCTGTGCGCGCTGGAGGGTTGGGAGGAACAGAGCGACGTGGAGCTGGCGAGCGCGGTCGTTTCCGCGGCCAAGGCGGGTGTCTCGGCCGTGGTGGTAACCGACATCTCCCGCGACGGGATGCTCTCCGGTCCCGACGTCGCCACCTATTCCGAACTGGCCGCTCTCTGCCACGACCTGGGCATCGATCTGGTGGCCAGCGGCGGTGTTTCGAGCCTGGCGGACCTGATGGCACTGGCCTCGATCGGGGGCGGGGGAGGGGCCGGCCTGTGGGGCGCGATCTCGGGAAAGGCAATCCAGGAGCAAAGGTTCCGAGTGGAGGAGGCGGTTGAGCTGTGCAAGCGGTTCGGGTGATCCCCTGCCTCGACATCGATGCGGGACGGGTGGTGAAGGGCACGCGCTTCGTCTCGCTGCGGGACGCGGGCGATCCCGTCGAACTGGCCGCCCTCTATGACCGCTCGGGTGCGGACGAGGTGGTCTTCCTGGACATCACCGCCTCCTCGCAGGGACGTGCCACCACGGTGGAGTTGATCGAGCGGGCCGCCGGAGAGGTCTTCGTCCCGCTAACCGTGGGCGGAGGGATCCGCAGTGTCGCGGACGCGCGCGCCATGCTGCGCGCCGGCGCCGACAAGGTCTCGCTGAACTCCGCCGCGATCGCGCGCCCGGCCCTGATCGCCGAGATCGCCGAGGAGTTCGGCTCGCAATGCGTGGTGCTGGCGATCGACGCGCGTTTCAACGGTGGCTTCTTCGAGGTCTACACCCACGGAGGGCGGAGGGCGACGGGTTTGGACCTGGTGACCTGGGCGGTGGTGGGGGAGCGCCTGGGCGCGGGGGAGCTGCTCCTCACCTCAATGGACACCGACGGCACCAAGGGCGGTTTCGATCTTGCCCAGCTGAGGGCGGTCACCGAGCGGGTGCACATCCCGGTGATCGCCTCGGGCGGGGTGGGTACGGTGGCTCACTTCGTGGAAGGCGCGCGGATACCCGGGGTGACCGGGCTCCTGGCCGCCTCGGTCTTCCACTTCGGGGAGCTGTCCGTGGCCGAGGTCAAGGAGGCGCTCACCGAGGCGGGCGTATCCGTCCGGCCTCCTTCGGCCCCCTCGCAGGCGCAAACAGCCGGGGCATGACCCGCCGCTAGGCTGGATGATTCAGCGCCAAGAAAGATTTATGATGCCAGAGGACAAGGGGAAACAGCCGATCACCATGCTTGCCGACCGGCTCCTGGTGGTCCTGCCGGCCATGGAGGGCGAGAGGCACAGCCGCTCCGGCATCCTCATTCCCGCCACCGCGCAGGTGGCCAAGCGGCTGGTCTGGGCGGAGGTGGTGGCGGTCGGTCCGGCGGTGCGCTCCATCGCCGCAGGCGACAAAGTCCTCTTCAGCCCCGATGACCGCTACGAGGTGGAGGTGCAGGGCGAGGACTACCTGATTTTGCGCGAGCGTGACATTCACGCGGTGGCCTCCGAGCGGATCGTTACCGAGACCGGACTCTACCTGTGAGCGATTCCCTGGACACCGTGATGGGCGAAGTCAAGTTCAACCCCGACGGCCTGGTCCCGGCCATCGTCCAGGAGGACACCACCGGCGAGGTGCTGATGATGGCCTGGATGAACCAGGAGTCCTTGCGCCTAACCGTCGAGCGCAGGCGCACCGTATTCTACTCCCGCAGCCGCCAGGAGCTCTGGGCCAAGGGCGACACCTCCGGCGACATCCAGGAGGTTCGCTCTCTCCACTACGACTGCGATGGCGACACCCTTTTGGTCCGGGTGACCCAGCACGGCAAGGGCGCATGCCATACGGGGAGCCGCACCTGCTTCTTCCGTGAGATAGAGCTCGGCTGACGGGGGCTTGGTCGTGGCCGGGATTCCCAGCGGATCGATGAGCCGCCAAGCCTTCGCCGAGGCGGCCCAGGTGGCGAGGATGGTTCCCGTCTTCCGCGAGCTGCTGGCGGACGAGCTCACCCCTGTTGCGCTCTACCGGGCGCTCGGCGCCGAGGGTGGCCACGCCTTCCTGCTCGAATCGGTCGAGCGAGGCGAGCGCTGGTCGCGCTACTCCTTCGTCGGATGCAACCCCCTTGCCTCTCTCTCCCTGGATCAGGGCGAGGTGTCGCTTTCGACCGGCTCGGAGTGGCTCGCATCGATTCTCGACGACCGCCGCCGGCCGGGCTTCCTGGGAGCACTGGAAGCACTGCTGGATGCGCTCTCGGGTCCGTCCCATCCCGAGCTCGGGCCGCTGCAGAGCGGGTTCGTCGGGTTCATCGGCTACGACGTGGTCCGCGAGATCGAGGAGCTTCCCGTCCCCAATCCCGACCCGGTGGGTTTTCCCGACGCCGAGATGGCACTTATCGGCGATATCGCCTGCTTCGACCATCTTTCCCAGCGCATCTTCCTGGTCGCCAACACCCTGGTGGAACCGGGCTGCGGAGCCGGGCAACTCGACGGCCTCTACTCCGAGGCGCTGGCCCGCCTGGACTCGATGGAAAGGCGCCTCACCTCGGTCCGGCGCAGCGGCCTGAAGCTGCCTGCGGACCCGCCGGCCGCGCCGGCCAACTTGACCGCCTCAATCTCCTCGCGGGGCTATATGGACGCCGTCGGGGCGGCCAAGGAGCACATCCTGGCCGGTGACATCTTCCAGGTGGTGCTCTCCAAGCGTTACTCCTTCGACCTGGGCTGCGATCCCTTCACCTTCTACCGGGTGCTGAGGTTGAAGAACCCCTCGCCGTACATGTATTTCCTCGACTTCCCGCGCATCAAGGTGGCAGGCTCTTCACCCGAACCCTTGGTCCGCGTGGAGGGCCGGCGGGTCATCTCCCGCCCGATTGCGGGCACACGCCCTCGTGGCGCGGGCGACGAGGAGGACCGGCGGCTGGCCGCCGAGCTGGCCGAGCATCCCAAGGAGCTGGCCGAGCACGTGATGCTGGTGGATCTGGCGCGCAACGACTTGGGCAGGGTGAGCGAGTTCGGGAGCGAATCCATCGACGAGCTGATGACGCTCGAACGCTACTCGCGGGTGATGCATCTCACCTCGCAGGTTTCGGCGACGCGGCGCCAGGAGGTCTCGATGGTGGACGTGCTGCGGGCCACTATGCCCGCCGGCACCGTGTCGGGGGCTCCCAAGGTGCGCGCGATGGAGATCATCAACGACCTCGAACCGGTCAAGCGAGGCCCCTATGCGGGAGTGGTGGGTTATTTCGACCTCGCGGGGAACATGGATGTGGCGATCGCCATCCGTACCCTGTTCGTCGAGCCCGGAGGACGGGCACACCTGCAGGCCGGAGCTGGGATAGTGTATGACTCGGATCCCTTCGCCGAGGATGGCGAGTGTGACAACAAGGCTCGCGCCCTTCTGGAGGCGGCGGCCATGGCCTCCGGCGCGGTATCGGACGAGTTGCCGGCTGATTAGGAGGCGAAGCTGATGGGTAAGGTAAGTCTTGGTGCGGCGGGAGCCGCCGTGGAGGTTGGCGGACCTCAGGCCGCGCCCTTCCTGCACAGTCAGCTCACCCAGGAGGTCGAGGGCCTCGCGGTGGGCTCGGCGGTGCGAACCCTGCTGCTCGAGCCCAACGGCCACATGGTGGCCGTCGCCGAGCTTTCCCGGCTGGAGCCTGAAGCCTTCGCGTTGGTCCTGCACCCCTCGCTGGCCGAAGCCCTGATAGAGCGGCTGACCCGTTTCCTGATCCGAACCAAGGCAGTGATTTCACCTCCCTACCCGGTGGAGCTTGTCGCCTCCGGGGCGGGGATCCCGAGCGCCCTTGCCCCCGGGCTGGCTTGGGTCAAGGCATCCGGAGACGCCGCCGACGAGGCGTTGTCGGCGTCCCTGCGCATGCTTGGAGGTGTTCCGGCGCTCGGCATCGACCTGGACGAGGGGGCGCTCCCGAATTCCTTGGGGGATCTGGCCCCCTATGCCAGCTTCACCAAGGGCTGCTACACCGGCCAGGAGCTGCTCGAGAGGGTGGAGTCGCGCAAAGCGGCTCCTCCGAGGCGGCTATTCGCTGTAATGGTCTCCGAAGGCAGGGTCTTCCCCGGCGAGGAGCTCTTCTCCCACCACGACCCGGTGGGCAAGGTGACGACGGTCGCGGAGCTCTCGGCGGAGGCGGCCGAGGCTCTCGCCGGGGCGTTTCCGGCTTTCGATCCCTCCTCGCGTCTTCTTGCCTGGTGCGTCCTCTCCCGCAACCGTCACCCCTCCGAGGTCGAGCGGGCCGGAGCCGAGGGCTCGGAGGAGCGGCGGGTCCGCCTGGTGGAGATGCACTCCGCCAACTTGGCGTAGAACTCCGCCTCTGGGCACATCGCCCCGGGGTTCAGCCGGCACCAGATGAGCGCCTCGGCCCCAGGCCCGTGCGAGTGACTAACCTGATAGCCAAACCCGGTGCATTTCCGCCGGTCGTGGGAGGTCGAGAAAAAGTTGTCGGTGGAGGGGACTTACCTTGAGGAGATAGTCGCCCACCATCGCGTGCGTGCGGCCCGCGACGGAAGGCCTCGGGACGAGCTCTTCGAGCGCGCCAAGCAAGCCCCGGTGCCCACCTCCTTCCGCTCCGCCCTGGCGCTGCCCGAGCGGCAGGTCTCCCTTATCGCCGAGTGCAAGAGGCGCTCGCCCTCGAGGGGGGAGCTGGCCGAGATTCCCGACCCCCTTGCGCTTGCCGACTCCTACGCCCGCGGGGGTGCAGCCGCCATCTCGGTCTTGACCGACCAGCGTTTCTTCTCCGGATCGCTTGACGACCTGCGCGCGATCTCGGCGGGAGTGAGCGTCCCCTGCCTGCGCAAGGATTTCACCGTGGACCTCGCCGACCTTTGCGACGCAAAGCTGGCCGGCGCATCCGCGGTGCTTCTGATCGTGGCGGCGCTGGCTGAGGATCAGCTGGAGTTTTTCCTTATGATCGCAGCCGAGCTCGGGTTGGGCGCACTGGTTGAGGTCCATAGCCGCCAAGAGCTGGCGGTCGCCAACTCCCTGGGGGCTTCCATCATCGGGGTCAACCAGCGCAATCTACACGACTTCTCCATCAACCACAAGCTCGGAGCGGAGCTCATCGGCGAGATTGACCGGCATGCCGTCAAGGTCATCGAGAGTGGCATAACCACGGTCGAACAGGTTGCCCAGGCTGCCGAGGCCGGCTTCGATGCCATGCTGGTGGGCGAGGCGCTGGTGCGCGACTCGGACCCTGCCGCCGGCGCGGCGCGCTTCGTGGCGGCCGGAAGGGCCGGCGCGTAGCGGTGTTCATCAAGATTTGTGGAATCACCAACGAAGCGGATGCACTGCTGAGCGTGGCGCTCGGCGCTGATGCGCTGGGGTTCGTGATGGCGCCGTCCCGCCGGAGGGTGACTCCCTCCCAGGTGGCGGATATTGTAAAGAGGCTTCCCTCCGAAGTCGCCACCTTCGGCGTCTTCGTTGACGAGGACCCCGAGATAGTGGCGCACCTGGTGGACGAGATCGGCCTCACCGGAGCCCAGTTGCACGGTTCCGAGGGGATTCGTACCTTGGAGGCGATGAGACAGCGGGTGCGTTTCCTGATCAAGGCGGTCTCCGCCGATGGCATGTCGATCGCTCCTTACCTGGGCTATCCGGTCGATGCGCTCTTGCTCGACTCCGAGCAGCCCGGGTCGGGCCTCGCCTTCGACTGGTCGCTGATCGACGCGCCCCGCCTACGCAAGCGGATAATCCTGGCCGGCGGGCTGAGGCCCGACAATGTCGCCGAGGCGATAGCCACCGTCAAGCCCTGGGGAGTGGACGTCTCCAGTGGCGTGGAGGCCTCGGCCGGGCGTAAGGACCCGGTCGCACTGCGTTCCTTTATCTCCAATGCCCGCGCCGCTTTCGAGCGTCTCGGTGCGGAGGCCGCCTCCGGAGGGGGGCGCGGCGAGGCTTACAACTGGGAGGAGAATCTTTGAGCTCTCTTTTTGCCGATCCCGGCTCGGCGTCGGGCTACTTCGGCGATTTTGGCGGGCGATTCGTGCCCGAGCCACTTATGGCCGCGGTTCGGGAGCTCGAGGACCTTTTCACCGCGGCCTGGGAGGATCCGGCCTTTCAGGCGGAGTACCACTCCATCCTGACGGGGTACGCGGGCAGGCCAACTCCGGTCACCTACTGTGCCAACCTCTCGCAAGACCTGGGGATCGAGCTGTACCTGAAGCGCGAGGACCTCACCCACACCGGGAGCCACAAGATCAATAACGTCGTGGGCCAGGCGCTCCTGACCAGACGGATGGGCAAGAGCCGGATCATCGCTGAGACCGGCGCAGGGCAGCACGGGGTGGCCACGGCCACCGCTGCGGCTCTGTTCGGCCTCAAGTGCACTGTCTACATGGGCGCCGTCGACGTGAAACGCCAGGCGCTCAACGTCTTCCGCATGCGCCTGCTGGGTGCGGAAGTGGTGCCGGTCAACTCCGGGTCGCGCACCTTGAAAGACGCGATCAACGAGGCGATGCGCGAGTGGGTGGCCTGCGTCGAGGATACTCACTACTGCATCGGCTCGGTCATGGGCCCGCATCCCTATCCCCTAATGGTCCGGCAGTTCCAGCGGGTCATCGGCGACGAGGCCCGCAGCCAGATGCACGAGGCGATCGGCACGGACCCCGACTTCGTCGTCGCCTGCGTGGGCGGCGGCTCCAACGCCGCGGGCACCTTCACCGCTTTCCTCGAGAGCGACGCAGCCATCGTGGGTGTCGAGCCCGCAGGAGGGGCGGCTGTCGGGCGGGGCACGCCGGGAGTGGTTCACGGAATGCGCTCGAAGTTTCTCCAGGACGAGTTCGGCCAGGTGGAGGAGGCGCAGTCCATCTCCGCCGGCCTCGACTATCCGGGCGTCGGCCCTGAGCACGCCTACCTCGCCTCCATCGGGCGCGCCCGATACGAGGCGGTCGACGACGCCGCGGTGTTGAACGCCTTCCAGGTGCTCTCGCGCCGGGAGGGGATTATTCCGGCGTTGGAGCCCGCACATGCCCTCGCCTGGGTGTTGGCCGAAGCCGGCGCAGCGATCCCGCTCGGCTCCCGGGTGCTGGTGACGCTTTCCGGGCGGGGAGACAAGGACTCCGAGCAGGTGGCGGAAATACTGGGGGGTGCCTAGTTGACCGCTGTCTCGATTCCCGAGGAGATGGCTCTCGAGGCCAGGCTGCGGTCCCGCCGAGCCGGTGGCGCCAAGCTGCTGGTCCCATATGTGACCGCCGGCCTCACCGACGACTGGGTGCGAGTGGTGGAGGCGGTTGCCGCAGCGGGGGCCGACGCAATCGAGATCGGAATCCCATTCTCAGACCCCATAATCGACGGCCCGGTGATCCAGGCCGCTTCGCAAACCGCCCTGGAGAGAGGAGTGACCCCGGCATCGGCGCTGGCCGAGCTCGGTGAGGTTTCCGTCGGTGTGCCACTGGTGGCGATGACCTACTGCAACCTGCTCTTCCACGCCGGTTTCCACCGTTACGCGGGATGGCTGGAGGAGGCCGGCGTAGCCGGGACGATATTCCCCGATCTTCCCAAGGAAGAGGCCGGCCCCTGGGCGGAGTTCGCCGCGGGAAAGGGCATAGCCAACGTCCTGCTCGTGGCACCCACCACCTCTGAGGACCGGGCGCGCGCTATCGCCGCCGAGTCGCGCGGATTTGTTTACGGAGTGGGCCTGATGGGCGTTACCGGCGTGCGCGAGCAGCTCGCCGCCAGTGCCATAGGAGTTGCCAAGCGCCTGAAGTCGGTCACCGACAGGCCCGTGCTCATTGGAGTCGGTGTCTCGAGCCCTCTTCACGCGCGCCAGCTCGCTCCTCACGCTGACGGCGTGGTGGTGGGCTCCGCGCTGGTAAAGATCCTCGCCGACGGGGGTGGTCCCGAGGGGGCTTACGATTTCGTCTCCTCGTTGCGCCAGGCACTGGACGGGCAGTAGCAGGGGTGCCCGAGCCCGGCTGCGAACTCTGCGAGGCCAGGCGGTTAACGCCCTGGATGCACGAGGACGCCCTTTGCTTCGTGGCCGAATGCGAGAGCTGCGGAGTGCCGATGGTGGTGCTCCGGGAGCACCGCGTCGAGGTGAGCGAGGTTGAACTGGTACACATGCTCGAGCATCTCGAGGAGGCCGGGCGTGCCTTCTTCGGAGAGCGGCGCTTCTTCGTCGACAAGGTGAGACGCCAGATCCCCGACCACTTCCACGCCCACGCGCGCCCCTATCTCTTTGACCGGATGCGCTGACCCCACCCCTCGAGCACGCTTTGGCCGGGGGCCGGCCCCTGTCGCAGATCCCTGGCCCGTCCATGGACGGCTCCAGAAGGCCGGCCGCCTCCCAAGACGGGATTGGGCATGCCCGTGGATCGAGCAACGACTGTGGTGCAAAACTCTCCGGTACCCGGCGAATCCGGGGCGATGGTATCGCGTCGTCGGCTCATTCGGCCTGTCTCTCGGCTCCGCTGGTAACCAATGCTTTGGCGTCGGCCGCGGATTCGGTGATCGAGGCGCCCGGGGACGAAGTCGACCGGCCCCATCTCGGGGGAGCATTCGCCAACAAGCCGCACAGCCGAGAGACACCCTGTGAATTCCTCGTGCGGGATGGCCACGGCTTCAGGGGGCCTGGGCACGCTCCGCCCATCTCCCGGCCGCGGGGAGCTCCACCATGTCCAGGTGGAGCTGTTCCTCGATCCAGTCCTCATGTATCTCCACCGGCAGCGCACGTGTCAGCCTGTGAGCGCTTTTCTCGTTGGGGAAGATCCGCACCACGGGGGGCGGCGCTTGATCTCCTCGTTCGAAGGCTCGACCATGTTGGGGGCCTCTTTGTGCTTGGGGCGAGCCTCGGGGAAGGGGCGGAAGCGCGGGCTCTCGTAGATGTTGGCCTCCACCCATCCAACCAGCCCGGGGGCTTTGACGCTCCAGCCATCGATAGTGGCCAAGGTGGTGGAACCTGTGGGCGAGGTGAAGCGTCGTCCGCAAGTCCATCCGCCCCTCGCTCAACGCTGCCCGGACTAACTCCGCGCGGCATGATCGCCGGCGCCGTCTTGAATGCCGGCGACAATGGGAACCTCACCGGCTACCGGTGTGCCGGAGCCGGCATTACCGAGGGGCGTCGGAAGCGAATCCCCACTACCTGATGGGATGCAATCAATGTCAACTTCCATCGCCCCGGGCGATCGATGAACCAAATCGGCGGCTGAGCCGGCGGCCCGATTGGCGCACATATTTGGAGCTAATCAGTTCCGCCCGCCTTGTAGGTTGGGGTAAGTTCTCGAGCGGGCGGGGACCATGGATGAGCTTGTCGGCGCCGTCACGGCCCCGCACGCGCGGGCGCCCCTCCGGGCTAAAAGCCTGTGCTGGTGCTGCCTATCCTCACAAGCGCCGCCAAACCGGCGAACCCGCGGATTTGCGAAGAATTAACTGACCTGTGAGTATAAGCACGTGAGTTCTTTCAATGTTACCCACGCACGGCTGCTCGACACCGCCGGCCGGCTTTTCTACGCCGAGGGCATCGCCGCGACCGGGGTGGACAAGATCGTGGCCCGCTCAGGGATATCCAAGCCGACGCTCTACGCGCACTTTCACTCCAAGGATGAGCTCCTCGCCGCCGTGCTCGAACGGAGCCATGGCGAGCGGGTGGCGACGCTGGACGCTTGGGTGCGAGAACACGCGGACAGTCCACGCGAGCGTCTCCTTGCAGTTTTCGACTGGCTGGCGATCTGGCACGCGAGCGGGGCGGGGGAGCGGGGATGTGCGTTTGTGAACGCCGCCGCCGAGGTTGCCGGCCCGGGCCACCCGGCTCGGGAGGTGGCCCGTCGCCACAAGCGCTGGATGCGCGATTACCTGGCTGGGCTCGCCGGTGAAGCCGGGTACTCCGACCCGAAGCGTCTGGGTTCGGACCTGATGCTGCTGCTTGATGGCGCGAACGCCCGAGTGACCGTCGATGGCGACCTCGCCGCCGCCACGGACGCGCGGCGCCTGGCCGAAATGATCCTCGACGCGTACCAGGGGAGGGGAGCATGAACCCGAGGCCCTCCCGCGGTCTTGCGACGGCGCTGGCCTTGGCGCTCGGGCCCGCCGTCGCGATCGGCCTGGCCCGCTTCGACTATGCCTTGTTGCTCCCCTCCATGCGCGCGGATCTGCACTGGTCGTTAGCCATCGCGGGCGCGATGAACACCGCGAACGCGCTCGGGTACCTGGTCGGGGCGCTTCTGGCGGCACCAGCCGCGCGTCGTTACGGAGCCCGCCGGGTCTTCGTCGCCGGCCTTGGGATCACCGTGCTGGCGCTTCTTGCCACCGGCGGTACCACCAACACGGTGGCACTCGTTGCCTTGCGTGCCGTTGCCGGGGCCTCCGGCGCTGCTGCCTTCATCGCCGGCGCCGGACTGGTCGCTGCGGCTGCCTCGGCGATCTCGCCCCACCGGGGAGCCACCATGCTTGGCATTTACTTCGCCGGGGGCGGGGCGGCGATCGTCGCCTCAGGGCTCGGGATCCCTTACCTGCTTGCCACCACGAGCCTCTCGGACGGCTGGCGATGGGGATGGGTCCTGCTCGCCGGGCTCGGCGCCTTGGCGGTTGGCGTGGCAGCCCCTGTTGCTCTGGCCCGTGCCGAGCCACCGGCGCCGCCTGCCGCCGAGAGGCGCTGGCCGGCGTGGCACCTCGGGCCGGTGCTCGCCGCCTACGGGCTGTTCGGGGCGGGCTACATCGCCTACATGACCTTCATCGTGGCCTTCTTGAAAAGCCACGGTATGGGTCCTGGGGGGATCACAGTCTTCTGGGTCGTGCTCGGCGCGGCTTCGATCGCCGGCGCCTTCGCCTGGGCACGTCCTATTGCCAGGTTGCGCGGGGGGCGCGGCCCCGCCGCGGTGCTGGTCGTGCTCGGCGCCGGGGCGCTGCTGCCGCTCGTGTCCCGATCACCCGAGGCCGCGCTGGGATCGGCGCTGCTGTTCGGGGGGTCGTTCCTGTCGGTTGTCACCGCGGTCACCGCTGTCGCGCGCCGGTCGCTCCATCCGCATCACTGGACCCCGGCGATCGCCGGTCTGACGGTCGCCTTCGCTGTGGGCCAATGCGTTGGGCCCGTTCTGGCCGGCGCGCTCTCTGACGGACCCGCGGGATTGAACCTCGGGCTCTCCCTGTCGGTCGGCGTACTCCTCGCCGGGGCGGCTGTCGCGCTCACCCAGCGACACCGCGAGACGCCCGGCCACTTCATAGTGGGGGCAGTGGAGCCGCCGGCCGCGGTTTGAGGAAGCAGCCCGGGGTTCCTCGATGATGTTGTCCCGGCCCATTCTCCGGGCTCGGGCCGCACAGCGTGAGTGTCGAAGAGGTGGCCGGCTCCGCAACTGAGCGGGGCCGGCCGTCGGTGTTTGCCCATCGACTTCGCCCGGGCCGTGCAGCGCCCCCTACGGCACGCTGGCCAGAGGTGCCTGGAGCGGGGCAGCTCCTGGCGCACCTCTTGGAGGAGGCCGATCCTCTGACGCCGGGCGGCGAAGCCGCGGTGGGCCGTCACGTGGGCGCGTCGCCGCCGAACTTGGCGCGGTTGCGCGCCCGTAAAGTTTTCGGGACGCGCTCGACGAGCTGGTCGATGGTCACAGCTCGCAGCGACTCGCGCCAGGAGCTGTGCGCCTGGGCGATGACCGAGGCGATTGCGCACGGTCGGGTGCACTCCTCGGGCAGTGCCGCGCCGCTTCCCTGGCGGCGGATCTCTTGGCAGGCGAACGGGCTGGCCGCGCCTTCGACCGCTTCGAGCACGTCGAGGACGGTGATCTCAGTGGCGGGCCGGGCCAGGCGGAAGCCGCCGTTGGGTCCCGGGGTCGCGTGTAAGAGCCCGGCGCGGGTCAACGCTTGGAGGTGCTTGGCCAGGTAGGCCTCCGCCAGCCCGTAGTGCTCAGCGAGCACGCGGCGCGGCACAGGCACCCCCGCCGGTACCTCGGCCAACAGGAGAGTGCAATGCAGCCCCCACTCCACCCCTTCAGATAGCTTCACATTCCCACACTACCATCTCTAACGTGGAGTGATAATATCTACGGTTATGCACGAAGCGACCGGATCGCGGCTGGCCCAGGTGACGCAGGGAGCTTCAGTGGGTGGGCACCCCGAGGCGCCTGTCTTGTCCGGCCGGGTGCTCGCGGTGCTGCTGAGCGCTATGTTCATGGGCCAGTTCGACTTCTTTGTGGTCAACGTCGCCGCGCCCTCGCTGCGCGCCGACCTGCACGCCAGCAACGGCGCCCTGCAGCTGATCGTCGGGGGGTACGCCTTCGCCTACGCCGCGGGCCTGGTCAGCGGGGGGCGTCTCGGCGACCTGTACGGCTACAGGCGGCTCTTCGTCGCCGGCATGGCCGGCTTCGCGCTCGCCTCGCTGGCGTGCAGCCTCGCGAGGAGCCCCGGGCAGCTGGTGGCTGCCCGCCTCGCCCAGGGTCTTACCGCTGCCGCGATGCTGCCGCAGGTGCTCGCCTTGATCGCCGCCACGGTCCCCGCCCCATTTCGGCCCCGGGCGATCGCCTGGTACGGCGTCTCCGGCGGCCTCGGCTCGATTGCCGGCCAGGTCCTCGGCGGCGCCCTCATCACCGCGGACGTCGCCGGGCTCGGCTGGCGGGCGATCTTCTTGGTTAACGTGCCGGTCGGTGCGGTCGTCGCCATCCTCGCCTGGCGGATGCTGCCCACTCCCCAGCGCCGACAGCGACCCGGCCTGGACCCGCTCGGGGCCATCGGCGCCGCAGTGACCGTGGGCGCAGTCCTGGTTCCGTTGACCATCGGGCGCAGTGAGGGCTGGCCCGCGTGGACGTGGGTGTGCATGGCCAGCGTGATCCCTCTCGGCTCGCTCACCTGGTGGTGGCAGCGCCACCTCGCCGGGGCTGGCGGCACCCCCCTGCTGGATGTGTCCTTGCTGCATACGCGCACCTTCCGCGCCGGGCTGGCTGCCAACGCAGCGTTCATGTGCTACTTCGGCAGCTTCATGTTCACCCTCACCCTGCTCCTCCAAGCGGGGCTCGGCCTCGACGCCTTCGGCGCCGGCCTGGTCTTCGCCCCCGCCGGTGTCACATTCTCCCTCGGAGCGCTCGGCGGACGCCCGCTGCTGGCTCGCTACGGCCAGCGCATCGTGCTCGCCGGCAGCCTTCTCAGCGCGGCCAGCTTGGGCTCGCTCGCCCTCAGCCTGCATGCCGGTGGTACCCACACGGCTCTGGCCTGGATCGTCACTCCCACCGCTCTGGCCAGCCTCGGCAACGGCATCGTCCTGCCCTCCCTCATCGCCGCCACCCTCGTTGACATCCCACCCCAGCGCGCCGGCTTCGCCGCTGGCGCTTTGAGCACCGTCCAACAGTTCGCCAGCGCCATCGGCGTCGCGACCGTTGGCGCCTTGTTCTTCGCCGCCGTCCGCCGCTCAGCCGGCTTCGGCGGGTACCCCGTGGGGATGACCTGGGTGGCAGCCACCGACAGCGCCCTTCTAATCCTCGTCGCCGTTCTCATCCAGCTCTCCATCCGAGCGGCAAAGACGCACTGACGTGTCCCTGTCGCTCCCGCGGCGGACCTGTCACAGGACGGGCCCCGGCGAGTAGTCAGCCCAAATATGCACCACGATCAACCGACGCCATATCACAGGTGCTCTTGGGCTGGTTTCGCCATGCCTGCCCGCAAGCGCGATCAACGGTATGTCTCGCGAGCCCAGGGAATCGTGGACGAGCAGCCGCTTCAAGGTACGCGCGGTGCCGTTGCCGCTCACTGTGCGCCACGACCTTGCGATCACCTCAGACCCCTGGTTCCTCCGCAGTGTTCCGTCCCGGCTGGGACGTCAGTCTTCAGTAGGACCTCTTGCCACCTCGCTCGCGCGGCGGGCTCGCCTCATCCATCAGGGACCCAGATCCCCCTTGTCTGTTTGACCTCGGTTCGGTTCGTACCGGCCGGACAGCACAGAGCCGGTCTTAGCGGCCAGCAGACTCCGCCGCGCCTGCTCGTCTCTGGCCTGGCGACGATCAGCCTCAGTACTGCCGGAACACTGTCCGTCACGGCCGGTCGCGACGGCAAGAGCCCGCAGACACGCACAAAGGTTGTCGAGCGGCGGCGCGCCGGAGGAGGGGACGACGTCCGGCTATGCCGTGCCACGCTCTATACTATGGTTAGACCGTGACATCAAGGGAGGAATGATGCCGATCTATGCGATCTGGGAGTCCCGCTTTCCGGCACCGGCGGCCACGCAGGGTCTTGAAGTCACCGAGGCCATCTGGTCGGACATGCGGGAATTCGATGGCTACCTGAGCCATGAACTGCTGGTTGATATCGACGCCCCGGGGCACCTGCTGATTGTCAGCCAATGGGCCAGCCGCCAACGGGCTGATGAGACACTCGAGAAATACGCCACGCACCCCAACGCGCTGACGGCAAACCGCCTGGTCGCCGAGCCGCGGCGCCGCTTCCTCGCCATCGGCGCCACCAGACATACCCGGTGACCCCCGAGATCCTGGTCCGCCTGGCCAACCTGGGTCAGCCTCGCCGGCCTGGGCGCGCTCCCGCACGGCTCAGCGAATCAGTATTGGCCGACCCCGTCGCCGCCACCCGGCAGCTGGAGGCCCTTATCCCTCGGCCTGTCCGCGAAGCCGACCTACCAGCCCTACGCCATCTGCACCAGGTCGTAGTAGAGGTGGCCGAGGAACTTCTCGAGGGCAGGCCACTTGACTTCGGACCGCTCAACGCCATGATCAGGGCGAGCACCGCCCACCTCGAGCTGGTAGTCGTCGATGGCTCTATTCATTATCACCTGGTGTGGGACGATCCCTCCATCGCCGCCGGCTTGGCACGGCGCCTTGCCGAGGAGATTGCTGCCATGGAGTCCAGCCGACTGCGTCGCTGTGCCCGGAGCGAGTGCCCGCTGCTCTTTTACGACACCACTCGCTCGCGCACCCAGCGCTGGCACGCCGAAGATCCATGCGGTTGGCGGGAACGTCAGCGCCATCGCCGCGCTCGTAGCTGAAGGGCGCTCCTGCTGAGTGTTCACAAGGGAATCAGCTTGCGGGGGAGCGAACGAGTGGCAGTGGGGCCCGTTATTCTGGGGTCGTCGGACCAGTCGAGTTGCCCCAAGGCGTCCTGGACTCGACGGGTAGCAGTATCATCGCCGCCGTCTGACCGGCGGACTGGGAGCGGCCCACGCCATGTCCAGACTTGGACGTTCGCCGGCTCGTCTACCACATGGCGGGTTGGGTGCATGTATGCAGGTCTTCGCTGCAGCGGCCAACGGCTGAATGTTCGAGAGTGGCTCCGCCGCCTACCGCTGCGGGCATGACCCCATCTGCTGGACGAGCTTGCCCGACGAACCCGAGACCTCGGCCAAAACCAGCCCCCGCCCGAAACCGCGGACCCGTGATGATGGCCAGGAAAGCCTGGAAGTACAATGGGCAGCTGGAGGTCGTGCTGTAGGCGCAACTCGTGGGAGTCTGAGAGCCTTGCCGGGCAAGGCCCGTGGTCCTCAGGCGCGTACCCGCCCTTTTTGAGTGCGGTCGCAGAACTCCTGGGAGCTTCGAAGTTCCACGGCGGATTCCCTCGATCAAACCATCAGCACACGGCCGTGCGCAGTCACGTAGCCTCAGCCTTGGCGAGGCTTTGTGGATACGAACGGCCCTGTTTGCAGAACCTTTACCCTGTCTCCTTTGCCAAAGCCATCGCCATCAGGCGAGATGATGAGCGCATTGGACCGCGACATCTCATGGAGCATGTGCGGTCTTTGCTTGGCGAGCGGCTGTACCACCAGATCGCCGGACTCCCTGACTTGCAGCTGCGAGCGGATGAAATGGATATTGCCATCGCGGCGACGAGGGTAGGAATCCAACGCCACAGCACTCAGCTCGGGCGTGAAAATCTCCCGCCACCCTTGCATCTTTCTTATGGCGGGGCGGACCAAGAGCTCGAAGCTCACCAGGGCTGACACCGGGTTGCCGGGTAGCCCGAAGAACGGAACGCCTGCGACCATCCCGAAGGCGAAGGGCTTCGCCGGCCTGACTGCCAGCTGCATCCAGCGCATCTCTCCCCCGGAGAGGTGGTCCAAGACCCTCTTGGTGTAGTCGAAATCTCCCACGCTCACCCCGCCCGAGGAGACGATCGCGTCAAGCTCCCCGGCAGCTGCCAGGAACGCTTCGGTCAGTGCTCCCTCTTCGTCGGCCACGATGCCGAGGTCGACGACCTGCACATCGGCGTCGGCGAGAACCGCCTTGAGCGAATGGCGGTTCGAGTCGCGTATCTCGCCCGGGCGCAGTTGGCGCGCGTCGTCGACCAGTTCGCTTCCGGTGGAGATCACGCCGTAACGAGCGCGCCGGAACACGGGAACCCGGCTGTAGCCAACCGAAGCCAGCACCCCGAGGTGCGCAGGGGTCAAGACTGTACGCGTAGGGAAGAGCTGGGAACCCCGGATAATGTCTGAGCCTGCCTGCCGGATGTTCTCTCCCGGTGCGATCGGCCGGGAGACTACGATCGACTCAGCTTCGACCAGCACGTCTTCCACCTTGACCACCGCATCGGCTCCGCCTGGAATGACCGCCCCGGTCATGATGCGAAGCACCGTCCCTGGCTCTGCCAAGTCCAACGGGGGATCTCCGGCGGCAATGCTCCCCTCCACGCCCAGCCGTATGCTGCCGTGCCGGGTGATTCCGGCCAGGTCACTGGTGCGCAAGGCGAATCCGTCCACCGCGGTGTTGTCAAAAGGCGGTATGGACTCTTCGGCCTGCAGGGGAGCCGATGTGCACAGACCGAGGCAATCGTCAACGCACAGGGTCACCGTGTCCAGTCTCGAGATGCGGTCTAGGACATAGGTTTGCGCTTCAGCAAGTGGGATAGTCATTGTCCACAGGAACTTTCATTGTTACCGTGCTTCTTTGCGAGTCGGCCGGCCGAAGCGAGCCGAGTAGATCCAAAACCTCTTTAGCCGCGACCTCCTGGCACTTGGCTGTGAACCAACTCCTGTGAAGCCGGTTTATGATCGACGATTCCACGGGCAAGGCTCCACCTGCTTGGTGGAGGGCTGTGCCCGGACCACTCCACTATGCCCGACGGGAAAGAGACCGGCAACACAGCCGAAGGTCCCATCCCGTGATCAGCAATCCGCCGTCCGGGCCGGGTAGCCCATCGAGAACCGG
>JAJYNL010000047.1 GCA_021786375.1 Actinomycetes bacterium
CCGCACGGTCCCGTAGCTATCCTTGAGCCACCCCCTCGGGACATGGTGTTTCCCAACAAGGTACAGCTCATTTGATCCCAGAGTAAACGCCCGAGCGTGGCCTTCGACGCAGTTGCGGATGTCCTGGGCGCTATGGGCTTCAATAAAGAGATAGTTGGAAAAGCCCAGCGCCATCACGAATAGCGGGGCTTCGAAGCTCACTTCCCCGCTCGATCGGTAATAGGATAGGTACCTTCGGGCCGACATAGTCGGCCATGGCCACCTCGCCCGGGGCGTGATGCAGAACCATGGAGAGTTCTTTTGATTCGTCAAAGCGTGCCAGCTTCTCACAGAAGCTGGAATACGCATAGGCCGCATCACGGCCAACCTCGTCCTGGTATTCGCACCAGAGCAGGTACCTGGTCAGCCCGTAATTCTTCCCTGCCCCAGCTCTTTTGCCAGCGCTGAGAAGTCGGGGTCGGCCTTAGCCGCCTCTGCGGGGTGTCCCGAGGACTTGGGATAGAATGCCTCGGCGATCTCGCTGTCGCTCATCACCTCAAGCCGAGCCGAGTCGAGCTCCAACGGCAAAGCTCGATCGACTGCTTTTTGAACCGAGGGATGGCTGATCCCCACAACTCTCGCCGCCTCCCTATTCGACGTCATTGGCGAGAGTTGCTTCGCCGCCACGATCTTCCTAATTTCAAATGGTTGCAATACCCAAAGTCCTTTCCTACTCAATACACGCCCCTTGCTCTCACGGTCGGATCCTCCTGCCGTGAGAGCAAGTGTGCCCCATTCACCGCCAGCCATGCGAACTGGTAAAGAGATCTCGGAATGGGTGGTAAAGAATTAGCGGAAAGGGTGGTAAAGAAATCCTGGAATATTCACGGGGAACTTCCCCGAGGTGGTCTTCTCTGCGCTACGGTTTGAATAGAGTCCTCGGAGCGCGCTGCATGGGGACATCCTTGTGATTATTTGGTATCGCTCAGTTTCAATAAGCGGCAGTCCAGCTTTCTGGCATCGCCATGGTACGTCGTGGATCACCGGGCGATGCCATGGCGGGGATGGCATTGCCCGGGGTCTCGCGCTGCGGGGCCCGATAGTTATCACGACGCCTAGAGATCGGAGAGGTGCTTCGGTCATCGCCTAGCGGTAAGGGGTCTTATTTGACCTCGGAGTTATGGATCCCCATCATCATGAGCTGGGCAAGATGCATCGAGGGCCGCTTGGCGAGGTCGGCGATTTGGGCACGGCAGGAAAATCCATCGGCTAGCACCACGGTGGCGGCACTCGTTGTGGCCAGGGCTGGGAGTAGCGCATTGTTGGCCACCGCCACCGAAATCTCGCGGTGACCCTTCTCCATGCCGAAGTTGCCTGCCATTCCGCAGCAGCCTGACAGCACTTCGAGCTCAGCACCGCTTTCCTCAAGGATCTTTCGATCGGCGGAAAACCCCATCTCGGCGTATTGGTGGCAATGCGGCTGTACTAGCAGCTTGACTCCAGAGAGATCCGGAGGAGTCCAGGGTGCGTCAACGCGGTGCGCTGCCTCGGTGAGAATCTCGGCGAGGGTCTGCGTGGCAGATGCCACTGCCGCGGCAGCTTCTCCCTCGACTAACTCCACCAGGTCTGCGCGCAGTACGGCGGCACACGATGGCTCGAGCACCACGATCGCGGTGCCTCGTTGGGCAAAGGGAGCCAGGCCCGAGACGAGACGGCGGAGCTTGCGGCGCGCGGTATCGAGTTGCCCGGTAGAGATCCAGGTGATGGCACAACATAACCCCGGCGGTGCTAGCAAGACGCGAAAGCCCGCCGCTTCGAGGAGATCCAGTGCGCTTGAGGCGACTTTCGGGGCGAAGTGGTTGGTGAAAGTATCCACGAAGAGAACTACCTCTGTTCGTCCGGTAGACGCGAGCCGGGGTTGATGAGGTCCAAGTTGCGCGAAAGTTTTCCGGGCAAATCTCGGCAGCTCACGCTCTTTGGCTACCCCGGCGGCGAGGCGCGCTACTCGTCCCGCCAGCGGGTTGGCAAGTACCCCATTGGCGAGCGAAGGGGCTAGTGCGGCGAGGCGCGCCCAGCGCGGCAGCCATCCCAGCGAGTAGTGACTCGCCGGACGAATCCGGTGGCGATAGGCGCGGTAGAGGACTTCAGATTTGTAGCGGGCCATGTCTACCCCGGCGGGACAGTCACTCGCGCACGCCTTGCAGGAGAGGCAGAGATCGAGGACTTCACGCACCTCGGGGGAGCGCCAGCCCTCTTTTACCAGTGAGCCGTTGGTCATCTCTTGGAGCACGCGCGCCCTGGCGCGCGTGGAGTCCTTCTCGTCACGGGTGGCCAGAAACGAGGGGCACATAAAGCCTCCCGTAGCGGCGTTGTCCGCCCGGCATTTTCCCACCCCCACGCAGCGGTGCACGGCTGCGGTAAAGTCACCCTGGTCTGCGCTGAGTCGGAGACCTCCGTTACGTGGCATGCGACGAGCATAGGGTAGTCGCAGGTCCTCGTCGATGCGTTTTGGTGCCACGAGAACTCCGGGATTGAGAAGGTTCCTTGGGTCGAGGAGCGACTTGAACTCGGCGAAGGCTGAGATCATCTCATGGGAATAGATCACGGGCAGCAGCTCGCTGCGGGCACGGCCGTCTCCATGTTCGCCCGAGATGGAGCCGCCATGTTTGGCCACCAATTCTGCAGCGTTTCCGACAAAGCGTCGGAAGCTCTCGGGGTGGTCGGCAAGATCGAAGTCGAGGCGGACGTGGAGGCACCCGTCGCCAAAGTGACCATAGATCAATCCTGACAATTGGTGCTCGGCCATGAGCTGCTCAAAGTCGCGCAGATAGGACCCCAGCACCGCGGGGGGAACCGCGGCGTCCTCCCATCCCGGCCAGGCCGGTCGCCCCTCAGCGGTACGCCCAGCGAGGCCCGCGCCGTCATCGCGAATTCGCCACAACTCACGTGCCCAGGCGGGATCCTCCACCACCACTGAGCTTGAAGTTTCTGACGCCGCCACGATCGCCCGCGCCGCCGCCCGCGCCTCGGCGCAGTCCGCGCCAGCGGTCTCCACGAAGAGCCAGCCTCCACCGGCAGGCAGAGAGGAGGTGGCGGAGCGGCCGCGCCGCCGCTTCACCACCTCCACGAGGCGCGCGTCGATTCCCTCCACTGTCTGAGGACCCAGCGCGGCAATCCCGGCTGCGGCATCGGCAGCACTAGCCATATCTGGGTATCCGAGCACTGCTAGTGCCGTAGCCGCTGGCCGCTTTACCAGTTTTAAAGTGGCCGCGGTTACCACCGCGCAGGTCCCCTCGCTTCCGACCAGAGCCGCGGCGAGATTTTCTCCGTTTTCACTCAGGAGGTGGTGCAGCGCATACCCCGAGACTTGACGGGGAAAGCGCCCGAGCTCGGTCGCGAGAAGCTCGCGGTGACCAAGGACAAAGTCCGCGAGACGGGGAACCCCCGCAAGACCCCTAGCGGCACTGAGGTGGTGGCCGCTCCCGTCGATCACCTCTAGCGCGGCGACGTTCTCGTCGGTCTTGCCAAAGGCGACAGAGTGCGAGCCGCAGGCATTGTTCCCAATCATCCCCCCGATGGTGCAACGCGCGTGCGTAGAGGGATCGGGGCCGAAACGCAGCCCCCTGGGGCTGAGATAGCGTTGCAGCTCATCGAGGATCATCCCCGGCTGGACCAGCGCGGTCGACTCCTCCTCATTGAAGTTGATGAGCCGATTCATATGGCGGCTTAGGTCCAGCACCATACCCGCGCCGACGGCATTGCCCGCTACCGAGGTTCCTCCGCCGCGCACAGTTAGGGGCACCCCAGCGGCCCGGCTCACAGCTTGGGCGGCCGCCACTTCAGTGGCCGACCGCGGAAAAACCACCGCGGTGGGAACCACCCGATAGTTTGACGCGTCGGAAGAATACTCGGCACGTCTTCGCGCCGAGATGTCCACTTCGGCTACCCCTTCTTTGCGCAGCATCGACACCAGCTCTTCTGCTGGGGAGAGCCGCCTTTGGTCGCTTTTTGAGGAATGCTGGGGAGAGGGGCTCAACTCGGTGCTAAGGGATCCGATCCGCCACGCTGGGATCCCACCTGGTGCGCACCGTGGTCGTGGGGGTGATGGTGCGCGTGGCCATGGCCGTGCCCGTGGCTGTCGCCCAGGCGGGTGGCGGGGGTATCGCCGGCGCGCAGTGGTTGCGAGGCAAAGCGCCCTTCATGGGCAAGGATCGGCCTGCGATCCCCTGCCAACTCGGGATGGCGCTCCTCTAGCTTTTGCCTGGCGTCGACGGTATGTCTCAGTTCGGTGAGGTACTCCCGATTTCCGTGGTAGGTTCCGCGCCAGGTTTGGGGCATCGCCTCGGGGCGCGGTGGCAACTTCGCCTGGCCCTGTATCGCAAAGCCGGTCAGCAGCTTGGTCATCGCAGATCCACAAACGGGACATGCGGGGAGCTCATCGTAGAAGGACTGCGATACTTCGGCACGATGTCCCTGCTCGCAACTCAAATCGTAGGTTGGCATCATCGACCTACCAGAGTGTGAGCGAACGCTCGAAGATGGTGGCAATGTCGCCCTCGGTGACGGGAAGCGGCGCGGTGGCAAGCAGGCGTTGCTGCTTCATCGTCCCTTCCACGAGGTCGGCAATGTCGTCTTTGTCGTAGCCGACGCCACTTATGCCGTTGGGAATGTGGATGTCTCGCATGAGCTGAACCAATGCGAGAGGCAGGGTATCGGCGGGATTATCAGGCCGCTCCATGGCGGGCGCGAGCATCTCCGCAACGTGAAGGTGGCGCTCGGGCGAGGCAGAAAAGGTAAAGCGGAATGCCTCCGGGGCCGTGAGCGATACCGACATGCCATGGGGAACCATGGGCTCGTGACTTGGGTACCCCTCGGGATGGAAGTCTTTCACCCTTCCGGCGATGGGATAGGCGTTGGCATGGGGAATATGCACTCCGGCATTCCCAAAGCCCATTCCCGCGAACGTCGCCGCCATGGCCATGTCCAGCCGTGCGTCGACATCGTCTCCGTCGCGGTACGCCTTGCGAAACGAACGCGAGAGGAGTTCAAGGGCCTTCATCGACCACATGTCTGCGACGGGATTGGCGCCGCAGTAGGGAACGCGCTGGTTGGCTTGCTTGTGCTCGAAGGAGGTATAGGGCTTGGCAGTGTAACTTTCCAGTGCGTGGCAGAGGATATCCATCCCCGTAGCCGCGGTGACTCCGGCTGGCTGGCTAATGGTGAGCAGCGGGTCGACCACCGCCATGATGGGGCGGAGCCGGGCGTGGCTGATTCCAGTCTTCACCTTGAGGGAGAGGACATCAAGGACGCAAACCGTGGTGCTTTCCGACCCGGTTCCCGTGGTGGTGGGAACTGCGATGAAGGGCAGGAGGGCAACCGTAGGCGCTTTGCCGCCTCCCACTGGGGCGTTGATGTAGTCCATCAGCTCGCCCGGGTTGGTGATCATCAAGTTGATCGCCTTGGCGGTATCGATGCTGGATCCGCCGCCAACGGCGACGATGGCGTCCCACGGGCCACTGTTGCGGGCGAATTCGACGGCCTCGGAGAGGCTCTTGTCGGAGGGCTCGACGTGCACCTCGTCGTAGACCTGCGCGCTGATCCCAAAAGCGCCCATCTGATCCGCGATGCGCTGAGGCGAGCCGGTAGCAGCGACACCTTTATCGGTGACCACCAGCGCTCGGTGAACTCCGTAGTTGGAAAGGTCGAATCCGATCTCGTTCGACGATCCCGCCCCGAACTTGAGCAAGGGTGCCCCGTAGGTAAAGACGGTTTCTGGATTACTAGGCATGTTGATTCCGATCTTTTTCGGTAGAACTACTGGTAGAAGGCCTCTGGGGCACGCTTCATCGACCTCAGCTGCTCGGCATCATGGCCAAAGATCATCTCCGCTCCCGAAGCTTCGGCGATTCCCCGGAGTTTCTCCACCGAGGCGTACCAGGCGCCGAGGTCATTGACGATCGCGGCCGGCGATGCGGGTGGCCCATAGGAGTCTCCGAGATAGATCGCATCTGAGGTGAAGATCATCGGTCCCGATTCTGCCAGGTCGACGCGCATCGACATCGTGCCGGGAGTGTGCCCGGGAGCTTCGATGAGGGTGATGCCGGGAAGAATCTCGGTGTCGCCCGAAACCGTCTCGAAATTGAGACCCTCGTAGTCGGCCTTAAGGTGCGCTCCATTGAAGGCTCCCGCGTAGCCGAAGGCGAATTCCTTCTCCTTGTCGTTGCAGATCAGCCTGGCGTTGGAGTTCTTGAAGAGCTGCATGTTGCCAGCGTGGTCGAAGTGCAGATGCGATGCGACGACATAGTCGATGTCAGCTACCCCGAGTCCGATCTGGTCCAACCGCGAGTCGAAGTACTCGTCTTCGCTCACCTGGTCGTAAGGAAAGAACTCCTGGAGACCCGTGGGGGCCCAGCGCGTCTCCCAATCTCTCGGGCAGCTGGTGTCCCAGAGCAGCGTTCCTTCCGGGGTCTCCACCACCACCGCATGGGTGGTGCAGGGGTACCACTCCACGGGCCGGTCTTTCTCTGCGCGCGGCCGGATCGTTCTCCCGGCCTTGAGCAGTAGCCAAGTAAGGTCGCAGCTCATCGAGCCACAGTCGAGTACGTGCAACTTGATTGGTGCCACTCACGCTCTCCCTTGCGACGACTCCCTCCCTCGGGAATCTTTCGGCATTGAGCTTGGCACAGTAGCATGCTACTTGTCAACACTTAGGCTGTGTTTTCGATAGATCTCATATTTGTCCTGTTCAACGTAGGAAACGCACGTCAAGGAGTGAGATTGCCGACCTTCGAGGATCGCCTCACCATCACCGATCAGCTTGTTTCCACGCTTCGCGACGCGATCCTTCGGGGCAAACTTGAACCCGGCAAGCTCTATTCGGTCTACAAGATTGCCGACGAGTTTGGTGTCTCGCGCACCCCGGTGCGAGAGGCGATGCTGCGACTCGCGGACGCCGGCATGGTGAGGTTCGAGAGGAATCGTGGCTTCCGGGTGCTGCGCACCTCGGCCCGCGAACTTCAGGAGGTATTCCAGCTCAGGCTGCTGCTGGAGGTTCCCGCCGCTGCTCGGGCGGCGATGCGCGCCAACGAGGCGCTAATCGCTGAAGTCGAAAGCGAACTCGACGCGATGGCCGCGGCAGCCTCGGCGCGCGACGAGGCGGAGTTTATGAGTCGTGATCGTGTGCTGCATGAGTTGATCCTCGCGGCCTCGGACAACAAGAAGCTGGTGGAGTCGGTGCGCTCCCTTCGCTTTGTCACCATGACGCTCGGTGCCAGCACGGTAGACCGATCCCGGAGCCTCGCAGACATTCTCGTCGAGCACCGCCCGATTGTCGTGGCGATAGCCGCCCACGATAGCGCCTCGGCGGCAGCGGCGATGCGCTATCACATCATCCACACGGGAACCCTCTTGCTCAACCAGCTCGTTGACGAGGGGCGGGACTCCGGCTACCTCGACCCCGACTGGGTCGACGCCTTCCCGACTTACCACGGCCACGCCCACTAGGGTCCGGCAAGCTTGGACGTTGCGCGGCGCTCGCGAAGGCCACTTGCCGCGAATCGCCCCACGATGAGCGAGGAGCGCCCGCTTCTGAGCAAGACTCCTTGAGTGGGCATCGCTTGGCGAGTCGCATCCCCGGACACCGAGCCCCAGTAAAGTCGCCGAAGCGCAAGTGTGGCGAGTTGGCGCCACCAAGTCGCATGGTCTATCGGCGCGCAGCCACGCGAGATAGATGGACTTCTCGCGCCGCCTTGGCGGAGTGAAAGCCGTAAGCCCGATTGATGACCAGACGCACGCGCCGGTTTAGTCCCTCGTGGCGGGCGTTGTTCACCCCCAGTCTTACCGCCGCGAGGATGCCCGCGCGTCGTTTGCGGATGGTCTGGGCCAGGGTGACGAAGGGCTTCATGCCGCTGCGTTGTGCTCGCGAACAGAACCGGTCGAG
>JAJYNL010000117.1 GCA_021786375.1 Actinomycetes bacterium
TATGCCATATCTAGGTACTACAGTAGCACACCAAATGCCAAGAACATCCAGAACTTGTAATATCCCTAGTCAGAGGCGAACTTCTACATCCAGCCAAAGTCGGATCTCAGGGCGTCGGATCAGCTAGCCAGGAAGGTCCCGCTAGGATCGCGATAGATGGCGCTACGGAACCCCCGGCCTTCCGCAGCAATCTCTTTCGAGGGCTTCATACGCGTGCAAAACAGCGGCAACGCGTGGATCGTTGCGATGGTGGGCTGCACAGCGCTGGCCATATCGGTACTCGCTTCGGCCGCCACCACCACCCCGCTAAAGCAGGTAGAAGAAAAGGCTCCGCTGCCGACAGCGAGCTCCGCATCCACCACGTCGGCCGCGCTCGCGACCGCCGGCGAGCAGGCTCCGTTCCCGCCGAAAATGACGCCTCAGATGCGCTCGGCGGCCGAGGCCGCCGCTCAGGCCTTTCCCTGGCCGGCACGACTGATTGCGGGACTGGCGCCGAATCAATACGTCACTGCGCTGATGCAGCAGGGTGCGGCAAGCCGCTACGCCTTCGCCGAAGTTAACCAAACCACGCCTTCAGGCAATGCGACATACCTGACTGACATCGACCTCGCGACGGGCGCCATCGACCTCGGCCAAAGGACCAGCGGCGTGCCCACCCAAGTCGGCTCCGAGATAAGCCTCTCCGTCCCGGCGATCACGACCTCCCACGGCCGGCCGGTCGGACCATGGCACCTTTCATGGGTTCAGCCGGGCACCCCGCGAGCGAGCGGCGACCTCGTGGTCCCGGCCGCAGGCGATGGATGGTGGCGGCCGGTCGCCTCCCAAGTCGACGAGCGCACCTCGGGATACATCTGGGCCTCATGTGCGAACGAGGTCTTCGCGGTGAACCTGGCCACCGGGACGACATCGCATATCATCACCTTCAACGCCGCCGGCTCGGCCAGCGCCGCGGACAAACTCGATTGCGCCACCAAGGCAGGCACCCCCCAGGTGCAAAACCCGGCGCTCAGCGTCGGCGGGGGTGCGCTCTACGTGCCGGTCGATTACCTGACCGCCGATCCGACCGCCCACATCCCGGTGCGAGTCTTCGAGTTGGCCCTGCCCTCCGAAAAGGTCGAAGGCCAGGCCATCTTGGAGAGCGCCATGGCCGGCCCAACGCTCGGTCCGGTACCAGGCGGCGTTTGGGCAAGCTGGAGGGGGGCATGATGGGCGATGCGGAACTGTTCTCCGACAACGGACTGACCGTCGTGGCAAGCTGGTACCCAAAGGGTGCCGTGCCGGATCCGGTATGGGCGGTTCCCACGCCGCATGTGACCTGGATCCAGTCCGGGGTGCAGATCTCCTGCATCGCGCCGGGCGGCGCAGATGTTCTGGCCAGCACCCCGATACCCTCGCAGGATCCGCAACTCGAGGCCATCGCGGTTTGGAACGGCCGCCTCTTCGCGACCGAGGGGCCGGCGCTTCATGAGATTACTCCGCCAGCATCCTGTAATGCCTAACCGGCAGACCCCTCTTGCATGCTTGGCGCGCCTGAGGCTATGCTCTATGCCAGTGACAACGCAGATCTTCACCGCGCTACTACTGACCTAACAGCGAGCTCGCCAAAGAGCCAGCTCGCCGACGCCTCCTGCTCCCAATGGGACAGGGGGTTTTTTATTTGTCCAGCCAAGGCGTGAACCGGATCTGCACACGGAGAAAGGCAACCAATGGCGCAAGGCCAAGAACAAGAGAAGCTGATCATCTTCGACACCACACTTCGGGACGGCGAGCAGTCGCCTGGCATTTCCCTCGATGCCACCGAAAAGCTGGAAATCGCGGAGCAGCTCGCGCGCCTAAACGTCGACTACATCGAGGCCGGCTTCCCGGTTGCCAGCCAGGGGGACTTCGAAGCCGTACGGATGATCGCCGAGCGAGTGGAAGGACCTGCCATCGCGGCGCTTTCACGCACTCACCTCTCGGACGTCGACCGCTGCTGGGAGGCGCTCAAGCCCGCGGCCAGGAAGAGGATCCACGTCTTCATCTCCACCTCGCCCAGCCACATGGAATCCATGCTCAAGATGACCGAAGCCCAGGTGCTGGCCGAAACCCGCGCCGGTGTAGCCCGCGCACGGGGATACACCGAAGACGTCGAGTTCTCGCCTCAGGACGCCACCCGCACGCCACTCGATTTCATGATCGAAGTACTGCAGGCCGCGGTCGACTCCGGAGCGACGACCCTGAATGTCCCCGACACAGTCGGCTACGGGATACCTTGGGACTTCGGTGCCCTGATCGGCTATGTGCGCAAGAACGTCAGCGGGGACTACATGATCTCCACCCACTGTCACAACGACCTGGGGTTGGCCACCGCCAACTCCCTGGCCGGGGTCCAGGCAGGGGCGAGGCAGGTCGAGGTTTGCGTAAACGGACTTGGCGAGCGGGCCGGTAACGCCGCGCTTGAGGAGGTGGTGATGGCGGTGAAGATCCGCTCCGACATCTTCCAGGGCCTCACCACGCAGGTACGGACCGAGGAGCTGGCACGCACCTCTCGGATGGTGGCCCGGCTGACCGGCTATCCGGTCCAGTACAACAAGGCGGTGGTCGGGCGCAACGCCTTCGCGCACGAGTCCGGAATCCACCAGCACGGGGTTCTGGCCGATCGCTCGACATATGAGATCATCGACGCCGAGAGCGTGGGGCAGAAGAGTTCCCAGATCGTGCTGGGCAAGCACTCCGGGCGCCACGCCTTCTCTGACACCTTGACCAAGATGGGCATCAACATCAAAGGTGACGCCCTGAACGCGGCCTTCACCCGCTTCAAGGAGCTGGCGGACCGCAAGATGGATATCACCGAGGCGGACCTCGAGGCGATCGTCGCCGAGGAGCTGGGCACCGTGGCCACCGACGCCTTCTCCCTGGAGGAACTCAAGGTTTCCGGCGGAACCGTGGGTACGCCCCAGGCGACCGTAGCCATTTCCTCGGCGGCGGGCCGGGTGGAAGCGACAGCCGAGGGCAACGGCATGATCGATGCCGCGGGCCAGGCAATCCAGAAGGCGACTTCCATCAGCGCCAATCTGATCGGCTTCTCGGTCTCCTCGATAACGGGTGGAGTTGATGCAATCGGCGACGTAGTTGTCCAGCTCGAATCCGATGGGGTAAAGGTCTCGGGCAAGGGGATCTCCACCGACGTGGTGGAGGCTTCTGCGCGCGCGTATCTGAACGCCATCAATCGGCTGCAGCGCGCGCTGGTCCGCCGCGAGGTGGCCGAGCGCGAGGTCGGTCCCTGATATCCAAAGGACTCGTTAGCGCCCGCGTCGTAGCCGCGAACTCACCACCAACCTCAGGTGGTGAGTTCGCGGCTCGCCTTTTCCGACACCTTGGCAAGCTCCTCCACGAATTCGCGCAGGACCTCTTGGCGGTGCATCCTCCGCAGTGAAACCAGATAAGGGTTCATGACCGTGGAGCGAAGCACGACGATACCGGAGCGCGGATAGGCCTCGGCGAAGTCGCCGATGCCGGCCGTCTTTGCGAAACCATCCAGGGCGGGGGCCGGATAGGTGGGCTCCGAGAAGACCGTCTTGGAAAGGAAGAAGGGCTGGGAGTAGCTGTAGTTGCGCTGCCCGGCCTCCGCCCGGATGGCAAAGCTCTGGTAGACCCTCTCGGTGAGGTCGTTGAAGCGATCCAGCGTCGTTCCGCCTTTGGGGGTGATCCCGAAAATCACGATGTTGGTGTCGGGCGGGACTGGATCCGTCCCTTTGCGCGCAAAGGTCACCACCTCGAAGCTGCGGCTCCGGTCGACCACCCCAAGAGCTTCATCCAGGTGGACCAGCCACTCGTAGAGTTCACGCGAGGCGATCCATGAGCTCCGCACTATCGCGCCATGATTGACCCTGTCAAGGGGGAGCAGCTCGGTGTTGAGCCAGAGCGCGGTCGCCGGAAAGCTCGGGCGCGACCCCTCGAGGGTGTAGGGCGCGAAGGCCTCGGTGGCGATGTCCCCCGCCTTGCCCAGGCCGGACGGAGTGGCCGGCTCCACCAGGTGGCGAGGCGGGACGTGCACCACCCTGGAATCGGCCATGGAGGTGATGTAGGGCGCCTTTTCCCTCACCAGCAGCCTCACCCAGTCATTGCGAAACGCCACGGCCCCACAGGGGTAGTTGACGTAACCCATCTTGTGCGGATCCACCGTAACCGAATCCGCCTCGCACATGGCCTCGAGCGCTCCCACCACATCAGGATCATCGAAGCTCACCCTTACCTCGGCACGGAAGAAGAGTTCGGACATCTCCCGGTAGTCGAAGCGGGCCAGCTCCAGCTCGATCGTGTCCGCCACGTCCTGGGCTGCACGGGCGGACCTGACAGCCGGATCGTCCCTCTCGGTTGCATGGCGCAGCCGGTCGGCGGAGGCGGGGCCACCCCCGGCCAGCTCGCGCGCTAGTTCGGCGCAGGTCGTTATCGCCTGGTCAAGGTCCTTCTCCTTCACCTGCGCGGCCAACAGGCGCAGCAGCCGCTCACAACGCTCCGTGTCCTCCGGTGTGATCGGCGAGACCGAGCAGGCCTCCTGTAATGTCTCCACCACGGCCGGGGCGTATTCGGAACGGATCCAGGCCGCGTCCGCGCCTTCGCGATCCCGCTCGGCTACGGGAAGCCGCCCGGGCCCGGCAAGCCAATCCACCAGGGCCGAGGCCACCCGATGGAAGCGCTCCTCGACCGACTCGAGCAGAAGGGTGCGGAAGAAGCCGCCCCAGGCGGCGTCTATGTGCAGCCAGAAGCTGACCCCGTCGGATTCCAGCCGATCACGCAGCGCGACGACTTGGTGAACCGGATCGACCGCCCCCTCTTCGGTAGTGCCCGCGATGGCCACCACCGCCAACGGAATCCTCCCCGCATCGACCTGCTCGTGCACTTTGGCCTCGAGATCATCCAGATCAAGGCGAAAGCGGGAGTCGAGCGCCACCGTCACCAGCGCATCCCTCCCCAGCCCAAGAAGGTTGAGCGCCTTGGAGATCGAGTAATGGGCGGCGCCGGAGACAAAGATTGCCGGCGGGAAGTCGGCCAGGCAGCGCGATATACCGTTTGCCACCGAGTACTGCGACTCGGTCTCCAAGTATGCCCAGGCCGCTTCCGCCAGCTTGGAGTCCTCAATGGAGGAGCCCAGCTTCCCGCGCACGGATTCCAGGTAAGCGGGAACCAGGCCGAGCACGGCGCGCGGCGGTAGTAGGAGCAGCTCCCGCCGCTCCAAGCTGCGCAGGTCCTTCCAAGTCCCCGGCTTGACCTCCACACGCATCTCAAGGTCAAGCGCATTGGCGACGTCCTGGATCGAAAGCGGGAAGTAGCGGACGGTGCGCGCGATCCAGAGTGCCTCGATATTGGCAACCGTACCTCCCGAGGTCAAGTGGCACCAGGAGTACTCCTGCTCGAGCAGCTGCCGATAGCGCTGGAGGGATGACTCTGTGACCATCGCCGGTGGATCGGGGGGTGGTGTGAAGCCGATCATCTCCACGAGGCGCCTGCAGGCGTCGATCTCGTACTCGACCGTCACCGCACCCGTCTCGGAGGTGACGTTGTTGGAGTTGTACAGCAGCCCGGCCAGCGAACCGACCAGAGCTGGAATGGTGGTCTCCCCTTGCTGGTGAGCTATGTAGCGCGGCGAGTAGAAGGGGAAGCTCCGCCGCAGGCGCGAGAGCATCTCATCTACTCGCTCGTCCAGGTCGCTGCGCTCGCGCTGGAAGCCTTCCATCCCCACCGGGGAGACGAGCGTTCCGTCGGCCGGGTAATAGTTGCGCCTCCAGTGGAAGTAGTCGTCCAGAACCCGGTCGAAGAGGCCCTTCACGTACTGGCCGCTCTCACCCTTGGGGCCGGGGAAGAAAGCCAGGAAGCGCTCGTACTGATCCATTGGTTCCTCGCACCCCCCGGGTAGATGCGCCCACGGCCGGCGTGGCCGTTCGCATACAAATGGCAACCCACGAAACTAGCATCCAGGCGCCCGAAAGAGCGAGTGCGGCCGTGCGGCCGTGGAATACACGAGCCGGCCATCACGAGCCGGCTCGACCCAATGCTATCCTTGCCTGGTGGTCGAGGACGGCTTCGAGCTGCGCTTGGCGCTGATGGAGTGGCTGGCGGCGCAGGTGGCGGCGCGTGGCCCGCTGGAGAGCGCCCGGCTCGAGACCTTCACCTACCGCGGCGAGCGCCTGCGCCTGATCGACCAGCACGGCATCTGGGCACCCAAGGGCTTCCATTGCGCACTGACCATCCGGACAACCTTCACTCCGCCCAACCAGATTCCGCCCTACGTCGACCGGGAGGGGGAGGACGGCCTCGACTTCTACAAGTACGAGGGCACCGACCCCAATCTCGCCACCAACCGCAAGCTACGGGCCTGCATCGAAACGGGATTGCCGCTGATTTGGCTGCGTGGTGTCGCCATGGGCGTCTACCTGCCTGACTTCCCAGTCTACGTGGTCGAGGATCATCCCGCCAACCTCGAAGTGGCCCTGGAGGTCCGCTCCTGGCAAAGCGTGCCGATCCTTGGAGAGGAGCCATCGGAACTCTCTCCCGAACGCCGCTGGGGAGTGGCCCTGACGCGCACCCGCCTCCACCAAAGGGTCTTCCATGAGCGCGTCCTCCACGCCTACCAGGGTTCCTGCTCCATCTGCAGGCTGCGCCATCGAGAGCTTCTCGACGCCGCACACATCATCCCGGATTCGCAGAGCGGCGGGGAGGCGATCGTCCCGAACGGCCTCACCCTCTGCAAATTACACCATGCCGCCTACGACGCGAACCTGCTCGGAATCACCCCCGACTACCGGATAAAGGTGCGCGAGGAGATCCTTCGCGAGGAGGATGGCCCGATGCTCCTGCACGGCCTGAAGGAGGTTCACGGATCGAAGCTGGCCGTCGTTCCCAGGGAAAGGAAGGCCAAGCCCGATCCCGAGCGGCTCGCGCAACGATTCCAGCACTTCCTTGGCCTCACCTGATCCCTTGTCGGCCGCCAAGCGGCGCATCCCGCTGTGACATAGTCCCCTTTTGGGGCCGTAAATCCCGGCTCTAGCTTTCTGGCTGGTAAGGCAGGATGCGGAGCGGGCAAATGGAACTCTCGACGATTACCCCTTTCATAGAGGCCGCCGCGCTCGGTCTGGGCGTGGGCCTGGAACGGGAGTGGGACAGTCGCGATGGCGGAGAGCTCGCCACGGGTTCGCGCACCTTCGCCTTGGTTGGTTTGCTCGGCTGTGTCGCCGCCTCGCTCAGCCCCTACATGGTGGCAGCAGGGCTGCTGGCCATCGGAGCAATCGGTGTGGTCGCCTACATACGGACCGCAGTAAGGGACGTTGGAGCCACCACCGAGGTCGCGCTGGTGCTGACATATGCCTTTGGCGCGCTGGTTTGGTCCAACGCGCAGCTCGCACTCGGCTTGGCCGTAGTTGCCGTGGTTCTGCTCGCCTCCAAGCGGCGTATCCACGGGCTGACGGAGAGCTGGCTCAGGCAAGTGGAGGTCGACGACGCAATCCGCTTCTTCGTCATCGCCTTCGTAGTCCTGCCGGTCCTGCCCGACCGGGCCCTCGGCCCTTGGGGCGCCATCAACCCTTACCACATCTGGGTTCTGGTGGTGGCCATGACCGGAATCAGCTGGCTTGGCTACATTGCTGTGCGGCTGGTGGGCGCCTCCAACGGGACCTTGGTGGCCGGCTTCGCGGGTGGATTCATCTCCGCATCGGCCACCACCGCCTCCATGGGTTCCGCCTCGAGACAGCCGGGGGCGCCCAAGGCGGTGCTGCTTGCCGGCGCGATCGGGGCGAGCGTCGCGACTCCTGTCCAGCTCTTCCTGGTACTTGGCGTGGCCAGCCCCACGGTGCTGTCGGCAATGGCGGCCCCACTCGCGGTCGCTTTGGCAATCCTTGTCGCCGAAGGCGTGGTGATCTTCTTACTCGCTCGCGGGAGGGCGCATGGCTCCGACAGGGTCGCCCCGAACCGGCGACCTTTCTCTCTCCTGCCTGCGCTATCGCTTGCTGCCCTTATAACCGTGGTGTTGGTGGCATCGCGATGGGGCGCGGAGGTGTCCGGCAGCGCGGGCACCCTCGCCACCACGGCCCTGGCCGGATTCGCGGATGCGCACGCTCCAGTGTTGTCAGCGGCCTCCCTGTTCACGGCGGGATCCCTGAGTGAGCACGTGGCGGTTCTCGCAGGCTCCGCGGCGCTCCTGACAAACACGGTCACCAAGGTGGGATTGGCCTTTGTGACCGGCGGCGCGCGGTTCGGTGTACCCTTCGCGGCCCTTTTGGTACTTCCGGTCGCCGGATACACTATGGCCCTTTCGGCGAACGGCGCTTTTGGTTAAGAGGGGGACTCTATCCTGGCGCGGTCGGGCTTGCCCTGATAGACAAGCTTTCCATCAGAGATGGCCAGCATCGCGCCGCACACTTGGAGCAGGTCAGGGAGGTGCGTCGCCACCAGAACCGCGGCCCCGGCTTCGGCGGATTCCGTGAGCGACGCGGCCAGGGAGCGCACACCGGGCCCGTCCAATCCGTTGGACGGCTCGTCGAGAATGAGCAGCTTGTAGGGGCGCACAAGGCCCATCGCCAGCGACACCTTCTGGCGCTGGCCCCTCGAGAAGCCGGATGGCAAGGAATCGTGCAACTCACTTATCGAGAAGCGGCGCAAGAGGTCATCCGCCCGAGCAGAGAAGTCCTCCACCCCGCACAGCCGTGCCGAGAAGGCGAGATGCTCCCATACGGTGAGATCGGCATACAGGGCCGGCTCGTCGAAGATGATCGAAGTGACCGAGCGCGCCTGCCGCGAACCCGCCGCAGCGCCGAGAATCTCGATGCGCCCCGAATCCGGCTTGGAGAGGCCCGCGACGGTGCGGATGATGGTGGTCTTGCCCGAGCCGTTTGGGCCGACTAGAGCGGTCACCGAGCCGGGCGCGAGAGCGAAGCTGATGCCATTGACGGCGGCATGGTGGTCGAAGCTCTTTGTCAGCTCCTTGACCTCAAGCACTTTGGCTTTGGTCTTGGCCTCAGCAGCCATGATTCACAACGCTCCTCATTCGGCCGATATCACGTTCCGGGCCCGTAGCCAGGCCCAGGTTCCCACCGGCACCACCAGCGAGAAGAATGCTCCTGAAAGCGCGTCGGTCTCAGGCGGCCGCCCCAGGCTAACCGCGTGGTGGGAGTTCAAGGAAGGCAGAAGCCATACCGATGCTGCCACCAGCGGAACCAGCTCCAAGAAGATTCCGAATGACTGGGCCTCCGGGGTAAGAAGGCCGACACCCACGCTAGGAGCGCCTGACCTGACGGCGGTTATGGCCGCCCCGAAGACAACCGACACTCCCATCGAGAGCGCCACCGAGGCCACTACCGCCAGCGGGACCCCCTTCACGAACAGGGAAGTCGCCATTGACGCCGCCTCGAAGAGCACCACCCCGACGATCACCGGCAGGACAAGCAGCCTGGAGACCAGCCAGCCGTCGTCGACAGGGATATTGACGAAGTTGACCGGCCGATCCACCACGGAACTGAGCGCATCCACCAGCTCAAGACCGGCCGCGAATGCGAGGGGGATGGCGGCCAGGTAGGCAAGTGCCCCCTTCTCCCAGGCGAGCGTCGCCAGCCAGCTCGAGACGAGCACCAGCGCCAGAAGGCGAACGTATCGCCGGATCGACCAGTGTGTGAAGTTGGCGAGCGAGCGGAGCACGGGCGCCATGCGAGGGGAAGGCAGCAACCGCCAGAGAAAGGCAAAGGCCCGCCTCGGGCGGTAGCCGTCTTCGGACAGCGCGCGGGAGGCGAGTATAACGGCTCGTATATCCCTGGTCGCCAAGCCGAAGCGCAGCCTGGACACCATCTCGGAGTGACGCTCGATCTTTTCAATGTCGGCACTGCCAGTTCGCATGATACCAAGTGCCCCAAGGACAGCCCATGCGCCGAGCGCCGTGAAGGCGAGCGTCGTACCGCCCGTTCCGTATCGCAGGGTCTGGCCGGAGAGGTAGAAGGGATCGATGTGCAGGCCGCTCAGGTAGGCGGCGGCCTCGAAGGCGGCAAGCAGAAACCCGATGCCGTAAGCCACCCGCCTGCCCAGGGCAAGCGAGAGGGAGATGGTGGAGCCCGCTCCATAGGCGAGGCCGGCCATCGCGCCCAGGGCGCCAAAGCCCAGGGGCGGGTCAGCGGGATGGGCGGGCGACAACGTCCGCGCGCCGAAGCCGATCGCCGCCCCGAGAAAGGCTCCCGCGATGGCGTAACGGATGACCGCGCGCACGGCCTTGCCGCGCAGCAGCCGCTCGCGATTCATCGGAGAGAGGAACAGAAGCCGCAACTCGGCGGCGAAGAGGGAGAGGGGCGCTCCCCGGCTACCGGCTGCCAGGCCGCCTGCCAGGGCAGCCACCAGGACCACCGCACCTATACGGGGCGCGAAAGACGAGAAGGCCGCCACCTGGGCACTGGTGAAGACGAAGAACTTCGAGGCGGTCGCCGCCACGTCCAGAACGAGCAGGACGGCGATGGCCGAAAAGTACCCCTTTACGATGACGTTGAGCAGGTCGTGACTTGCGGCGAAGTGGGACCTGCGTGCCGAGGAGAGGTCGCGGAGAACCGCCCTCTCCTGCACAGCCTGGCTCAATTAGCCTCCGGAAACCTCGCGGATGTTCTTTGCCGTCGAAAGGAACGGCATCATCGCGCGCAGCTCGCGGCCGACGGCCTCGATCGGGTGGGCTTCCGCCTCAGCGCGAAGCTTGGCGAAGTTCGGCTGGCCGGCCTCGTTCTCCGCAACCCACTCGTTGGCAAACTCGCCGTTCCGGATCTCGTCCAGGACCTTCTTCATCTCCTCCTTGACCTGGGCGCCGATGACGCGCGGGCCGCGGGTGAGGCCGCCGTATTCGGCGGTCTCGGAGACGGAGAACCACATGCCCGACAAGCCGTGCTCGTAGAGAAGGTCCACGATCAGCTTGAGCTCGTGCAGACATTCGAAGTAGGCGGACTCGGGCTGATATCCCGCCTCCACTAGGGTCTCGAAACCAGCCCGCACCAGAGCGGAGAGGCCGCCGCACAGCACCGTCTGCTCCCCGAAGAGGTCCGTCTCGGTCTCCTCGGCGAACGTGGTTTCAAGAACTCCCGCCCGGGTGGAGCCGATATGGTGCGCGTAGGAGAGGGCCAGCTCCTTGGCCGTGCCCGTCGGATCCTGGTGCACCGCGATCAACGAGGGGATGCCACCGCCCTCTTCGTAGGTCCGCCGGAGCAGGTGGCCGGGGCCCTTGGGTGCCACCATCGCCACGTCGATACCGGCGTCAGGGTTGACCTGGCCATAGCGGATGTTGAATCCATGGGCGAAGAGAACGGCGTTGCCGGCCACAAGGTTGGGCGCGATCTCCTCTTCGTAGATCTTCTTCTGGGCGGTATCCGGAGCCAGGATCATGACCACGTCGGCCCACTTGGAAGCCTCGGCCACCGAAGCGGTTTTCAGGCCGGCATCCGCCGCCTTGGCAGCCGACGGGGAACCGGTGCGCAGGCCGACCATCACTTCGACGCCCGAATCGGCAAGGTTGAGGGCGTGAGCGTGGCCCTGGGAACCGTAGCCGATTACCGCCACCTTCTTGCCGAGCAGCAAGGAGGGATTCGCATCGGCCTCGTAGAACATTTCAGCCATTTGGCTAGCTAGCCTTTCCTCTTGAAATACCACCGCGTCCGCCGCCTCTGTTCAGCTTGGCGAGCGCAACGCGGCCACTCCTCTGGACTTCGATTAGCCCGAAGACCTTGATCAGCTCGGTGAAGTCGTCCAGCTTCTCCGGCGTGTCGGCCAAGGCCAGTGTAAGACGTTCAAGCCCCACGTCCAACACCTTGGCTCCAAAGATCCCGACCAGCTCGAGTATCTGGCCGCGGCTCGAGACGTCTGCCGCCACCACCGCGAGAAGCAGCTCCTGCTCGACAGCATCGACTGGATCTATTTCGGTGATCTTGATGACGTTGATCAGCTTGTGCAGTTGCTTGGTGATCTGCTCAAGGGGAGCGGACTCGAGGTCCACTACCACCGTCAAGCGGCTGAAGCGCTCGTCGTCGGTGGGTGCCACTGCCAATGAGTAGATGTTGTAGCCGCGGCGCGAAAAAAGCTGCGCCACCCTGGCCAGCACGCCGGCCCTGTTCTCAACCAGCACCGAGAGGACGTGGAGGGAGACGCCGCGTGAGCTGCGACCGCCGGGCAGGCTCATAGGGACGATACTTGGCCCGATGTTGGTCATCGTGCACCCCCGTAACTTGGCCCAAGCACGATCTCGTCGTTGCTGGCCCCGGCAGGGACCATCGGGTATACCTTCTCGCCGGAGTCGATCCGGAACTCAATGACCACCGGCCGGTCATTGATGTCGTTGGCCTTCTCGATGGCCGGCGCAACCTCTTCCGGCGCCTCCACGCGCAGGGCGACGCAACCCATCGCCTCTGCCCACTTGACGTAGTCCGGAAGGTCAGGAGAGAGATAGACCTCGGAATATCGCTGGTCGTAGAACATCTCTTGCCACTGGCGGACCATCCCCAAGTAGGCGTTGTTGAGAAGTGCGATCTTCACGGGTATGCGCTCCGCGGATGCGGTGACCAGCTCCTGTGCGGTCATCTGGAAGCACCCGTCACCGTCGACGGCCCAAACCACCTTGTCGGGCCTTCCCACCTTGGCACCGATGGAGGCGGGAACGGCATAGCCCATGGTCCCGAGTCCGCCGGAGTTGACCCATGCGTTCGGATGATCGAAGCGCCAGTACTGGGAGGCCCACATCTGATGCTGCCCGACTCCCGATGCCAGGATCGAGCCCTCGGGAGTCAGCGAAGAAAGAGTCTCGATGACGTACTGGGGCTTGAGACCGTTCCCGGATCCGTCGCGGTCATAGGAGAGCGGGTAGAGCTTCTGCCACTCGCGAATCCGAGAGATCCACGGGGCCAGGTCCGCCTGAACCATCTCACCGGCCTCACCCTTGTCAAGGGCCTCGATAAGATCCTCGATGACGGAGCGCACGTCCCCGACGATGGGAATGTCGGCGTGACGTATCTTGGAGAGCTCCGCGGGGTCGATGTCGACGTGGATGACCTTTGCCTCGGGCGCGAACCCGGAGAGCTTGCCGGTGACCCGGTCGTCGAAACGTGCGCCAAGCGTAACGAGAAGGTCCGACTTCTGCATGGCGGTCACCGCGCTGTAGTTGCCGTGCATTCCGGGCATCCCGAGACAGAGCGGGTGGCTGTCCGGGAAGGCTCCTCGCGCCATCAGGGTCGTCACGACCGGTATGCCGGTCTTCTCCGCCAAGGTGAGCAGTGCCCTGGAAGCTCCGGCGCGAATTACTCCGCCACCGACGTAAAGCACCGGACGCCGCGCCTCCTTGATCATCCTGGCTGCGGCCTGGATCGAGCGGGGATGCCCCTTGGTGGTCGGCTTGAATCCGGGCAGGTCCACCGCGTCGGGCCAGTACCAGTCCATCATCTGGTTGCTGACGTCCTTGGGGACGTCAATGAGGACCGGCCCCGGCCGTCCGTTGGTCGCAACGTGGAAGGCCTCGGCAACCACTTCGGGAATCTCCGCGGCGTCGGTTATCAGCCAGTTGTGCTTAGTGATGCTCATGGTGATGCCGGTGGTGTCGGCCTCCTGGAAGGCATCCGTGCCGATGGAGGAGGTGGCGACCTGGCCGGTGATGACGACCATCGGGGTCGAGTCCATGTACGCATTCGCCAGCGGGGTAACGATATTGGTGGCAGCCGGACCCGAGGTCACCATCGCCACTCCCGGGCGATTTGTCACCTGTGCGTAGCCCTCGGCCATGTGGCCGGCTCCCTGCTCGTGACGGACGAGTATGTGCCGGATGGGCGAATCGATGATCGGATCGTAGACCGGCAGTATCGCTCCGCCGGGAAGTCCGAAGATCACCTCCACGCCTTGCATCTCGAGGCTCTTTATGAGGGCCTGTGCCCCAGTCAGTTTCATCTCATGCTTTCCTTTGCGTCAAAGTCCGGAGGATCTTCGCACATGGGTTCCCTTTGGATACAAAAAAGCCTCCCGCTAGGGAGGCAAAGCAGCGCCGCTGATAAACAGACCGCGGCGCTACTCGATCGTTACTACAACTAGAAGAGAGGCGCTTTTCATGTAGAGCACATCCTAATCGTCGGCCCCGGAGGATGCAATACCGTCCTCCCGCGTTGCATGCACGGGAGGGCGGACCAGCCTAAAGGCTGGTTACGGCGCCCAGTTCGGCACCTTGGACAAGCTTGGCGTACTTTGCCAGCACACCGCGGGTGTAGCGGGGCTCGGGATGCTTCAAATTGGCGAGCCGGCGTGCCAGCTCATCCTCGGGGACATGCAGTTCGATACTCTTGGAATCCAGGTCCACTGTTATGCGGTCACCATCCGCAACCAGCGCTATCGGGCCATTGTCCACCGCCTCCGGTGCGACGTGGCCGATGGACAGCCCGTGGGTTCCACCACTGAAGCGGCCGTCGGTAACAAGCGCGCAGTCCGATCCACGGCCCGCGCCCTTCAGAGCGCCGGTGACTGCGAGCATCTCGCGCATGCCGGGCCCTCCCTTGGGACCCTCGTAGCGGATCACCAATACGGTGTTGGGTTGTATCTCACCGGCAAGAATGGCTTCCAGCGCCTTCTCCTCGCCGTTGAAGACTCTCGCCGTGCCATCGAAGCTGGTTGCGCCGGCGTCGACGCCGGCGACCTTGAGTACTGCGCCCTTTGGGGCGAGCGAGCCGCGAAGAATCACGATCCCGCCTACCGCATGGATCGGGTCCGACAACGGGTGGACCACGGTCCCGTCGGGAGCGGGCGGATCCAGTTCGGCCAGGTTCTCAGCCACGGTCTTGCCGGTGACGGTAACGCAGTCACCGTGCAGCAGCCCCGCCTCGAGCAGGTGGCGCATCACCATGGGTACTCCACCCACCAGATCGAGGTCACTCATGTGAAAGCGGCCGTGGGGCTTGGTGTCGGCGATATGCGGGGTACGGGCGGCAATGCGGTTGAAATCGTCCAGGGAAAGATCCACCTGTGCCTCGTAGGCGATCGCCATCAGGTGGAGCACCGCGTTGGTCGAGCCACCCAGGGCCATGACCACCGCGATCGCGTTCTCGAAAGCCTCGCGCGTCATTATCGCGCGAGCCCTCAGATCGAGTTCAAGCAGACGGATCACGGCCTCACCCGAACGATAGGCGTAATCCATCCGCCGCTTGTCAACCGCGGGGGCCGACGATGATCCCGGCAGCGCCATGCCTAAGGCCTCGGCCGCCGACGCCATGGTATTGGCGGTGAACATTCCCGCACAGGAACCGATGGTGGGGCAGGCGTTGGTTTCGATCAGGGCTAGTTCCTCGTCCGTCAGCCCACCCGTCGCCCGGGCGCCTACGGCCTCGAAGACCGAGACGATGTCAAGTGCCCGGCCGTCGGCGTGGCCCGGCATGATGGTCCCGCCGTAGAGGAAGACCGCCGGAAGGTCGAGGCGGGCCGCCGCCATCAGCATCCCCGGCAGCGACTTGTCACAGCCGGCCAGGGCCACGAGCCCGTCAAAGCGCTCGGCGTGCATCATGGTCTCCACCGAATCGGCGATAACTTCGCGGGAGACGAGTGAGGCGTGCATGCCCTCGTGCCCCATGGAGATGCCGTCGCTGACCGCAATGGTGGTGAACTCCAAGGGGAACCCGCCTGCCGAGAAGACCCCGTCCTTCGACCTCCTGGCAAGCTCGGCCAAGGGAAGGTTGCAGGGCGTCACCTCGTTCCAGGACGAGGCGACCCCGATCTGGGGCTTGTCCCAATCCTCGTCGGTCATTCCCACAGCCCGCAACATGGCGCGGGCGGGAGCCTTGGTATAGCCCTCGGTGACATCCTTGGAGCGGATCTTGAGGTCGCGGCGGTAGGCGTTCTTCTCGGTTGGCTGCATGGGCTTTAACAATAGCCAAGGCCGTGGGCACGCGGAAATGCCAAGAACCCTGGCGCATCTAGTCGGCGGTGATCGCTCCGCTGTCGCGATCGGTCCCGCGCCGCGTCGTCACGCCCAATGCGGCAAGTGCCACCACCAACGCCAGACGGCCGGTCACGTCGGACTCCAGGTTGTGGCGGGCGATCTCCTGGCCCTCACCGTGCCAGACGATCAGCGTGAGAACGATGCTCACCACCATCAGCGCCAGGCCTTGGACCAGGAGCCTTTCGTCGGCATCGTCGCCGATGATCAGCGAGGCCGTCAAAAGCGCGCCGAGAATCAGCAGCCATCCGGGGGGAAAGACGATGTCGTCGATCAGCCGCGGATAGCTTTGGCCCCGGGGCGCGTAGCCGCGAACGTTGGACGAAACCGAATTGAAGCACTGCGTCGGCTGTTGGAAAGGCTCGAACAAGACATAGCCGGGATGAGTGGCGAGGTAGAGCAGGTATGCGCGCGACGCGGAGTGGCGGAACCAGGCATCCAGGGATGAGAAGGCCGGATCCGCGGCATGGTAGATGACCACCTTCGCGTACCCGGCAGGCGCAGGGGTGGCAGTCGCGAGCGCGTCGATCGCCTGAGCGTCGGGCATGCCGTGGGCGCTGAACCACGCCACCCGCTCAGGGAAGGGAAAGATCCTCACATAGAAGACGTCTTTCAGATAGACCGAGGTCCGCTTGGTTCCCACGGCCACGTAGAGCGCGCCAAGGGACACCGCGGCGACGCAGACGGCAGCCGCCCACTGGAGTCGCCGCTCGGGCTTGTCGTAAAGGCCGAATATCGCGAGCCCGAGCGCGAGGAGTCCGAAGAGCATCACCTCCGAGTCCCTGAGTAGCACACCGGCGAAGGTCGCCAAGCCCAGAGCGGGCACAAGAAGTCGGGACCCGCGCAGGCCGACCCAGCTTGCCAAGGCAAGCGCGTTCACTGAGAGGGTGAAGCTTTCGGTGAGGATGGAGTAGTCCCAGAGCGAGATGGACTGGGCCACCGCCGTGCAGGCGATGAAGGCGGCCACCGGGTAGCGGAACCAGCCGCGGCCGATGCGCCCGAACACCGCGAGGGCCAGCACGTCGAAAGAGAGGGCCGAGAACACGCCCTGGGCGAGAAGCATCCCGCGCCCATGCCCGAGGAGGCGTATCAGGTAAGGGTAGAGTGGCGGGCGCGAGCGCGTGAAGAGATCTCGCAGCGGGGTCGAGCTGAGCCGGATGTAATCAAGCGAGTCCTGCCAGATAAGCGGCCGCGAGTGAAGTAGCGGTCCCACGACATACATCCACTGAAGTACCGCCACGCCAACGACGATCGCCATTCCGGCGACAACTGTGGCTCGGCTCTCGGCACTGGGTTCCAGTGCGTCGCGCCCCAGGCGATGCACCTGCACACGACGATCATACCCGAGTGCCGTGCCGCATCGCCGGGGCCAAAGGTCGTGAGCCCTGCTTCTCCGATGTCAGCCGACGCGGCGCCGGCGCTGTTCAGCTCTGGGCACTCTCCCGCTTTCCTGCCAGCAAGGCCGAGAAAACCCGCCCGTTGACCTTGCCTCCGGAGGCCTTCATGGCGGCTCCGATGAAGAATCCTGCCAGCTGGTTCTCCCCGGCCATATAACGGCCCCACTCGTTGGGGTGCTCTGCAGTCACCCTGTCGACCAGAGACCCGACCTCATCGTCGGAAAGGCCCACGAATCCGAGCGCGGAAATGGCCTCCTCGACGGCTCCTCCCGTCTCCGCAAGCCAGGCCATTACGGCCTTGGCCTGGGTGGCGGAGAGCCGTCCGGAGTCCTCCGCCTTCAAGACCCCCACAAAGGCTTCGGGCGAGAGGGCCTCCCCCGCGCCGACCAGGGCAGCAAGCTCGTTGGCAGCTCTCGACAGCGCGAGCTTGAATGGCAGCCCCGCCTCGGCCGCCGAGCTTACGAAGCCATCTAGATCCAGGCCGATGCAGGTGCCGATCTGCTCCAGCTCCGACCGATTCGGCTTTCCGCCGGCCAGATCCGACAATGCAGCCCGGCGCGCGGGAGGCAGCACCGGCAATTCGGCGCGCACCAGCTCGACCATCTCGCTCGAAGGCTCGAGCGGCACCAGGTCCGGCTCGGGAAAGTAGCGGTAGTCGTTCGCCTCCTCCTTGGAGCGCAGAGACGAAGTGACGCCCTGGTCCTCGTTCCAGTGGCGGGTCTGCTGGCGCACACGCCCGCCTTCCTCGACGATCTCCATCTGCCTGCGCGCCTCGTATTGGATGGCGCGGCCAAGGGAACGGAGGGAGTTGAGGTTCTTTATCTCGCACCTGGTGCCCAGCTCTTCGGTCCCCTTTCGGTGGACCGACACGTTGGCGTCCACCCGCAGCGAACCCTCCTCCATCTTTCCGTCGGTGGCACCCGTGGCGACGAGGATTGCACGCAGCTCGGAGACGTACTCGCGGGCCTCCTCCGCGCTCTCCATATCAGGTGCGGAGACTATCTCCACCAGTGGGATCCCTGAGCGGTTGTAGTCAACCAGTGAGAAATCGGCTCCCTGGATGCGCCCGGAGCTGCCCACGTGGGTGGTCTTCCCGGTGTCCTCCTCGATGTGCGCCCTCACGATCCCCACCCGCTTCCCGGCCACCGGGAGCTCCAGATATCCCTCGACGCATATCGGCTCGTCGTACTGGGAGATCTGGAAATCCTTGGGCATGTCCGGGTAGAAGTAGTTCTTGCGCGCAAAGACACTGCGGCGAACGTCGCAGTTGAGGGCAAGACCGATGGCGATCGCATATTCGACCGCGCGGCGGTTCAACACCGGCAGCGCACCCGGGAGCCCCAGGCACACCGGGCAGATGTTGGTGTTGGGAGGCGACCCGAAGACGTTCGCACATCCGCAGAACAGCTTGGTGGCGGTGCGAAGCTCGCAATGAACCTCCAGCCCTACAGTTATCAGGTATTTGTCCTCGAGCGACAAAGCAGGCATCCTTCCGTTCCCCAACCGCGGCTACGCCGCTCCGCCAGAGCCGGCGGCCTTGGCCCACTCCGGCACAGCCGCCTCCGAGGCCGCCGCCTCGAGGGCCATGGCCACCCTGAACATCACGCCCTCGCGCAGCGCGGGGGCGAGAACCTGAACACCGGCGGGCATGCCGTTCTCGGCGGGGCCGAATGGGACGCTCATGCCCGGGTGCCCGGCGAGGTTCGAGGGTATGGTGCACACGTCGGACATGTACATCGAAAGCGGATCGGAGCGTTCCCCGAAGCGGAAGGCCACCGTGGGGGAGGTTGGGGAGATCAGCGCGTCGAAGTGCTCGTAGGCCGCGGCGAAGTCCCGCGCGATGAGTGTCCTCACCTGCTGTGCCTTCCCATATAGCGCGTCGTAGTAGCCGGCCGACAATGCGTAGGTGCCGAGCATTATCCGGCGCTTCACCTCGGCGCCGAAACCCCTCTCGCGAGTGCGCAGGTAGGTTTCGGTGATGTCCTCGCCCTCTACGCGCAGGCCGTAGCGCACCCCATCAAAGCGGGCCAGATTTGAAGAAGCCTCGGCGGGGGCAATCAGGTAGTAGGCCGACAAACCGTAGCGTGCCGCCGGCACAGATACCCTCTCTATGGCTGCCCCTGCGGCTTCCAGGGCCGCAATGGCGGAATCAAGCACCGAGGCCACCCCGGAAGAGACGCCCTCGAGCATCTCCTCGACAACGCCTATGCGCATGCCCTGGACGCCCTCGGCGATACCCGAAGCGTCGAAGCCCACACCGAGCGAGGTCGAATCCATGGGATCCCGAGATGCGATCACCGACAGCAGGGCGGCGGCATCCTCGACGCTTCTGGCGAACGGGCCGATCTGGTCCAGTGAAGACGCGAAAGCGATGAGACCATATCTGCTAACCAGGCCGTAGGTGGGCTTGGCACCCACCACGCCACAGAGCGATGCCGGCTGCCGGATCGAGCCCCCGGTGTCGGAGCCGAGTGCCAGGGGCGTGAACCGGGCCGCCACCGCCGCGGCGCTTCCGCCCGAGGATCCGCCTGGCACGCGGGAGAGGTCGATTGGGTTCCGGGTGGGGAAAAAGCCGGAGTTCTCGGTGGACGAACCCATGGCGAACTCATCCAGGTTGGTCTTGCCTATGACGATGGCGCCCGCCGACTCAACCCTCTGCACAACCGTTGCGGTGTACGGTGGCCGCCAGCCCGCCAGAATTCGGGAGGCGCAGGTGGTCTCCACTCCACGCAGGGTCATGTTGTCCTTTACGGCAATCGGCACACCTGCGAGCGGTCCCACCTCCTCGCCGCGGGCGATCGCCTCGTCGATGCTCCGCGCCCGGTGGCGAGCCTCGTCCGCCAGGACGAGCAGGAACGCGGCGACCTCACGGTCATGAGCGGAGATCTCGCTCAGGTGCGCCTCCACGACCTCGGTGGCCGAGAGCTCTCGGTTGCGCACCGCGGAAGCAATCTCCCGGGCGGCCATATCCACAATTGCCACGATCACTCCTCCCCCATGATGCGGGGAACGAGGAACATGCCCGCCTCAGAGCTAGGCGCAGAGGCCAGTACCTCCTCGCGGTCGAGGGAGTCAGCCACCACGTCCTCGCGCATGACGTTGCGCATGGAAACGGCGTGCATGGTCGGCTCCACACCGGCGATGTCCAGGGCGCCTATGTCGCGGGCGTGGGCAAGCACCGCAGAAAGCTGCCGGGAGTAGAGATCGGCCTCTTCGTCGGTAATCGCCAACCGGGCCAGGTGTGCGATATGGAGTGTCTCATCTCGAGAAATCTGGTCGGAAGACATGCAATACAGCCTATGGCCCTCCAATGGCCGGCGTCCCGGCCGGACCAGCGCCTCAGGATGCGAGGAAGTCCAGCATCTCTTTCGTTATCAGGTCCTTGTCGTAGTCCAGCGTCGCCACGTGATACGAGCGCTCCAGAACCACCCGCTTGACCGATGCGGCCTGGGCGGTCAGGTATTCCCCGGACTCCACCGGAACCACATGGTCCTGTAGTGAGCTGAAAAGGAGAATCGGCATTTGCAGTTCGCCGACGCGGGGCGCCACTCGCGCAGTGTTCAAGAAGAGGCTACGTGCGGCCCGGATCGGAGAGCCATCGTAGGATGCCTCCCTGATCTCGGGGTCGGCAATGTCGGAACCGACGGCGGGGGCCACCTCGACACCCGCCTCCAGCAGCTGGTCCAGAAGCGTCAGATAGCTATCGGCGGGAGGAAGCACCAGGGGGTTGATGAGAACCATCCGTTCCACCCGCGAGTCCGAGAGGCCAAGATCAATCGCCAGGGTCCCGCCCATTGAGATCCCCACAACCATGACGGGCGACTCACCTCCGGCCAGATCGTCCATAGCCCTCCGCGCGTCCTCCAGGTAGTCCTCGTACCGGGTAGGCACCATGTCATCCAGCGAGGTTCCGTGCCCACGCAGGAGGGGGACGTAGAGGTCGTATCCCGCCGCGGCGGCTGCCTCGATCTGGGGTTCCAGCGTGGCCGGGGCCCCCGTAAAGCCATGGATGAAAAGCACCTTCCGGCTGCCGGGCACGCCCCGGCGCCTGCGAGGAGCATCAAAACCCGCTTGATCGGCCATTCCCACCTCACACTCGTGCCGGCCATAGAGCCGGTGGATCGAAGGGCCACGCTATCACCGCCCCCGGGTTCCGCGCATCGTCCCTTCGGCGTTGCGCACCGAGCCAACACGCCTGAGGCGCCTAGAATTTATGCAGCAGTGGAGGTTGCCGGGTGGAAAAGTACCAGTTCCTCTCCCAGGAATGGATCGATAAGGTGCGCGAAATGCGCCAAGCCCACGTCGACGAGCATGGAAAGCCGGCCGCCGACTTCGAGATCCGCATGAACCAGGTTGTCACCGACATTCCTTTTGGCGAAGGTGAGCTCAAGACCTATATCGACACCAGCCAGGGTTTCCTCGACATCGAACTGGGTGAACTCGCCGATGCCGAGATCACGGTGCGGATCGATTACGAGACCGCCAAGAGCATCTTCGTAAACCTCGATACCCAGGCCGCCATCACTGCTTTCATGAACGGCCGCATCCGAATCACCGGTGATTTCACCAAGCTGATGTCACTGCAGGGCGCGGTCTCCCCTGACGGGCTCAACCCCAGCGACGTGGCGAAGCGAATCCAGGAGATCACGGCCTGACGGCAATGCTCACTGAGTCGCGACGATGACCTGCGACCCGTAGAGTACGACCTTCCCTGGCACGGGAAGCTGCCCCGTCACCTGCGAAGCGCCGGACGGATTGGAGCCCGAATAGAGGACGAGCGTCAGTCCAATCTGCTTGAGCGTTGCCTCGGCCTGGGATAGCGTCGCACCGAGCAGGTTGGGGACCGTCACCAGATGGGGACCCTGCGAAACGGTGATGGTGATGACCGTGCCGCGCGCCACCTTGTTTCCCGGCGCCACGCTTTGGGACATGACCACGCCGGAATTGACCGTGTTGGAGTAGGCCTGCACCACCGTCACGCCCAGCTGGATCGCCGCGAGTTGGGCGCTGGCCGCGGCCTGAGTCGCGCCGACCAGGTTCGGGACGGTCCGTGGAGCAGGACCTTCCGAGATCACCATGGCCACCGCCGTCCCGGGTCGCACCATCTCGCCTGCCATGGCCTGGGAGATCACGTCACCGGCATTGACGGTTTCGGAGTACTCTGCAGTCTCCGTATAGGTCAGGTGCTCGGCCGAAAGTGCAGCCTGCGCGGCCGCCTTCGTCTCACCCACCACGCTTGGCACGCGCACATCCGGAGGACCGAGCGAGATGACCAGGGAGATCTTTGTCCCTTTCCAGAGGGACGAGCGCGCCGTCGGAGACTGGGAGACAACCTCCCCCTCGGGTACCGTGTGCGAGTGGGTCCAAGTAATGCTTCCCTGGCTGAAGCCCGCCTTCTTGATCATCGACACCGCCACGGCCTGGGTGCGGGAAACGACGTTGGGTACTGCGGCCGACTCCAGGCGCCAAGCCGCAAAATACCCTGACGCGGCGAGGAGGATCGCGACAAGAAGCGCCAGGCCCAGCTTGCGCCACGGCCCGGCCAGGATCCCCTTGCCTTTTGCCTTGCCCGGCTCTTGCGTGGCACCGGCGGGCTCGGATGCGGGCAACGAATCCATCCGGGCGGTGGCATTCGTGGACGGCCCTTGAGCCACATGGCCGTTCAACCCGTCGTCCTGGTCGTACAAGCTTGGAGCCACGACCAGCTCCTGGATCCGTCCGGCCGCCACCGGGGCCTCGGCATCGACAGGCTCCAGGCGAGCCACTTGAGTCGGGGGATCGGTAGCCGCCGCCGAAGGGGAGAACTTTTCCACCTTGAGCAGCTCCGGAACCGGAAGCGCCCGCTGGATGAGGCCCGCCTCTTCGGCAATCTTCGCCGCGGTCCAGCGCTCGGCCGGATCCACCTTGCCCATCATCCGGATCAAAGGGGCAAGCTCGCCCAGCTGCTCCGGGACGGACAGGTCGTCCTTGGTGCGGGCAATCAGCGTCCCCAGGGTTGTGTCCGCGACGAAGGGAAGCTCGCCGGTAACTGCCTCGAGCATCACCAGGGCAAAGGAATATATGTCGGCGGCCTGGTTGGCTGCGTTACCCATCGCCTGCTCGGGAGAGGCGTACCGCGCCGTGCCGAGGACCGTGCCAACAGGCTCGGTCCAGGCCGCCTCCGACAGCGCGCGGGCAATGCCGAAATCGGCAATTCTGATCCTTCCCTCCTCGTCGAAGAGCAGGTTCGATGGCTTGATGTCTCGGTGGATGTAGCCACGCGCATGCGCGTAGGCGAGGGCGCCCGCCACATCGCCGCTGATCTTGGCGGCCTGGGAGATGCTGAGGCGCTGGCCGCTGTCAAGAAAGTTGCGCAGCGTTCCCCCGGCGAGGAATTCGAACACCAGATAGGGCGAGCCCTCGGCCTCGCCCCAGTCGAACACCTTAACGATGTTCGGGTGATTGAGCGATGCGGCGGCTTTGGCTTCGGCGTGGAATCGGCGGATGAAGGCCGTATCGGCGCTCAAGCCTTCGTGGAGGAGCTTGACGGCGACCTTGCGCCCGAGCGATAGGTCGCGGCCTAGGTAAACAACACCAGACCCGCCTTGGCCAACCAGGTCGACCAACACATACCTGCCCGACAGGACTGCTCCGAGATGCTCACTGAGTCGCTTCAACCGCAATCACTAGCCCGGTAGGGGTAGGCGCCTACAGCGCCTCCGCTGTGCCATAGCCACCATCCTAGATCAGCCGCCCCCAGCCGATAACCCGCCCCAAGCTGCGGAGTCAATCGAGCACGCTTGTTTCCACGACCGTCAGGTCCCCCTGCAGCAAGCGCTGGAAGGCTTCCTCGCCTATGCGCGGGACTCCCAGCGACACCGCCCGGTTCAGTTTGGAGGCGCCGGGCTCCCTGCCCACCACGACGGCGAAGGTCTTCGAACTCACCGAAGTTGCGAATTTTCCCCCCGCGGCCTTGATCGCATCGGCCGCCTCGTCGCGGCTGTAGTTCTCCAGGGTCCCGGTGACAACGACACTGCGCCCCTTCAAGTGGTCATGACCCCCGGCACCTACCTCGGGCGCCAAGGGTGCCACCCCGCCCGCCAGAAGCCGTTCGATCATTCCCAGATTCCTGGCGTCACGGAAGAACGCCACCACCCCTCGGGCAATTGTGGGTCCGATACCCTCGACATCGGCAATCTCCTCTTCGCCCGCGGTCATCAGCGCCTGCAGCGTCGTGAACCTGGTGGCCAATGCCTCGGCAGCCACCGAGCCCACGTGGCGTATGGTCAGCGAAGCGAGCAGCCGCGCAAGCGGCCGGTGGCGTGAATCTTCGATCCCGCTGAGCAGGTTCTGGATGCTGCGCTCCCCGAAGCGCTCCAGGCCGGCCAGATCTCCGGCGTTCAAGTAGTACAGGTCTGCGGCGGAGGCTACGAGACCCTCGTCCACGAAACGCTGCACCGTCGACTCCCCGAGCCCCTCTATGTCCATCCCGCCCCGGCTCGCAAAATGGGCGATGCGCTGCACCACCTGGGCCGGGCACTCGAAGTTGGGGCAATAACTGTCGGCCTCGCCGGGGGCCCGATAGAGAGCCTCACCGCAGACCGGGCACTGCTGCGGCGGCGCCCATGGCTCGAGCCCTTCCGGCCGCATGCTCAACACCGGGCCCACCACCTCGGGGATGACATCGCCGGCCTTGCGGACTATGACCGTGTCCCCCTCACGCAGGTCCTTCAAGGCGACCTGGCCGAAGTTGTGCAGCGTGGCCAGTCCAACCTCCGAACCTCCCACCAAAACAGGGGTCAGCTCGGCAAAGGGGGTGGCCCGGCCCGTCTTGCCGATGGAGACCTTGATGGCACGGAGAAGCGTGCTGCGCTCCTCGGGCGGGAACTTGTAGGCGATCGCCCACCTGGGAGCGCGCGAGGTGGATCCGAGCATCTCCCGCTCGCGGAAGGAGTCGAGCTTGATAACCGCGCCGTCGATCTCATAGTCCAGGCTGTGCCTGTTCTCCACCCAGTAGGCGACCTTCGCGGCGACCGCTTCGATACCCACCATCCGCTCGGTGTTCGGGTTGATCGGAAAGCCCAAGCCGCGCAGGTAATCCAAGGAATGGAGATGGCTGTCGAACTCCACCGTTGAGGCCTCGCCCACCTGGTAGGCCCAGAAGGAGAGATTCCGGCTCCGAGTCACGCGCGGGTCCTTCTGGCGCAAGGAACCCGCCGCTGCATTGCGCGGGTTGGCGAAGATCTTGCCGCGGTGGGCGGAGATGTCGCCCTCTCCCTCGGTGGCTGCCCGCAGGACCGCCTCGTTGTGCCGGTTGAAGACCGAGACCGGCATGTAGATCTCGCCGCGGACTTCGAGCAGCTCGGGCGGCGAGCCTCCGGGAAGCCGGTGCGGGATCGTCTCGATAGTCAGGACGTTCGCGGTCACGTCCTCCCCGACCACCCCGTCTCCGCGGGTGGCGGCACGGGTGAGCACGCCGTGCTCGTAAGTGATCGACATGGCAACACCATCGATTTTGAGCTCGAAGGCCATCTCGATCTCAGAGGCACCGGCCTCGAGCGGGAGGCCGGCCGCGCGCAGCCCGCGGACGATCCGCTGTGCCCAGGCGTCAAGCTCGTCGAGGGAGAACACGTTATCGAGGCTCTGCATCGGCACCGCATGGACGACCGAGGCGAAAAGCTCGCTCGCGAATCCCGATACCTTGCGTGTCGGGCTGTTCACATCCACGAGGTCGGGGAAGCGCTGCTCCAGCTCAGCCAGCTCGCGGTATGCCTGGTCGTAGTCGTAATCGCTGACTTCGGGGGCGTCCAGGACGTAATAGGCGAAGTCCCACTGCCTAACCAGCGAGGCAAGATACGACATCCTTCTAGCCGCCTCTTGCCGGGAGAGCGATGGATCCGCTGGCGGCATGCTGTTCCTCCCGCTTGTCTCTGGGTTCACGTCCGGGGGCCTCAGGCGACGATCGCCGCACCAAGGACCTCATCGCCACGATAGAACGCGATTGTCTGTCCGGGCGCGACTCTCTTCACGGGAGAGTCGAAGATGGCACGGCCGGGCTCATAGACCGCCCCCACGGCTCGACCATGTGCCGATGTCTGGCACTCGATCGCCTCACCCGCGCGAAGGGGAGCCCCGGTGAAGGTGGGCTCGGCGAAGCGGGCCTCGCTCACCATCGTTTCCTCCACCGTGCCCAGCACGACCTCCCCTCGCGAACGGTCGACCTCGATCACATAGCGGCGAGCGGAGTCACCGGCAGTGCCAAGCCCGCGCCGCTGGCCGATGGTTACCGCCTCGATGGAGGGAAGCTCTCCGAGCACCTGGCGAGAGCCGGAAGCGACCAGGCGTGCCGGGTGCATGACGGTGCGTCGGGACAGGAAGTCCACGCGGGAGGTTGTGGAGGCAATGAAGCAGACGTCCTGGGAGTCGGCCTTGGCCGCCGTGGGCAGGCCGGCGGACGCCGCGATCTCGCGAACCCGGGGCTTTTTGAACTCGCCGATCGGAAGCAGCAGCCGCGCCAGGCGTTCCTGGGAGAGCATGGAAAGAACGTAGGACTGATCCTTGGCCACGTCGATTCCCCGTAGCAGCCGCCGGCCAGCCGGCCCCTCGGCGACACGCGCATAATGGCCGGTTGCCACCCCGTCGAAACCGAGCCGGACGGCACGGTCGATGAAAAGGTCGAACTTGACCCTGCGATTGCACTCAATGCACGGGTTGGGGGTCAATCCACGCGCATGAGCCTCCACGTAGTGGCCAACCACCGACTCCTCAAACTCCTCGGTGAAATTGAAGATGTGATGGTCGATACCGATTCGCGCGGCCACCCGGCGGGCATCTTCAACATCGGATACAGAGCAGCAGCCCGAGTCGCTGACTCCGCCCCAGAGCTTCATCGTCGCCCCGACCACTTCGTGCCCGGCCTCTTTCAACAGCATCGCCGCCACGGAGGAGTCCACCCCGCCGGACATTGCCACCAGAATCCTCATAGCCGTCCGCCTCCGGGCCCGGCGGGGGCGGCGGATACACCCGTGGCCGCTATCACGAAAGGCTGAACCCGCAGTCGAGCCCCTTCAACACGCTGGCCAACACGCTGGGGCGGTCCGAAACTATCCCGTCAGCTCCGCGCTTGACCAGAGCCTTCATCTCGCGCTCATCGTTGACGGTCCAGACGTGGACGGCCTTGCCCGCCTGGTGGGCCGCCTCCATGAACTCCTCGGTGGCCAGCTCGATCTCGCCGTAGTAGCGAGGGATCTGGAAGGCGACGAACGGAAGGGACTTGGCCATCGCCACGGCTGAGGCGGGACTGGAGACTAGGGCGAAGTAGAACTCGCTTACCTCTCCCGGGCCCGCCGAGGTTGCGATGACGGAGTTGAGCTTGCGTACGGCGAATAGTGAGGAATCCCTGAAGGAGGCCACCATCACCCGATCCTCGGCGCGTGCGGCGAGGATCTCTTCGACGACCTGTGCCTCATAGGGCTCGGCATTGGGGGGCGCCTGCTTGATGTCCACGTTGATGATCGCCTTGGGGAAGAACTCCAGCACCTCCGAAAAGCGCGCGATACCTAATGTGCGATCGCGAGGCGCCCGGCCCCTATAGGGATAGCTTCCCGGGCCGGCACCAACGGTTATCGCCTCGCCGCTGCCGGGAACGAACCAGTAGGCGTTGTCGAGCTGGCCCAGCTCGTCCCAGGTGAGCTGGGCAACCAAGCCTTCACCTGAGGAGGTCCTGTCGACGCTCTCATCATGCATCACCACCAGAACGCCGTCGCGGGTGCGATGCAGGTCCAGCTCCAGCCCGCCTAGGCCGGCTTCGAGAGCCCTCGACATCGCCCACAAGGTCGATGAGGGCCCCTCTAGGGCACCGCCCTGGTGCGCGTAGCCGATCACCCTCCTGGAAAGCCAATCACGAGACACGCCTGGCACCTGCTTACGCCGCTAGATTTACTCTTACATGCTAGATCACGTCCTCCTCGAGCTTGTCTCCGTCGTCCGCGAAGCGGTCGAGGACTCGATGCTCGAGCAATCAGACATCGATGAGCGGATGGTTATCGATGTCTGGGGCGGCGGCATCGACTACGAGGCCAGTTACACGATTCCAGGGGAGCCGGAGCCGCCGCGGGTACGCGCGGACCTGTCCTTCGCCTGGTCGACTTTCAGCCAGAGCGCCTACCGGTCCTGGTGGATGGGGCAGCCGATGCAAGATCCGCCCGGGTTGGAGATGGGGGTCTCGTTCCGCCTTCAAATGCAGGACGCCGCGCCGGACTTCGAGGCCGCGCTGGAGCTTTTTCCGGAGCAGGCGAACTTGGGGGACGTTCTCACCTTCGAGCGCGCCGGACTACTCCATTCGAGCTTCCACGAAACGCAGCTAGGTCATGTTCACCATTCGCTCGAGGTGCCATACCGCGCCGAACTTCTGCTGGCCGAAGAACTCCTTTCAGACCCCCAGGCCCTGAAGACGGCCATAGATCCCCTCGGCCGGTGGCTTGCCTCCTCGCTGGTCGGCCTCGCCGATCGCTATCTTCATCACTGACCGAGCAAGCCCCCGGCCAGCTCCGCTAGGCGCACCGCGGGACGGGCGCCGAAATGCGAGATAACCTCGGCGGCGCAAAGGCAGCCGAGTTCGCCTCTCGTGCGTAGATCCGCGCCGCTCTCCACCGCCGCCAGGTATCCGGCGGCGAAAAGATCTCCGGCACCGGTTGTGTCCACGACCTCGGTCGAAAACGCATGCACCTCGACCCGCTCGGATCCGGAGTAGACGAGAGCTCCCTCTGCGCCCAGGGTTATTGCGCCCTGGGGCACGAGCTCGGCCAAGCGGTCAACGGCGCTTGCCGCGTCGGCGGCGCCCGTGAGTTCGCAGGCCTCCCCCTCGTTCCCGAGAACCAGGCCAACCCCGCCGGAGTGAAGCATCTGGTAAATCTCCGCCTTGCGCCGCTCGACGAGGTTGCGGTCCGAAAGTGAGAAGGCGATGCGGCGCCCCTCGATCGGGTTGGCGAGCATCCGGTTCATAACCGCCTCGGCACCGGGGGAATCGAGAACGTACCCTTCGAAATAGACGATCCCCGGGGCCGGCTCCTCCAACAACGCCTCCATGGCACGGGCGACTCCCGTCGATGCACCGAGATGGGTCAGCATGGTTCGCTGCCCCTCGGGGGTGACGACGACCACGCAATGGCCCGTCCTCTCACCATCTTCGCCGTAGTGTACGGGCTCGAACTTCACGCCCGCCGCCGCCAGGTCGGCGGCGTAGGTCTCGCCAAAGGCGTCCCTTCCAAGCGTGCCTATGAAGGAGGCCTCTCGGCCGAGGGAGGCCACACCAACGAGCGTGTTTGCCGCCGATCCGCCCGAAGTCGCCTTGACCACGCTGAGATGCTCCAGGATTCTCGCAGTCTCCGAGGTCTCCACCAGCACCATGGTCCCCGCCTCGAGCGAAAGAGCATCCAGGAATGAGTGGTCGGCCTCGACGAAGAGATCCACGATCGCGTGCCCTACCCCGATAATCGCCAAAGCCACACTCCCGTTTCGCGCGGCAATATCTGCGCCACCACCTAATCAGCTTAAACCGCGCACGGCGCCCGCAGAGTTCGCTCGCTTGCTACCAGGAAGCAGAGTGGCCGCTCAGCACGTAGTTGACCCAACTCGGCAACTCACCGGGAACCTGGAGGCAGCGACCAGGCGACGCCTCCTTGGCGCACCTCCCAAGCCGGCCGAGCAGAGCTTGCAAACCCTCACCGCGATATGTGTACGGTGGCTGCGCGCTCGGCAAACGACCACCTATGCCGTCACCATCAACTACGTTGGGGCGGGTGAGCAACGCTAGCTATCGCCTATCCGAATCCATCCGTCCGACCCGCTACCGCCTTTCTCTCGCGCCCGATATCGCCGCTGCGACGTTCACCGGCACGGTGGAGATCGACGTGCAACTGGCCGAGGCCACCAGCGAGATCAGGCTGAACGCCGTCGATCTCGAGATCTCCTCTGCGGTGGTGCAGACCCCTGGCGGCCAACTCGCTGCCTCGGCGACCTTCGACCCGGAAAACGAGATGGTGGCGCTCGACCTTGACTCCCCCGTCGGCCCGGGCCAGGCCACCCTGAGGATCGCATTTACCGGCATCCTCAACGATCTTCTTGCCGGCTTCTACCGCTCCAACTTCAAAGACGACAACGGCAACACGGTTTGGATCGCAACGACCCAGTTCGAATCCACCGACGCTCGCCGGGCCTTCCCTTGCTTCGACGAGCCTGCCATGAAGGCAGTCTTCGAAATAGAGCTGATCGTCGATGCAAACCACCTTGCAGTCTCCAACGGCGCCGAGGTGTCGAGTGAAATGATCGGCGACGGTCGCAAGAGGGTGCGTTTCGAGCCCACCATGGCCATGTCAACCTACCTGGTTGCCTTCGTCGTCGGACCACTGGTGGCGACCGAGCCACGGATGGTGGGCAACACGCCCCTCCGAGTGATCCACCGACCGGGCTGGGAGAAGTTGACCACCTTCGCACTGGACTGCGGCGCCCACGCGCTCGAATTCCTGCAGGACTTTTTCTCCATCCCCTATCCGGCCAGCAAGCTGGACCTCATCGCCATCCCGGATTTCGCCTTCGGGGCCATGGAAAACCTTGGAGCGGTCACCTTCCGCGAATCCGCACTCCTGGTCGACGCCCAGGCCTCGTCCCAGCCCGAGCGGGAACGCATCGTGGACGTCGTCTCACACGAGATCGCCCATATGTGGTTCGGTGACCTGGTCACCATGAAATGGTGGAACGGCATCTGGCTGAACGAGGCTTTCGCCACGTACATGGAGACCCTGACCACCGACCACTTCGAGCCCGACTGGCGGAAATGGAATTCCTTCGGCATCTTCCGGGCCGCCGCTCAGGCCACCGACTCTTTGCACTCGACCCGCCCGATCGAATATGCGGTTGCCAGGCCCGCGGACTGCGCCGCGATGTTCGATGTCCTCACTTACGAAAAGGGCGGCAGCGTGCTGAGAATGCTCGAGCGCTATCTCGGCACCGACCGGATGCGCCAGGGCATCTCCCACTACTTGGACAAGTACCGCTATTCGAACGCCGAGACCACCGACCTCTGGGACGCGCTCGAGGAGGTCACCGGAGAACCGGTTCGGGCCTTGATGGACACCTGGGTGTTCCAAGGTGGGTTGCCGGTGGTCGAAGTCACCGTTCGCGGTGAGGAGATCTGGGCACGCCAGGAGCCGTTCTCCTTCCTGCCGCAGCGCCCTGCTGACTCGGCCATCGGCCAGAGCTGGATGGTTCCTCTCGCCGTGCGCAAGCTTCACGACTACGATAACGTCCGCCAGCTGCTCCTTACCGGGCCGGAGCAGGCGATCGGCTCGCTTTCCGACGGGGTACCGGTCGTGAACGCACATGGCCCTGGCTACTACCGGGTCGCGTACTCGGAGGAGCTCCTCAATCGCCTCCTGGATTCCTTCTCGCACCTGGACGAGCTCGAGCGCTTCAATCTGGTGTCGGATTACTGGGCAATGGTGGTTGCGGGACGCGCCCCGTTCGCCGGCTTCCTTTCCATAGCTTCGGCCTTCTCAGCGGGCGCCTACCCCGAAGTAGCCGGATGGACCACGGTGATCGGGGGCTTGCGGGCGGCGGCCACGGCACTGGGGCCCGGGGCCGACGCCGAGTTGACCTCCACAGCCAGGCGGCTGATCCAGCCGATGCTGGTGAAGTTAGGTCTGAGCCCGGAGCCCGGCGAGCCCGAGACCAACGGCGTGCTGCGATCGCGAATCATCGGCACCCTGGGCACCTTGGTCCGCGATCGGGAAATAATCGAGATGGCCCGTGAGGCCTTCCGCGCGGAGATGTCCAAGGAGGGCCCCCTGGAGCCATCGTTGGCCGTGGCAATACTGGACACGGTCGCGGCCAACGGGGATGAAGCAGACTATGCGTTCGTACTTGACCGCTTCCGCCATCCCGAAAGCCCCATCGATGAGCAGCGCTTCCTCTCGACGCTGGCATCTTTCGAGATCCCGGCGCTCGTCAACCGCACTCTCCCGATGACCTTGGACGGCATTCGCAGCCAAGATGCCCCCTTCGTGATCGCCCGCATGCTCGCCAACCCGGCCACCCAGGCGCTGACCTTCGACTACATGGTCTCCAACTTCGAGCGCATGGTCGAGATCTACCCGGGCTCCACCATCGTGAGAATGCTGGAGGGTGTCACAGCCCTCTACAGCCCGGTGATGCTGGAATCCGCCGAGCGGGTGCGGGGCTTCCTCGCAACTGCACAGGTTCCGGAGGCCGGCAAGCGGGTCGCACAGATCACCGAGCGCTACGAAGCCAACCTTGCCTTGGCCAAGCGGCTGACAGCGGATCTCGCCTAAGAGGACTCACAGTGAAGCCCAGCTCAGCCACAGGTCCATCTCATAACAAATTCACCCATTAGGAAATAGCATCTCTGCACGATGGTCGCACATTTCAACGGTCGGGTATTGCCCGGGCTCAGCCCGCTGCCGCATGAGCGCAGCGGCGGCACGGCTCAGCACGCCGGAGCCCGGCGTTGAGTAGGCCCGCACGCCTCACACTCAAGGTGGTGGCGGTACTGGTCGCCGTCGCAGTCCTGGCTATCGGTGGATTTGCGCTGTACGGGCAGATACTCCTCGACCGCGTCCACCGTGTTGTCATCAAGTCCGAGGCGCCACAGCAGTCGGGCCAGCCGATAAACATCCTCTTGATTGGAAACAACACTCGCACCGGACTGAATCCGGCGGAGGCAAAGTCATTCGGCTCTGCCAGCCAGGTCGGAGGTGGTCGTGCGGACGTGTCGATGATCGCCCACTTCAACCCGAAGACCAAGCAGGTGACCCTCCTTTCAATCCCCCGAGACCTCTTTATGCCGATACCCGGAACCAAACAGCTGCAGAGGGTTGATGCCGCACTTAACCCAACCGCCAAGACAGGCGGCCAGGAGAACCCCGACAAGCTGGTGCGAACCATCGAGTATGACCTGGGTATCCCCATCCAGCACTACGTCGAGCTGAATTTCGACACCTTCCAGGGCGTCGTCAATGCGCTTGGTGGGATCCGTATGTACTTCCCGATGCCCGTTCGAGACCGTGAGTCGGGCCTAAACGTGACCACCCCCGGCTGCCGCACCCTCAACGGCTTTGAGGCGCTGCAGGTGGTGAGGGCACGGCACCTCGACTACCAGACACCCCAGGGCGTTTGGGTTCGAGACCCGCTTGGGGACCTCGCACGCACGCGGCGCGACCATATCTTCCTGAAAGTGCTGGCCGAGCAGGTTAAGGCGAAAGGCCTATCCAACCCGGTACAGGATCTCAAGCTGCTACAGAACATCTACCCCTACCTCACGCTGGACTCCGCCTTCAGCGAGTCAGAGCTGCTTTCGCTAGTGCTCACCTACCGCCATACCGACCCGGCCACGATCCTCACCGGCACACTCCCCATCGCCTTCGAAGGCGGCAACACCGGATATGTGTACAACGGCGCCAACTACGGCGCTATCGTCTTCCCGCAAGAGCCGGCAGACACCCAAATGATGTCCCGGCTCGCAGGTGTGACCACGCCGTCGATTCCTCCGTCGTCGATCGAGGTGGCGGTGGTCAACGGATCGCACTCCGCAACCCTCGCCGGCCAAACCGCCCAGGGCCTCCAAGCCTTGGGCTACCGGGCAACCCAGGCCGGGTCCACCACCCCCACCGCGAACCCGGCGGAATCGATCATCTACTACACCCCCGGCAACATCGCCAAGGCGGAGGCACTTAAGGCCTCCCTTGGTGGTTCGGTAATCATGGGTGAAGTCCCCTCGACTGGATTCGGCGCCCCGATCGAGCTTCTGGTCGGAGATCAGCTGGCGGTGGCGCAGGCGGTACAAAGTGCGTCGTCCAGCACTTCCACCACCAGCCCGGTGGCCACCAGTACTACGGCGTCAGCGAACACGGCCAGTACGGCTGCGACAGGGACGACGGCCACTCCCCCGGTCACCATTCCTGATGTCACCGCAGCCACTCAGGTGAACACCAGCCAGAGCCCCCAGCCTTGGGACCCGAGGGCCTGCCCGACCTAGAGTCCGAGCATCGAGCCTCCCGCCCTGGAGGCGCGGTACGTGCCAGGGCATCGGTCGCGGAGGCTGCACGCTGGCAGGGCCCACCCGGCCCCGGCCAGAAGATACGCCTGGCTCTCGGCGGACAGCTTTCCGGCGTGCAACAGGGAGATCACCACTGCCATGGCCGGATCGATGGCCGCTCCCTCCGGCTCGCCATGGGTACGGCTGAGCACCGCCACTCCCATCGCATCGCCGGGACCCATCACGCACTCCTACATTGGCTGGGAAATCACCGCCATTTATCCCGGCCCGGTCGTTAGGCCCGTGGGGGTCCGAAACCAGACGCCAGAGCTCCTTGCATGATGCGATCATCGCTGCGTAGTCATGGGCCGCTCTTGACCGAGTAGACGAGGGTGAGTTCGGTACCCAGGCAGATGGTCTTGGTGGCAGTCAGGTCCTCGCAGAGCCGGGCGATGGCCGCCGTGCGTCGTGGTGCGGCAAGCGGGTCGAGCCGCACGTGGATCTCGCCTCCGACGACCTCGAGATTGCCCGGGGCGCCGTACGTCGGCCTGCGCGACGTTGATGGGACGCCGCTACGGTTCGCCCCCCACGGCTTCCACCGGATCTTCGCCACCGAGGCCGTGAACATCGATCGTCGGCGCCGGTGTCGGCCAGCCGAGGAGTACCGGGAGCCGACCGCGGCTGAGTGGAAGGAGTTCGAGACCCACTTCGGCCAGCGCACCGTCGCCCTCGGCACCTTCGCCCGCCCCTACGGCGGCCCCTACGGCGGCCCCTCGGCCCACGAGCACACCTGCGTACGCTTGTCCCATGCTGCGGGTCGACCCGGCCCAGTTGCCTCGCCTCGAGACCATCGAGGTGAACGTCCGCGGTCGGCTCGCCGAGGCCCCCGAGATGAACTGGCGAGGAGAGGTGGCAGGCCTGGAAGTGTCTCTCCGCCACGTCATCAACAAGGAGGCCACGCCCCGTGAGCACCGAGGCTCCTTCGCCTGCCAGCGCCCGGCGACACTGACAATCACTCCATCACGGGAAGTTGTACAGAGAAAATGCCAATCGGCGCTGTAACGAGCCAGGCGGGAGACCTCGAGCCCCAGGACGATCCCGGCCCGGCCCATGCCCACTTCGGCCACGAGCTTTTGGAAGCCCTCCCGGTCGGCGGCCGAGGAGCCCGAGAGGCCCTTGTCGCAGTCGATTACTTGTATCTGGTCCAGCTGCCAGCCCATGGCCAAAGCCCTCTGGCGCAGGGCATACTGGCGAGCCGAGGACTCCGTGTTGAATGCGACCTCGTGCAGGGTCGGCTGGCGCAGATAGAGATAGGCTCCCCGCGCCAAGTGCCGGGGTGTCACCTTCTGGGGCGGCAAGGTTCATGGCTCTGGATGCCCGGCCAAGTTGAGCGCCATCTGGGCCAGTGCCGCCACGATGGCGTCATCCCCACACCCTCGGGACGGTCCCGGGGTTGGTGTAGCGGGGTGGACAGCGCCCGCCAGGTGCGCATCCAGGCGGCCATCCCCTGGCGCATGAGGACCGCGACCCCTCCGGCGACAATGGCTATGGCGGCGAAGTTAGCGTCAGCTCCGAGCATTCTCCAGCCAATGCACAAGCTGTAGCATGGCTGATGCTTCCTCAGCATAACTGGGGAGCACCGGGTGAATGGGCCAACGGCCTTGAACCACTGTGGCAGCGCAAGAGTTACTGGCGGTGGTGCGAATGGAGGGCCAACGGCCGGGTGCCTGGGATCAGGTTCGGGAGGCTATGGAATTCCCCAAGCCGATCCTCCCTCGCGGATGGCCACGGCTGGACCCAACTACATGACAAATGCATGGACGCAAATGATCTGGGGCCTCTGACAGGCCCCACGAAAACTGGTCCGGCCGAAATGTAGGTTAGAGCCTCCAGAATGGAAATGGAGGTATCCGACGATGAAGTCCAAGCACCACACCCCCGAGCAGGTGATCCGAAGGCTCGGCCGTTGGCGACGAGATGCTCGACAAGGGAGGCACCGTCGCTGAAGTGGTCCGCTCCTTGTCGGCGGCCATGAAATAAATCCCATCTGGCGGCCATCAGCAACGCCCGACCTACGGCCACCAATTGTCCACGTGAGCGGCCATGGGTTTTCCCCATGCGCGGCCACGTAATTAGGGCGCCGTACGGACAGATTCCCCGGAATGGGGGCTCCCCTTGAGCTTGAATCGGAGTTGATGACATCCGTACGAGCCCAAGGAGGCCCCCTTCCATCTAATCACTGGAAACTTCTGACCCCGGAGCGGCCCCGTCGCATGCTCGGGCCACTGTCAGCCCCGTGCGCGATATCGTCGCACGGTCCCAGCCCGCGCACGAAAGCCGCGACCTCTTTGTCGCCACAAGCCACTACGACCATCTCCACGATCCGACGCATATGGCCGCCCATCGCCTCATCGAGCCGTGCAAAGGCGTCCAGCGATCCGTCCCTGAAGCACAGCTTCGACCAAAGGCACGGGAACAAAGGGCGCCGGTTTGAACATCTCTGACAGCAACTTGCGCCTCCCGCCCCCCGCGATGTAGACCAGGGTGGGCCACCAGAGGTAATCGGCGCTGTTCGAAAACAGCCCTGCTACGCCGCGATTAGCAAGGCGCTCGAAGATCTCATCGCCCGGACGTAACTTGTCGCAGTAGTAGCGGCGGCCATGTACAAGGTGCTCATCTGCAGTCCGAACTCCATAGTCTCGGAGTGAGGTAATGGAGAAGCCGGTCTCTGCCAGCATGTGCGCCACCGCGTCGAGGCTGCCTTTAGGACAGTCGTAGATCGCGATCCCGGCTGTTACAGATAGACCATCCCGGCCGCGTGCAAAGGCCCACTTCCAATAAGCACCGGACGTGAGTAGTAGTCGCAATGTGACTACAATGTAAGGCAATGCCGACTTCGGGGAGAACCGCCATGGGCAAAGCCGATACATACGTTCGCGCCCGCATTGATTCAGTGACCAAGGAACGTGCAGCCGACGCGTTGGAAGAGATGGGCTTGTCCATCTCCGATGCCATACGCCTGCTGATGCTGCGTATCGCCGACGAGCGCCGCTTGCCGTTCGAGGTGAAAGTACCTAATGCCACCACCCGCAAGGCAATCGCCGAGCTTGAGGCGGGCAAGGGGAAGAGCTTCGGCAGCATTGAAGCGCTGATGGCGGAGATGAATGCGGACGATTGAACGATCATCTGCATTCAAGCGCGACTACAAGCGCGCCAAGGCAACGCCTCGGCATTCCAAAGACTTGGATTTGGTCGTATCAGCGGTACTAGGGATGCTGGTTGTCGACCAGGGGTTGCCAGAGAGCAACCGTGACCACCCACTTGGGGGCGATTGGGTCAGTTACCGCGAGTGTCACATCAAACCCGACCTGCTGTTGATCTACCGTAAGCCAGACCCCGGTACGTTGTGGCTGGTGCGCCTTGGTTCACACAGCGAACTATTCCGCTGATTGGCTTCGCTGTAGAGAAGGCGGGGGAC
>JAJYNL010000003.1 GCA_021786375.1 Actinomycetes bacterium
AACTCCCACCATGACCAGATCGCTTCGAGCAATAGCCTGCGCTCACCATCTGGGTGGGACATGCGTGGATCAGACGGTCCCCTGGCGGTCACGACGTGTACCGGCCCGGCGGCCAACGGGGCCGAGCCGATCGGAAAGACCTGTGCTGCGATCACCGTCGGCACGTCGATACCGGCCTGATCAAGAGTTCCGGATATCCCGGGCGAAACGTAGTGGCTCGGGCGCTCCCCCGTCAGCCGGACGCGCCGGCTGCGTTGGTGGTCGTAGGCCGCCCGGCGTTCCGGGTTGTTGAGAATCCGGTAGGCCTCGGTGATCTCCTGGAAATGCCGTGTCGCGTCAGGATCCTCTGGTTTGGCGTCGGGATGCATCTCATGTGCGAGCCGTCGGTAGGCGCTGCGGATCTCTTCGGCGGACGCCTCCGGCCCGACCGCCAGGCACCGGTACATCCTCTCCTCGCTGCCAGGCTCGGATACCATAATCTAAGTCTCCCCGTGCAGATTGATTTATGTTTCGCTATAATAATAGTTGCCTCCGAGTAGGCACGGGAATCAGCGGTGGATCATTGGCGACCAGAAAGGAGGACTCCACCCATGCTGATGCGAACCGATCCGTTCCGTGATCTCGACCGTCTCACCCAGCAAGTCTTCGGAACTGTCGCTCGCCCGGCAGCCATGCCCATGGATGCCTACCGCAAAGGGAGCGACTTCTACGTGCACTTCGACTTGCCCGGGATCGATCCTGACTCCATCGAGCTGACCGTGGAGCAAAACGTGCTCACCATCAGGGCCGAGCGGCCACGGGCCTTGGCCGATGGCGCGGAGATGATCGTGAGTGAACGGCCGAGCGGCTCCTTCTCCCGGCAGCTCTTCCTGGGAGAGACCCTCGACACTGAGGCGATCGCCGCCGACTATCACGCCGGGGTGCTGACACTGACGATTCCGGTGCGCGAAGCCGCCAAACCACGCAGGCTGTCGATTGCCACCAAGGACAGGCAACTGGCTTCGGCCTGACGGAACTACGTCCATCGCCGACCGGCTGGAACGGCCCGCTGCGGGTCGTGCGGCCCCCTCGCCTCCAAGAAGATATCGCCCGCCTCGGAGCTGCCGGCTCCGAGGCGGTAGGACTCTGAGCACGAAAGTGAGCCGGGCATAGGGGGCGAGGCATGCCGGCCTTGGTCACAAAAGAGCCCGTCCGCGCCTTTCGGCCCGGGAGGCGGATGGCGTGGCCCCGGGAAAGGGCCGCTTGGGAATCGGCAGAATCTCCCCCGGGTTGATCAAGTGGCCCCGGACCTTGAGTGGCTTGGCGGGCGGCTGGCCTCCGGCGTCACCTTCCACTCCGGTGCCCGTTACCCGGCCGAGGGTACCGCGACGATGGATCCACCTTTATGCCAGACACTTCCGCCGTCGTTGGTGTAATAGGTGACGAGTTTCCCACTCGCGCTGACTACCACGACTCCATCATGCAGGTCGGAAAAGCCCACGCTCATCACGGCCCCGGTGACACCATTCATGGTGATAGGCGTATGCCAGGACAACGTGGCCGCGTCGAAGACGTTGAGCTGGGGAACTTGGCCGAGTAGGCCCGACACCGAGAAAACGTCTCCTTGGGAATCCGCACCGACCACTGGTCGGTTCGGCTCCAGTGGACTGGCGTAGGTTTTGCCGGGCGCCGCCACCTCGGTGACAAATCCGGTGGAGCCCTGCAAAGTGAGCGCGATATCGTAGGAGTTGGTGGCGAAGCCAGGTGGCACGTAGGCGTCCACCAGGCGTTCGCCGGCGGGGGCGGAGATCCTTACCTTGCTCCAGTCTGCTCCGCCGTCCACGGTTGCGTAGGCACCGGTTACCACTCCGCCGCTGATACGCGCCCCGAGCAGCGCCATGCCCTTGAGGCCACTTCCCCCGAATCCGAGAGCGGAGACCCCACCGCTGGAACCGGTAGCCACCGTATGCCACTTGACCTGGGTGACTGAGGATGTGAGCAGGCTGACCCCAGCGCCGGAGGAGCCCAGTGCGTAGAGCCGGCCGCCGCCGAGTCCCACCGCCTGGCGCACGGCTTCGAGGCTTCCTGGAAGGAAAACCGGGGCGGATACGTGTCCGGGACCAAAGACGAAGACGACGGAGTTTTGCTGTGCGCCGTAGGCGAAGAAGCCGACAGCCTCATCCTGGGCGGGGGTGAAGGCAAGGGTGATACCGCGGCGCGGCGAGACATTGGCCGGCATGCGTAGCTTCCAGCTCCGGCCGCCGTTGCTGGAGCTGAAGGCGGCCCAGTAGGGGGTTATGAAGACAGAGGAGGAGTAGGAGTTGTGATAGCCAACCGTGTTCCAGAGCTGCTCGGTGCCAAAAGTTGCCTGCGCGAGGCCCGTGGTGGTTGTGGTGGAGGACGCGCCGGAGCTGCAGGAGGCGGCGACAACAGCCAGCAGGCCGGAGGCGGTCACGCTCAATATGCCCCTTCGTTTTGCGGAACCGATCAGCAAACTAACCTCCCAGGGCTGCCTTGGCCGTTGCGGCTATCAAGGCCGAATACGAGTGCATCAGCTGCGGGGCGCCGCCCCCGCTGTCGGGTGTGACCGCCACCGTCCTCCCGCTCGGATCTATGAAGTAGATCACCTGGGGATGCGTGGGCAGGCCAATGACGCCGTTGGTGGGGATGACACCGTAATCGCCCCAGACACGGTCGAGGGTGGCAACCGGTCCGGTGAGGAAATGCCAGTTGGCAACTCCGGTGAGCCAGTGCTCCACGTCGTATTGGGCGACCGAGGCCGGCGTGGTGAAGGAGGGATTGATGTCGATGGCCACCATCTCGACCTTGCTCGCCTGAGCGCCTAGCGAGTCCACCGCATTCACTATCTCCTTGGACATAACCACACAGGTGTCGTAGCAGACCGGGTCGATGAAGGTGAGCACCACCGCCTTGCCCCTGAATCCCGCCAGGGAGAATCTCTTGCCCGAGGCGTCGGCGAGAGAGAAGGGCGGAGCCGGCTTGTTCACCAACGTCAAGCCTCCGCCGTCGGCCACCGCGGCATAGGTGGGTACCGCACCGATAACCGCTGGAAGCGCGACGAGCGTTGGGACAATGCCCACCACCAGTGCTGCCAGACCGAAAGAGACCCCGAGTGTGTGCGCCGCGGCCCCACTCGACTTGCCGGTTTCGGCGGGTCTTGCCAGCAACAGCACCGCGGAGAAGGCCGCCAGGGTCACCCCGGTGCCCAGGTCCGTGCCTGCCGGACCGACGAAGCCGAAGGCGGTCCCGAACCACCAGGCCAGCAGCGACAGGACCAGGGACGCTCCGGCCATTGCCCGCCTTTGCGCGGAGAGGATGAGGCCTAGCCCGACAAAAGCGGTGAACACCACCAAGAGCAGGTTCCACAGAGTGGGCTGGCTGGTGGTGTGGACCAGGAGGAAAGTAATCGGGGAGCTGAGCGGGCCGGGCAGTGAAGCAGCCTGGGCGGTACCAAAGATGACGGGCAGCCCTTTGCCCGTCCAGAGGTCTTCGAATGGCGCCGCCTGCAGTCCCGCAGCCAGGATCCAGAAGATCCCGAGACCAGTGGCCAGCCCGGACCAGGAGCGCTGCTTGGCGAGCGCCTGGTTCCGCAAAGCGAGGAAGGCACCCGCGGCTGCCAGCACCAGGCCCGCACCTGGAGCTCCTGATAGAAAGGACGCTCCGGGAAGGAACAGGCCTCCGAAGCCCTGCTGGAGAATCCAGATCGCCAGGGCGACGGCTATCGAGAGCGTTGCTCCGAACCGGCGCACGCGCTCGCGGCGCCCGGCCACGAGCAGCAGCCCCACAGCAGCCTCCAGCCATGCCAGGCCGGCGGCGGTGGCCAGGGGGTTGAAGCGCCACAGGTACAGTCCAGCTCGCATCAGCCAGGCAACCGCTGCGGGCTCGCCCACCAGCGACGGGGTGATCACCGTTGCCGCCATATGGTAAACAACCGCCGGCCTCGAGATGAGAACGGCGTTCAAGATCCAAATGCAACCGATCATCAGCCTGAAGACGTGCGCCCCCCTGGGCTCGGGACCTTCGTCCTCTCGCGAGAATGCCGCGGCGATCGGGCCCGGCAAGCGGGCGAAAAAGCCTGGCGCTCCAAGGGACGCCAGGTAAGCGGCGCCCCCGATGACGAATACCGCCAGAGCTCCATAGGCAAGACGGAGATAGATGCCGTTGGCTAGGTTGGCGGTTATCACCGCGCCAGGCAGCGCCATGCGGCATTCTCCTCACAGGGGTGGGCCCGGGCGATCGCAGTCCGGGCGGGCTCTGGACATATTAACGATCCAGGGCAGGGCCCGGTGCAGAGGCTGCCGGTGCTCGTTCCCGCCGGATCAGGCCTCCATGCCCCAGGACGCCCAACCCCCCAGGTCGCGGGCCAGTGCATTGGCTTGCAGCGGGCCTCGGGAGCCCCGATAATAGATCTCGCATTCGGGCGGGTCCGTTATGGCCGGCTCGACGATACGCCACGCCTCAATTACGGCGTCCTGACGGGCGAAGCGCGACAGGTCTCCATTCATCGCATCGGCAAGCAGCACCCGGTAGGCCTCGCTTGCACTTGCGGACAGGCACGGGTCGGCCACCTCCAGGTCGACAGGGGTGGGCAAGAGCTCTGAACCGGGGGTCTTCACCTGTAGCCGCAAGGTGATCCGCTCGGAGGGCTTCATCTCGAAACGCAGCTCGTTGGGGAGCAGGGATGCCGCTGAGGCCTCTCCGAACAGGCGCGAAGGTGGCTCCTTGAATCGGACCACCGCTTCGGTGCTCGTGGCATTCAAGTGCTTGCCCGTCCTTATCAGGAACGGCACTCCTGCCCAGCGCCAGTTGTCGATCTGAGTGCGCAGCGCAACGTAGGTCTCGGTGGCCGAATGTGGATCCACACCGACTTCGCTCCGGTAGCCCTCGTATTGGCCACGTACCACGTGACCTGGTTTGGGCGCCCGCATCGCCTTCAGCACCTTCAGCCTCTCGTCCCGGAGCGCATCGGGATCGTTCGACGCCGGTGGCTCCAGCGCCAGGAGGGCAACCAGCTGCAGGAGGTGGTTCTGCACCACGTCGCGCGTGGCGCCTATGCGGTCGTAGAAGGCGCCGCGCCCCTCGATGCCGAAGTCCTCGGCCATGGTTATCTGGACGCTCGAGATCAGGTTGCGATTCCAGATCGGTTCCAGGATCGAGTTGGCGAAGCGGAACACCAGCAGGTTCTGAACCGGCTCCTTGCCCAGGAAGTGGTCGATCCGGTAGATGGACTCCTCAGGGAAATGGCGATGCAGGTGGGTGTTCAGACGCATCGCGGATTCGGTGTCCCGGCCGAAGGGTTTCTCGATTACCACCCTGGCGGCGCGATTGAGATGACGGGCGGCAATGCCCTCCACCACCGTTTCGAACATGTCGGGCGGCACCGCGAGGTAGAAGATGGGTCGATGGTACCCGACCAGCTCGGCCTCCAACTTCTCGAAGAGGGAGACGTCCTGGTAGTTGCCACCGAGGTAGCAGAGGCTCTCGTTCATTCGATCGAGAACCTCGATGTCGATGTCCTCGCCTGCCAGCTTGATGGAATTTACGGCGTAGTGGCGGAACTGCTCGTCGCTCCACTGCGTAGCCGCGACGCCGATCACCTTGGAGGGGAGCTGGCCCCGGAGAGCGAGGCGGTAGCAGGCGGGAAGGAGCTTCTTCTGGGCGAGATCTCCCGATGCCCCGAAGAGCACCAGGGCGTCAGATTTAGGTCTTTTCCTGCCGATGGCCGCCGTCAAGCTGAACTCCTCGCCGGGCCGGCTCCGGCCCCTTGAGCTGAACCTACCACCGTACCTCGAATTCGGTGCCTCGGGGCCCCCTGGTCTGGTTTGCCTGGCACTCAGCTTGCCGTAGTAGGGTTTTTGGTCAGGCAGGCTACGGAGAGTATCAGCGATGTCATTTTCCAGTTCGGAAGCGCACGGGCGACTTAATCCCTATGTCACTTTCGGCACCACCCCGGCGGGCTTCTGGCGCCGGGTATTTTCCACTCTCGTCGACGAGCTGGCCGTATTCCTGATGGTCGTGGCCATTGCCAAGGTCGTCGCTCCCGGCATCTCCATCACCGGGGCAACCAGCGGTGCCGCCTTCTATCATGCCGCCTTTGTCTTCACGACTCTGATGGTCGTGGTATACACCGCCTACGAAGTGATCCTCGTAGGTCGCAGTCCCGGGCGAACGCTGGGCTGCTACGTGGCGGGGATCCAGGTCGTCTCCACGCTGATGGACACTCCGGGATACTCCCGCTCGTCCAAGCGCGTCGCGGTCTATCTGGCCAGCGAAGTCCTGGGCTTCACACCTGTGCCGGGCCTTGGCCAGCTGCTCTTTCTGGTCGACAACCTCTGGATGCTCTTTGACCGCGATCGCCAAACCCTACACGACAAGATCGCCGATACCTACGTGATCATTCATCGCCGAGGCGTGGTGGAGCAGCGGCAGGAGAGCTTCTAGACCACTCGTTCCTGCTCGGCCGCGGCACTGTTATGCTTTTCGCATGCCGCAATGGGATGTAACAGGGCCTGTCAACACCATAATCGACTGGGCGGAGAAGGTCCTTTACGTAGCCGTGGCCGTGCTGTTGGTCGCGATGTCCGCCTTCGTGATCGTCCAGTCGTTCCGTGACCTGTTCCAGCTCAACCAGGCCAAGTCGCTCACCACCGACCTTGCCGTGGTGCTGAACGACATCCTGTTTGCGATTATCATCCTCGAGCTGCTCTCGACCGTGGTTGCCCACCTTCGAAAAGGCGGGTTCCAAGTAAAGGCCTTCTTATATATCGGCATCATCTCGTCGGTGCGGCGGATACTCGTGCTTGGCGCTCAGCTCTCCGCCGGCTCCAAACTTCCCGAGGCCACCTTCCACAACGGCATTATCGAACTCGGTGTCGATGCCGGGGTGGTTCTGGTCCTGGCGATCGCGCTCATGATCGTGCGATCGCGCAACGTCCGGGCGCCTTCGTTGGGCAGGGTGGCGCGCCCGCCGGAGGCAAGTCTTTAGCGTTCCGCGTCCCCGTAGCGAAAGTGGTGGGTTAGCTCCTCGAGCAGCGAGAGCACTGCGGGCTCCAGCTGAACGTCCAGGGCGGCCGCCGTGTCGGCCAGCTGTTCCGGAGCACTAGCGCCGATGATGGGTGCTGTCACCGCCGGATTGTGAAGAACCCAGGCAAGCGCCAGGGTTGCCGTCTTCAGACCGACGTCGGCGGCGACCCGGCCGATGTCCGCCACCGCTTCGAAGGCGGATCCATGCCAATACCGCTTCTGGTAGATCCCCTGGGCGGTTCCCAGGGTGAAGCGGGTCCCGGGGGTTGGATCCGAGGTGGGATCGTGCTTCCCGGTCAGCATTCCACCGGCCAGGGGGTTGTAGGGGATCACCCCGATCGCATCGGTAGCACAGAGCGGGAACAGCTCTCGTTCGAACTCGCGAAAGAGGAGGTTGTAGCGCGGCTGCACGGTGGCAAATCGTGCCAGACCATTCGCGGCGGCAACCCCTTGGGCGCGTGCCAACTGCCAGGCAAGAAAATTGGAGGCACCGATGTAACGCACCTTGCCTTGGCGGACCAGGTCGTCCAAGGCCGACATGGTCTCCTCGATCGGCGTCTCGGGGTCGTAGCGGTGGAGCTGGTAAAGGTCGATGTAGTCGGTGCCAAGGCGCTTCAGGGATCCTTCGACGGCATCCATGATGTGCTTGCGCGAATTACCCTCGTGGAAGGCCTTGGGGCCCATCCGTCCCGAGCACTTGCTGGCAATGATGAATTCGGAGCGTCGCCCGCGCAGCCACCTCCCGACGATCTCCTCGGTCCGCCCCACCGTCTCCAGGCTTCCACCGAGTGGGTACACGTCCGCAAGGTCGAGGAAGTCGATGCCGTGCTCGTGAGCGGCATCAAGGATGCGGATGGAGGTCGCCTCGTCAACCTGTAGTCCGAAGGTCATGGTCCCCAGGCACAGCTTGGAGACGACGAGTCCGGTTGATCCGAGCCGGGTGTAGCGCATGTTTGGTTCCCTTCTCAGTCCTTGGCGTCCCAGGTGGTGACCAGATGCCTGGCAGCCCTGGCTTCGTCTACGCGGCTCGCCGGAGTGAGCTGCGGCGCCTCATGCAGACTCCGGGCGCCTTCACCGTTCTCGGCCATGCTCGCGATCTCGATCAGCGCCGCCGCCAGGGCATCGAGTGTCTGTCGTGACTCGGTTTCGGTGGGCTCTATCATGAGTGCCTCGTCGACGATCAGCGGGAAATAGACAGTGGGTGCGTGGAAGCCGCGATCCAGCAGGGCCTTGGCCACATCGAGGGCTCTTACGCCGGCCGCCCTCTTCAGGTTCGAGGCCGTGGCCACGAACTCGTGCATGCAGGTCGCCTGGTACGCCGGCGGGTAATGCTCGGCAATGAGGGCCTTGAGGTAATTGGCATTCAGCACCGCCACGCGGGACATGAGCCCCAGGCCATCCCCGCCAAGAGCCAGCATGAAGGCTAAGGCGCGGGCGAAGACCACCGCGTTGCCGAAGTGGGAGTGAACCCGGCCGATGGAGTTCTCGGGTTGGATGAGATCGAAGCCGGTCTCCCCCCTAACCGGGTACGGCCCGGGCAGGAACCGTGCGAGCCTCTCCACCACTGCCACCGGCCCGGAGCCTGGTCCGCCGCCTCCGTGCGGGGTGGCGAAGGTCTTATGCAGGTTGGAGTGGACGATGTCGAAGCCCATGTCACCGGGGCGGGCGACGCCGACGATGGCGTTCAGATTGGCGCCGTCGTAGTACAGGAGGCCGTCCACCTCGTGGATGGCCTCGGCGATCTCGGCGATTTCCTCTTCGAAGAGCCCGACGGTGTTGGGGTTGGTGAGCATGATGCCGGCCACCTCGTTGTCGACCAGGCCACGAAGCGCCCCCACGTCGACCAGGCCGCGGGCGTTGGAGGGTACCGTTACCGCGTGATAGCCCGACAGGGTGACCGATGCCGGGTTGGTCCCGTGAGCGGAGTCCGGAATCAGCACCTTGGTCTTCTGGTTGCCACGATGGCGATGGTAGGCCTTCATGATCAGCAGCCCGGTTAGCTCCCCTTGCGCTCCGGCTGCAGGGGCGAAGGTGGCCGCATCCATGCCGGTTATCTCCAGCAGGTACTCCTCCAGCGTGCAGATCAGCTCCAGCCAACCCTGGATGGCTGAGACAGGGGCGAGGGGGTGGGTGTTGGCGATGCCGGGCAGCCCCGCCACGGTATCAGCCAGTTTGGGGTTGTACTTCATGGTGCAAGAGCCCAAGGGGTAGGCACCCAGGTCAACCGAGTACTGCCGATGTGTGAGCCGCGTGAAGTGGGCCACAAGGTCGCGCTCGGAGACCTCCGGCAGATCCAGAGGCTCCGTGCGCAAGTACGCGGTATCGATCACCGATGCCGGGTCGACCAGAGGAACGCCGTTGTTTCTCAGCGCTCCGCTGCGCCGTCCTGAGACGGAGAGTTCGAATATGGTGGGCTCCGGACCCCCTCCCATCATGGGGATGGAGGTCGCCTTGCCCCCGGCTGCAAAGATCTCGGTCTGGGTCACTTCAGCACCTCGGCAAGTTCGTCGACGTAGCGGTCCATCTCCGCCTTGGTTCTCTTCTCGGTCACCGCTACCAGCAGCGATCCTTCGAAGGCGCCGATGGAGCGCCTTCCTTCCAGTGCCACACCGGCCAGGAAGCCGCGGCCGAGCATCTCCTCGACGACCTCGGATGCGGGCCGTTGCAAGGAAACCGGGAACTCCCGCACCGATCCACTCCCGAGGCGCACTTCTCCAATCCCCCGCTGCTCCATGAGCGAGGAGAGATAGTAGCGGCCGGAAAGGCAGCGCCGCCCGAGCTCCGCGAAGCCCTGACGTCCGAGCCAGGAGAGGTGAATAGCAGCCCAGACCGCCATTAGCGTCTGGTTGGTGCAGACATTGGAGGATGCCTTCTCTCGGCGGATGTCCTGCTCTCTCGCACGCAGCGTGGTCACGTAGGCGGTATTGCCCCTGGTGTCCACCGTCTCCCCCACCAAGCGCCCGGGAAGCAGGCGCACAAGCTCCATGGTGGTCGAAAAAAGACCCAGGTACGGGCCGCCAAAGGAGAGCGGTATTCCCAGCGACTGGCCCTCGGCCACCGCCACGTCGGCTCCCAGCTCGCCTGGAGACTTCAGCAGGCTCATAGCCACCGGGTCGTATGCCACCACCAGGAGGGCGCCGGCTTCCACCGCACGCCGCTTCACAGCTGCCACGTCCTCGATCAGACCCAGGTAGTTGGGGTAGGCGACCACGTAACAGGCCACGCCCTGTGCGTCATCGGGCCAGACCGTGCTTCCGGAGGCGTCGACCGGCGCCACCTCGACTTCGTGTCCCGGGCCCATCGCAAAGGTCGAGACGGTCTCGCGCCAATGCGGGTTCACCGCCTCGGAGAGCACGACCCTCGAGCGCCTGGTCCTGGCCACCGCCAGGTTCACTGCTTCGACCAGAGCCGAGGCCCCGTCGTAGAGCGACGCATTCGAGATTGGTAGCCCGGAAAGGCGGGAGACCATTGTCTGGTATTCGAAGAGCGCCTGCAGCACGCCCTGAGCCACCTCAGGCTGGTACGGGGTGTAGGCGGTTACGAACTCGCTTCGCCCTCCCAAGGCTCTTGGGGCCGAGTAGAGGTCGTGATCGTATGCCCCCCCGCCCGCGAAGCAGATCATCTCGCGCGAGGCCGACCGGTTGCGCGAGGCGATCATATCCATCTTCTCGATGACCTCGACCTCCGACAGCCCGGCGGGAAGGCCCAACGGCCGCCCGAGTCTGAGGGCCGCGGGTATGGCCGTGTATAGATCGTCTAAGGATTCGAGCCCGAGGAAGCTCAGCATCGAGCTGATCTCCTCCTCGGTGTGCGGCACGAAGCTGGACACGGAAGGGCCTTTCCTTTCTTGGACTACGTGAGTTCTGGCGCCGTGGCGCGGTTCAACTCGACTTGCGAACGAATGGGAGCGGACAGACGGTGCCCGCGATGGAGCGGGTGCCCGAGCGGAGTTCGACTTCGGTCCCCTCCTGCAGGGACGGGTCGGCCAGGCAAAGCGCGATGCCCACGCCCAGAACGGGCGAGAAGTTGCCGCTCGTCGAGAAGCCCACCCGGTCGCCTCCGGCGAAAAGCTCCATGTGTTCGCGCATTGGCTGGCGGGTGCTGCCCTTCACTCCGAAGAGGAGGCGGCTCGGTCCGGCGGCGAGCTCGGCCTCCAGCGCGGCGCGGCCGATAAAGTCCCCCTTTGACATGGAGACCACCCAGCCCAGCCTGGCCTGGTAAGGCGTGATGCCCTGCCCCAGCTCATGTCCGTGCAGTGGAAGCGCAGCCTCGAGGCGCAGAGTATCGCGGGCACCCAGGCCGGCCGGGACGATTCCAGCTTCGAGAATGCGCCCGAAGAGCTTCTCGGCGGCGGAGTTCGGCACCGAGATCTCGACCCCGTCCTCTCCGGTGTAACCGGTGCCGGCCACCACCACCGGTGTGCCCTCGAATTCGAGCTCGACCACCCTGAATCTGCCAACCTCGGCTGCAGCGGGAAAGACGGCACGCAGCTTGACCCGGCCCGCCGGGCCCTGCACCGCCAGCACCGTCCGGTCCTGGGTGACGTCTGTTCCGCCGATGGAGGAGATCACCGAGGCCGTGTTCGACGCATTGGGCATGACGTCGAAACGTTGTTGGGAAACCCACCAGACGATGATGTCGTCCACTACCGAACCGTCCTGGCCAAGATGGTGGGTGTACTGGGCGCGACCGGGGGCGATCTTGTTCAAGTCGTTGGTGAAACTGCGCTGCAGGGTCTCGAAGGCACCCGGCCCCTCGAGCCGCACCGTGCCGAGGTGGGACACATCGAAGACGACGGCGTCGCCGCGGCAGGCCAGGTGTTCGGCGACGGTTCCCTGGGGATACGCTAGGGGCATCTCCCAGCCGCCGAAAGGCACCATCTTGGCGCCTAGGCGCTTGTGGTAGGAATTGAGAAAGCTGTACTTAGAATCCACCGCATCAACAATACCCAAGCTGCCTGGCCAATGCGCCAAGCGGCAAGATCAGCGCAGTGGCGGCTTCGCCGCACGCGGGCGGCGCGAGGTCAGTTGTGAGTTGCCACGACGGTGGAGGGCCCGGTGGCATCAGCCTGCGGAGCAGGCTCCTCGGCCTCGCGGAAGTCTGCGATCGAGACGATCCGGTCCTCGAGTTCGTGCTTGATGTCATTCAGGGAAAGCACCATGCCGAAGACCATCTGGTTGCCGCGCATCACGTCGACGAGGTTCTCCTCGTCCCGTGCCAGTACCGACTTCGAGCCGCCGCAAAAGACGAGGCCGGCGTTGGAGAGCGTCATTCCTTCGATCTTGGATATCGATTCGACCATGCGCCGTACCCCTTGCAGAGCCAGGCCATTGTCGATCAGGCGCTTTACCAGTTTGAGCCGGATGAGATCCTCGTAAGAGTACCTGCGCTGCGACCCGCTGCCGTGCGCGTCCGCAATCGATGGTCTGATGAGATCTGTGCGTGCCCAGTAGTCGAGCTGCCGATAGCTGATGCCGACGATCTTGGCGGCCTGTAGGCCACTGAAACCATCGACCTCGCTGGTTTGGTTCACCTCAGAGTGTCCTCTGCTAAACGTCAAAGACGGCCTAATCCTACTACAGCTTTCGAACCGCCCTCCGCCCGGCTTTAGTTGCAATCGTGGAATTTCGCGCATGAAACACCGTCGTACCCGGCGTCACGCAGCCAACCGGCGGTTGCGGGACTGGATAAGTCGCCGTTACAGGACACAGGCAGGCCTAGGAGAAATCCTCCGGGGAGATGTTGTTGAGGAACTCGCGGAATTCGTCGATGACCTCGGCCTCCTCTCCCTCGACCTCGAGGTTGTCCTCGAAGGCCTCCTCCTCTTGCACGACCACGCCTTCCCGGGCCATGAGATCGTCGGCCACGAAGATGGGCACGTGGGCGCGGATGGCCAAAGCCACCGCGTCGGACGGTCGGGCGGAGACCACCATCTTCCCAAGAGGGCCGACAAGGTGAATGTCCGCGTAGTAGGTCGCCTCGACCAAGTCGACAACCACTACCCGCTCTATGCTCCCCCCGAGCCGCCCCACTAGTTCGAGAGCGAGATCGTGGGTAAGCGGGCGCGGGGCCTCATAGCCGCGCTGTGCCATGGCGATGGCCGTAGCCTCCGGTGCGCCTATGAAGATAGGCAGGCTCCGGTGCGGCTCTGCAATCTCACGCAACAGGATCAGCGGCGTGTTGGAGCGAAGATCGACTCTCACTGAAGACAGCTCGACTTCTACCATGGCAACAGCCTAGTGCCATTTTCCCAGCGATGGGAGAGGCCCGGCGCTGCTCTAGGGCTGGTCCCCGATAAGATTCGAGACCAGCTGGGAGAGAAGCAGCCGCCGGAAGCGCTCCGAGTGCTCCTCCAGGGCTCTCGCCGTCTCCGCCGCTTTTCGTCGCCCACGCGCCCCTCCCGTTCCGAGCTGCGTGGCAACCAGTTGTTCGATCAGCCCGAACTCCTTCTCAACCGACACCCTCAGCGACTTCAGGTGCCGCGGCGCAAGGCCTAGGCCGTCGAGGCTCTTGGCCACCTTGGCCAATTCCACCAGCTGGCTGTCGTAGGCGACCGCACCCTGTACCTTGGTCGGCTTGACGATGCCGTACTGCTCCAGCTCGGCAAGGAAGGCGGCGTTGATCCCCGCTTGGGCGATGAACTCCCGGGGCATGAGGATACCCGGCACCGCTTCGCCAGCCTCGGAAGGTGGTTCGTTGGCCGACTCCTGGGCGGGCCGCTTGCGCCCTTTGCGTGGCTTGGGCTCGGCGGCCTGGGCCTCCTCGGCCACAACCGGCTCGGGCTCGGCCGGGGTTGGGTTCTCCTCGGGCCCTGGCGTACCCGAAGTCGCCCGGGCCAGTTCCTGAGGGGGAACGAGAGGAACGTTGGCGAATGCGGTGGCAGTGGAGGCGACCAGCAATTCAAGGCCGGATTCCTGCGAAAGGGTCGGCGGAGCGGTTTCGGCCGGCTCGGGTTCGGATGGCGGTTCGGCCCGAGGCGGTTGCGCAAACATGAAAGCCTGCGCGGGAAGCTCGGCCGGCTCCGGCTCAATATCGGGAACCACTCTCAGGGAGCGGGCCTCACGCGTCGGATCCATCACTTCATCGGGAACATCATCCCCGTCGAGCCCCAGGCTTGGCTGGTCTCTCCTTGCTCTGGCTCCGGTGCGTCCTTTCCTGCCGCTCCTGTGCTCCTCCGATTCCCCGGTGAACTGCTCACGAATCACCGCGAGGGGAAGATACTGGTCGCGCTGGAGCTTGAGGATGGCGACAAGCCGGTCGATGTCGGCCTGGCAAAAACGCCTGAAGCCGGCAGCGGTGCGCTCAGGAGCAATCAGCCCCTTGGCCTCCAGGAACCTGATCTTGGAGATGGAGACGTCTGGGAACTCCTTTTGCAGCAGAGCCAGCGCCTCCCCGATGGAATATGACGTGTCCTTTTCGACCGCCTCCATCTCACTCCTTCGGGACAACAATGAATAAAAGCCGATACTTGCCGATTTGGACTTCATCTCCGCTCTTCAGGCCCTGATAGTCGGTTCGTACATGATTCACGTACGTTCCGTTCAAGGACCCCGCGTCGGAGATCGAGAACTCCTCTCCCTCCCTCACGAACTCCGCGTGACGGCGGGACACGGTTATGTCGTCCAAGAAGATATCACTGTCGGGATGGCGGCCGATCGTGGTTTTTTGCTTTTCCAGGATGAATGATGTCCCGGAGATCGGGCCGCTTTTCACCACCAGCAGAGCAGCTCCACGCGGCGCGGATTCGATCAGGGAGTTGATGAGCTCTTCGCCGGGCTCGGCCCCCACGTCGAGCATGGCCAAGGTGTCGGTGGTTTCCTCACGACGGGACAGCACCACGCCGCAGGACGAGCAGAAATTCGATCCGGCCTGGTTGGCGTGCCCACAGTTCCGACAGACGATCACTTGCTCCGGCCCCCAGAGTCCGCATGGCGCAAAGCGCCCACGGTGAACCACAATACCCCGCGGTCGGGTGCCTCACCCTATAAAGCTCAACTTCAGATTCAGATTTAGACCTCGGTCATGGACGCGTAGTCCGACGCTGACATGAGTTCCAGGCTTTCTGGATTCTCAACCTCGATCACTGCGATCCATCCGCCATCGTAGGGCGCGGAGTTGATCAGTTCGGGCTGGGCTTCGAGGTCCGTGTTCACCTCCACCACGGTCCCGGTGGCAGGCGCGTAGATGTCGGACACGCTCTTGGTCGATTCGACCTCGGCGAAGGACGCGCCCGCGGTGATTTGCGCGCCTACGGCGGGCAACTGGACGAAGACCACGTCGCCCAAGGCGTCCTGGGCGTAATCGGTGATCCCTACGCGGAGGTTGCCCCCCTCGCGTAGCGCCCACTCGTGATCCTTGGTGTAGCTTCTGTCTTCGCGAATCTCCATGGATGACAAATTAGCCTCATCGCCACGTTCGGGTGCCCGAAATCAGCTACCGGCGCCAAAGCGCGTCAACTAGATGCGAACGGCGTCGGCGTCGCGCACGATCTGTACGATCCGCTCTGCAAGTTGGCGCGCGAGCATGCGTGATTCGACTTCGTTTTCAAGTTCTACGAAAACCTGGGTAACCGGCTCGACGGGATCGGGAACGATCAAATACCAGCCCTTGGCCTGGGTCACGTAGATTCCATCTATCAGGAGGGGCCCGGCTTCTCCAAGCCCTTCCAGCAAGAGGCGCATGACCATGCCCTTGGTCTCCCACGGCGTCACCACCGACTCGCTCACCACGCTGATCACGCCGATTTCGTCGGCAACCTCGGCCAGGCTCCGCCCGGTGATCGCCAGTAGGGAGAGGAGTTGGACGAAGGCGGCACATCCGTCGAATCCAGGCAGGAATGCGGGAAAGGAGAAGTCACCTTCCAGGCCGGCGGCGAGCTCGCCGCCTCGCTCGGAGGAGAGTGCCGCCTCGCTCAGGCCCGCGATACTGCGCTTGGCGAGCACAGGTTCGCCCCCGAAACGCTGGATGGCCTCGCTAGTGGCGCGCGGAGATCCTACCGGAATTACCACTCGTGCCCCCGGGTTTGCCTCGGCCACCAGCCTGCACATGAGAACCTGGAGTTCGTGGCCCGAAAGTATTCGCCCCTTGGAGTCGACGACCTGCATGCGCTCCCCCACCGGGTCGATGGCCACACCCAACTCCGAGCGTGATGAGACCACCAGGTCTGCGAGGCGGGCGAGGTTTGCAGCCGGGAGTGACTCCACCATACGTTTGGTCGAGGAGAAGGGGTTTATCCCCAGGATGTCGCCCCCCAGCTTGGAAAGCACCCCGGGCATGATGTGCGAGGCGACGCCAAAGCTGTAGTCCACCACAAGCTTGAAATTGCGGGCGCGGATGCGGGACACCTCGGCCTGGTCGAGCAGGGACTGGGTGTAGAACTCCGTGTTTCGTGCGGGAAACTCGATGTCGCCGAGCTCGCCGGCCAGCACGTTCCGGAAGTCCTCGCGGGCCAGCCCTCGCTCGATCTTGCGCTGGGTGCCCTCGTCGAGGTCGACCCCACCCTCGTCTATGAAACGGATCACCACCGACTCCGGGTCGGCGGGATCCAGTCCGACCAATATGCCGCCCTTGGAAGAGGTGTTGCGCACATGGAAGCGAAGTGCCGGCACGGTTGCCACCTCGAGGTCGGCCACGTCGATCCCGACGGCATTTAGCCCGACCATGATGGCGCGCTTCAGGGTACGCGCGGCTCGCGACGAGTCGCGCGCGGTGGTGATGCGCGCGCCAGGCCGGAGGGTGGATCCGTAGGCCATGGCAAGGCGGAGGGCGAGTTCGGGGCCGATGTCGACGTTGGCGATCCCCTTGACTCCCGTGGGAGAGAATACGCTGCGCGTGCCTTTGGATTCCCACACTATCGAGGTGAGTACTGTGGCACCCGACTGGACCGTCTTGGACGGATAGACCTTCACGCGCGACATGATCTGGGCGCCGTCACCCACGTAGCAGTCCGACCCCAGCACCACCCCGTCCTCGGTGTGGACGCTGCGCCGGATGTCGCACGACTTGCCGACGACGGTGCCGCGCACTATAGACGCCTCACCCACGTAGACATTTTCGTGCAGGATCGAGTGGTCTATCTCCACCGACTTGGATAGTCGCGAGTTGGTGCCGACCACGCTGTAGGGGCCGACCCGCGCACTGGGGCCGACGCGGCAGTTGTCGCCGATCAGCACAGGTGGCTCTAAGTGGGCGCTCGGATGTATCTCGGTGCCGGAACCCACGTAGACGCCGGTGTCGATCATGAAGCCCGGGAGCTCGATCTCCACCTTGCCTGCCAACGCGTCGTTCTGGGCGCTCAGATAAGCCTCCAGCGTTCCCACGTCCTCCCAGTATCCCTCGCAGGTCATCGCGTGGATTGGTACGCCATCGGCAAGCATGCTCGGGAAGACGTCGTGGGAGAAGTCGAGAACCCTGCCCACCGGCATGTACGCGAAGATCTCCGGCTCGAGCACGTAGATTCCCGTGTTTACGGTGTCGGAGAAGACCTGACCCCAGGTTGGCTTCTCCAGGAAGCGAGCCACGGTCTGGTCCTCGTTGGTGGTCACGATCCCGAACTCCAGGGGGTTCTCCATCGATTTGAGCGCGATGGTCGCGGTGGCGGAACGCGAGCGATGGAACTCTAGTACCGCCGTCAGATCGATGTCCGTGAGCACGTCGCCTGAGATGACCAGAAAGGTTGAGTCGAGCATTCCGCGGCAGTTCCCCACGGAGCCAGCCGTGCCCAACGGGGAGTCCTCGTTCGAGTAGCTGATGCGTATCCCGAAGTCGGAGCCGTCACCGAAGTAGGTGCGAATTGCGTTGGCCATGAAGGCAACGGTGATCACAGCTTCGTCGAATCCGTGCTTCTTGAGCAGGTTGAGTATGTGCTCGAGCATGGGCCGGTTGGCCACGGGCAGCATCGGCTTGGGGGCCGTGGCGGTCAACGGCCTCAGGCGCGTACCCTCGCCGCCTGCCATGATGACTGCTTTCAATGTCCCTATGCCCTCCTCGGGTCGCTGGAAGCGAACCTATCAACAAACTTGTCCCGCCATGGTGTGACTGCACCGGCCGACGCCATCAGCTCCTACTTGCCTGACAGCGCCGGGATCAGGTCACGGCGAACGTAGATGGCGGCCGCCCAGTAAAGAACCAGCGTTCCGGCCAGGGCCAGCGCAATGCCGATACCGTGCAGTACGCGGAGGTCCGGGTGAGTCTGCTCGCCCAGGAGAATCGCGGGAAGCGCGAAGAGCAGGAGCAGAGTTCCGGCCTTACCGGCCCAGATCACGTTCAACCGGTGCGACTTCGCCTTGTACAGATAGGCGGAAATAGCGGAGATAAGGGCTTCGCGCACCAACATGACCACACCCAGCCAGAGGGGAATCCAGCCCTCCACAAGGGCCGTGATCCCCACTGCAAGGATTACCACCCGGTCGGCGGAAGGATCAATGATCTTTCCCAGCTCCGATACCTGGCCCAGGCGCCGTGCGAGGTAGCCGTCCAGGAAATCGGTGACCGAAATGAATGCAAGCACGATTGTCGCGGTAATGAAGTCCCGGCGGTCCAATGCAAAATAGAGGGACACCGGAAGGAGCAGCAGGCGCAGCAGCGTGACCAGATTGGGAATGGTCAATACGGCGTTTGTGCTCTGGTCGGGGCGCCCGGATCCAAGCGCACCCCGGTTGCTTTGACTCACATTCCCGGGCACGGCATTCAACCTAGTGGGCGGATCCGAGCTAGCGCCGTCCGGGATCGGCCCCCCTCTGGAAGCCCTCAGAACTCCACCACCAATCCATCGAAGGCGGCCAGGACCTCGCCTTGGTGGCGTGACTGCACCAGCCGTGCCGCAGCCGCAGCATTTCCCGGGTACGCGACATGGGTGACCACCAGGCGCTTCGCCTCTGAACGCGTCGCAAGTTCGGCCAGCTCGCCGGCATCCAGGTGGAGCCCCGCCGGCGCGGAGTCCGGTCGTGTGAGCCAGGTCGACTCGCCTAGAAGCAGGTCAACCCCGTGAAAGAAGGAGGCAAGGGATTGGGAGGGCCCGGTGTCCGCCGTGTAAGCCATTGAGGTGCCACGCGGGTCGGTGACCTTGGCGGCAAGCGTCCCGGGGATATGCTCGGTGGAGGCGAATGTGACCTCGACCTGGCCCAGGTCGAGGCAGTCGCCCGATTCGACGGCCCGGGGAACCAGGATGCCTCCGAAGTCCTCCACCACCAGCCTCGAGATCGCTTCCAGTGTCTCGGCGGAGGCGAAAAGCGGTATCGGGTGCATTCGCGCTCCGGGCACGAAGCTCAAGTAATGGTAGAGCGAGATCAGGTCCGCCAGGTGATCATGATGGCGGTGCGATATGAAGACCCCGGATAGCTCTCCGGGCATAATGGTCCGCCCCAGATTGGAAAACGAGCCGTTGCCTATGTCGAGTAGCAGGTGCGTCCGCTCGCAGGAGACCAGATAGGAGGAGCACTGTGCGCCGGGCGCTCCGTAGGAGCCGGCGTGACCGAGAATGGAGAGCCGCACGCCCCAAAGCATATTGGGGATGCGCCATCCTGATTTGGGCGCGCCGGCGGCTACCACTCTTGACCACCGGTGGCATAATGAGGATGGGTGGTGCAGGCATGTCCAAGGCTTTGTTTGAATTCGCCATCCCGATTTTCGGGATGGCATTCCTGGCCATTGTCTCCGTGGTCAGCTGGCGAAAGCAGCGCGATCGCATGGAGTATTCGAGGCGGTTGCGCGCGGTCGAGCACAGTGCGCTTCGCGCTCAGATGGCGGCGCGCCAGTTCGCGCGGGCCAAAGGGGTGGTGATCACCGGCGTGGTCACGCTATCCGATACGGTCCTCGTTGGTTATCGACGTCCGCAGGATCCCGGTACTGTGGCCTTTCCGGGAGAGCGTGCGGGAAGCGACGGCATGATGCTTGGTACCTGGGTTGCCTGGTTGGCCAGTACCGATCAGGAGTCGCTGCAGCGCCTGGACGCCTGGTGCGCCCAGGGTAGCGAGGTGTATATTCGCGTCGACGAAGATGGGTCGGACCTGCTTTTCGTGGAGCCACTTTCTTCTAGCGAGGCGCGGCTGGCCCTGGTCCCGAACTAGTCGGGATCCTTACGCGGCGTCCGGGTAGTCTGGTTGGCAAATGGCGGTCGGTCTGAGCTACATCGCAGCCTTTGGCGGCGGAGTTATCTCGTTTGCCTCCCCTTGTGTCCTCCCACTCGTGCCTGCCTACCTCTCGGTGGTAACCGGCGTCGATGTCAGGCAGGACCCGGGCCAAGGGGCGACGGTGCCTATGCGCGCCGCGGTCGCCCGCACAACCCTCCTCTTCGTGGCGGGCTTCGGCCTTGTCTTCGTGCTGCTGGGGATGACCGCCTCTGCGCTCGGCCGGTCCATCTTTCGCGACCACATACTCATCGGGCGCATAACCGGGGTCGTGGTGGTGGCCATGGGAGTTTTCATGCTGCTCTCCACTCTGGGCCGCTTCCCCGCCTTCGCCCTTGCCGAGAAGCGCTTCCACCCCCGTCTTTCACGCCTGGGTCCCTTTGCGGCGCCGGTGGCCGGTGTCGCTTTCGGATTTGGCTGGACGCCGTGTATCGGGCCGATTCTCAGTGCCATCCTCGCCATCTCTGCAAACCAGCGCACCATCGGCCAAGGTGGGCTTCTGCTCGGCTTCTACGCCGCCGGGCTGGGTGTCCCGTTCCTGGTTACCGGGCTGGCTTACAACCAGTTGCGTGGCTCGCTCTCCTTTTTGCGCCGCCATGGCAATCAGCTCTCCCTGATCGCCGGAGCCGCCCTGGTGGGCTTTGGGCTGCTGCTCGCCTTTGACAGGTTCTCCCTGGTGACAGTGGCCTTGAATGGGTTCTTCACCCGTATCGGACTGGCGCGGCTCATCTACTTGGGCTGAGGCCCCGCGACCGGCGCTGGTGGATGTGTATGAGCGATGCCGTACCCCGCCGCATTGCCCGGCCTTGGTCCGGAAGTCGGGTGGGCGGACCTTGGGGAGACAGTCCGGGAATCATGGCGGAGTTCGACTACGCGACCGAGCCCACGCCGACCTTCCCGGTGGTTAACCTGCAGCGGTAGTGCCAGGGCATGTACCCGGTCAAGGGTTGCGGAGTTTCGCTGCTTTCCCGGAACTTCATGCTCAAAGGCCCGGGGTGGCCTCGTTTGGCAGTTCATCCGCAGCCGGCCTGGGTCGCGACGCGGGGGCGACGAAAAGCACCAGGATCGCCGCAACGAAGATCACGATCTCATAGCCCAGCGTCTCCCGCAGACTTCGCACGAAGTCACGGCCCACCGCGGAATCCCCATCGGCGAGCAACAATGACATCAGCTTGGACTTAAGGGAGGCTGCGATGGGCGCCTGCTCGATCGCACCGCCGATTATCAGGCAGCTCTGGGGCAGTTTGTTCACATCCTTCTGTGCTGTGCGATCGGCGATGCAGGTTACGAAAGCCGATTCCCCCTCGCTCACGAAGCTTTGCGGGATCGAGAGCGTCCGGAGCTGCGCGGTTACCGCAGGAAGCTCTGCCCTGGCGGCGCCACTCCCGTTAGCGGCGAAGAAAGTGAAGAAGACCAGGCTGATAAGTGCGACACCCAGCGCTCCTCCCAGCTGCTGCAGGGTGGTGATGACGCCGGAGGCCGAACCCGCCTCCTCCAACGCCACATTCTGGAGCGTCGTCACGGATGCGGGCCCGATGAACAGTCCAAGGCCGATTCCAGCCAGCGTCAGCGGCGGCACAAGTGCCTCAAGGCTCATCTGCCCGCTGACCCTCCCGAGTTCGGCTATCAGAAGCCCCATCGACCCGGCCAGGATGCCGAGGCCGAGGATCATGAGGCTGCGCGAGCCGGTGCGCGCCCGCGCGGTGAACAACGAGGCGGCCGCGGTGCCTATCGCGAAGGGGGCGCTTGCCAGGCCGGCCATCAGCGGCGAGAAGGAGTTGCCCTCCTGGAGGAAGATGGAAAGAGCGAAGAAGAAGGGAGCGAGGCCCAGGAAGACGATGAGGAAGAGCGCCGCTCCCGCTCCGAAGCCGCTCGAAGTGAGAAGGCCCTGGGAGACAAGAGCAGTTAGGCCGCGCCGCTGCCTGCGCCGCTGCAGAAGCCAGAAGGCCGCCAGCACCAGCGGCGAGGTTGCCAGCTCGGCCTTTAGCCAAACGGGCCACCCGAGCTGGTGTCCGAGGAGCAGCCCCATGACCAGCATCGCGGTGCCGGCCGCAGACAATAACCCTCCCAACAGGTCCAGCCCGGCTTTGCCGGCCTTGGTCTCCGGGAGGTTGGCGGCACCGGCAGCCAGCGCGTACACGCCGATCGGGACGTTCACATAAAAGATGAGCCGCCAGCTGAGGTGAGCCAGGTCAGCGCGTATGAGCAGGCCGCCGATCAGCGGGCCGGCCACGGTGGCGACCCCGATCGTGGTTCCGTAGAGCCCGAATAGCCTACGGCGCGAATCTACGTCGAAGCTTGACTGGATTATGGAGATGACCTGGGGGAACATCACGCCCGCCGCCACGCCCGAGAGAATTCGGGCTGCCACCAGCATCCCTGTCGTGGTCGCCGCTCCGGCCAATCCCGAAAACGCGGCAAATGCGCCGACTCCCACCAGGAAGAGCCGGCGCCTTCCGTAGCGGTCGCCGAGCCGAGCCGCGGGCAGCAAGCTAACCGCGAAAGCCACCTGGTAGCCGGCGATGATCGACTCCAGGCCGGCGAAGCTGGAACCTAGCGAAGACTGGATGGTGGGAACCGCGACGTTTACGATGCCGACGTCCAGGAGCTGCATGAATGCCGCAGCCAGCAGCGCCGCAACTGCCTGGCCGCCCGCGGCTTTGCCCCCGTCCCTCAACCGGTCCCCCTTCAGCAACCAGAAAGTACCACAACCGGCTCTGCTTCGTCGCGGGCGCCCGAGTCCGCAAATGCGGCGCGACAAGGGTGAATCGACCCTTCGTACACGAATATTCTGAATGTGTGCAGGCGCTCTTCATTCAGCACGATCACCTCTCCCCACCCGCACTGGTCGGTGAGGCGCTAGGGGGCCTGGGTTACGAGATCAACGAGTTCCTCGTTGTGCCCGAGGAGAAGTTCCACAGCCCCAACGTCCACGTCGAACTGCCCGACTACCGGGACTACGACCTGCTGGTGCCAATGGGTGCCCCGTGGTCGGTCTACGACACCGCGAGGATCGGGAACTGGGTATTCGATGAGCTGGCCTACCTTCGTGGCGCACTGAGCCAGGGTGTTGCGGTGCTCGGCATCTGCTTCGGCGGGCAACTGCTTGCCAAGGCCAACGGCGGGGAGGTGGTCCGCTCCCCCGCTCCCGAGATAGGTTGGCATGTGATCCACTCCGACGAGCCCGACGCAATACCGTCGGGACCGTGGTTCCAGTGGCATTACGACCGCGTGGTCCCTCCGCCAAGTGCCAGTGTCGTGGCGCGCAACGCCGCGGCGGTGCAGGCCTTTAGGATCGGACGCTCGCTCGGCTTGCAGTTCCACCCGGAGATCGACCCGCCTTCATTACTGGGATGGCTCGACAATGGCGGGCGCGAGGAGGCCAGCGAGGCCGGTCTCGACCCCGACCTGATGCTTGGGCACACCGAAGCAGAATTGCCGTCAGCACGCCTAAGGACCAGGAGGCTGATCGAGTCATTTCATCGCGAGGTGGTATCGCCCGGACGCGCGAACCGGGCGAGAACCTGAGTCAGCCCGCCCCCGGGGTGGCAAGGGGATCCCCAGGCGACCTATCATGCCTAACCGGTGGTCGGGCGGCCATTCCAGCCTGTTCAAATCAATCAAGGAGCCGAACGTGCCATCTCGGCAATCGGACAACGAGCTCAAGGTGCTCGCGACAGCGAACGCCCTGATCGAAGCCTTCGGCAACCATCGCAGGGACGAGTATTTTTCGTTCTTCGCCCCGGAGGCCCTCTTCATCTTCCATAGTTCGGACAAGGTGTTCCAGGTGCGCCACGAGTACGAGAAAGAGTGGCTCGAGTGGGAGGAGGCCGGGTTGCGCTTCGTGGCGTGCGTCTCGATTGACCAGCGGGTCACCCAACTTGGCCCGAAGGTATTCCTCTTCACGCACCGCTGCCGGACCACGGTCGAACGAGGCGGCGGTATCGAGCAGCTCGACGAGCGGGAGTCCATCGTCTTTAGGATTGGCACCGACGGCACCTGCTTGGCGGTGCACGAGCACCTTTCGCCCTTTCCCGCTTAACGGTTGCTGGCCAGGTCCACCGGGATCACCATGGCGCGATTTACGCCGTCTTTACTGTCACGGGCAAGCGCTTCAGACCGTTCACGAAATTGGAGCGCACGCGCACCGGTTCACCGGCAAGCTCGACCGAGCCGATGCGAGGAATCAGCTCCTCGAACATGACGCGAATCTCCATGCGTGCGAGTGAGTTGCCCAAGCAAAAGTGGGGGCCGCCTTTTCCGAAGGTCACATGGTCGACCTTGCGCCGGGTCACGTCGAAGCGGTAAGGGTCGTCGAAGGCTTCCGCGTCGCGGTTGCCTGAGGCAAACCACATGGTCACCTTGTCCCCAGCCCTGATCTCGGTGCCATTCAGCTCCACGTCACGTGTGGCGGTGCGCCGGAAGTGGTAAACAGGCGAGGCCCAGCGCAGGAACTCCTCCACTGCGTTTGGAATCAACTCTGGGCTGTGCCTCAGGATCTCGAGCTGGTCGGGATGCTGGATAAGGGCGAGCATTGCATGTGAGATGGCGTGCCGCGTGGTCTCGTTGCCGGCCACTACCAGCAGTAGGAAGTAGTTGTTGAAGTCGCGTTCGCTTAGGGGCACTCCGTCTTCGGGGATCCGGTTGACGAGCTTGGAGACCAAATCGTCGCCGCTCCCGCCGATTCGTTTACGCTTCAGCTCGTTTCCGTATGCGAATACCTCCAGCGCCGCCGGGGAGCGGAAGGGCAGGTGCTTGTATTTGTCGCTCTCCGCATCTTCCAACAGGACGTCAGCGTATTCAGGATCGGTATTGCCCACCATGCGGTTGCCCCAGGCAATCAGTTGCCCGGTCTCTTCCTCGGGAACGTCGAGCATGCGGGCAAGCACCCGGATCGGGAAGTCGGCGCTTACGGATTTCACGAAGTCGAAGGTCCCTTTGGGAAGCGCCGCATCAAGTGTCACCTTGGTTAGGCCGCGCAGGAACTCCTCGTAGACCTTCAGGCTCTGAGCACCGAAATCGCGCTGCAGCAGTTTGCGCATCGCACGATGCCGCACCCCGTCGGTCTCCAACAGGGAGCGGCGGATCTCCATCAGGTCGTCGTCCACTTCCTCGAGGTTGACGAATTGCTCGGAGGTGAAGGTCTCCGCGTCACGGTCGACCGTCTGGATGTCGGCGTGGCGCGTGATGGCCCAGAAGCCGTGGTTCGGCGCCGGCTCCTGGTTCCAGAAGACCGGGGCCTTTTCGCGCAGGACGTCGAACATCTGGTAGCCCTGGTTGGCTGCGAAGTAGTCGAGATTCGTAAGGTCAACGTCTTCGAGGCGCACTGCGCATCCTCTCCTTTTGCTCCCGGGATCGGTGTTTTAGAGGTGGTAGGAGTATTCGCGAAACTCCCAATCGGTGATGTAGTGGGAAAAGCGCTCCAGCTCGTTGCGCTTGTATGCCACGAAGGTGTCTACGAAGTCCTTCCCAAGGAGTTCCACGAGCTCGGTGTCAGCCACCAGGGCATCCAGAGACTCAGACAACGATTTGGGCAGCATTGCGGAGCGCTCCGGGTCGTACCCGTAGCCTTCCAGCGGATGCGGCGGGCTGGCCTTGTCGCGCACTCCCAGGTAGGCCGCTGCGAGTAGGCCGGCGATGGCCAGATATGGATTTGCCGACGCATCCCCCAGACGCAGCTCGAGGCGCGCGGCCCTTCCCCGCTCGGGCGGGACCCGCACCATGGAGCTGCGATTGTCGAGGCCCCAGTCCACCAGCCACGGCGCGAGGGTGTCGGGCCCGAAGCGCTTGTATGAGGTGATGGTCGGGTTGCACAGTGCAGCCAACGCCGGAGCATGGGAAAGGACGCCGGCAATTGCACTCTTCGCCATCCACGAGAGCCCGTCCTGTGATGACGAGTCATCGAAGGCGGGCAGCCCGTCCGCGTCGAGCATTGAGAAATGCAGATGAAAGCCGGAACCACCCTCGTCGTTGAAGGGCTTGGCCATGAAGGTTGCGCGCTTGCCCTCGCGGCGGGCAAGCTCTTTTACCGCCGACTTGAACCGGAATGCACGGTCAGCGGCGTCCACCGCATGGGAATGCCACAGGTTGATTTCGAACTGTCCGCTGGCGAATTCGTGGTTCGCCGCTACAACCTCAAGGCCGTAATTGTCGAGCAGGCGTAGTGACCGCAACAGCATGTTCTCGGGGTCGCCCTTCAGGCCCGCCGAGTAGACGTTTCCGGTCGCTTCTCCATAGCGCCGCCAGGAGCCGCTTGCATCCTCCTCGAGTAGGAAGAATTCAAGTTCGGGGCCTACCTGGGACGTGTAGCCCAGATCGTTGAAGCGGGCCTCGACCCGCTTGAGCACGTTTCTGGGGCTCTCCCCCGCGACAGTACCATCGGAGTTGAATACGTCGACGATGCAGTGGGCTACGCCTGGCTCCCAGGGCACGTCCACCACGGTGGCCAGGTCCGGAGCGGCGACCACGTCGGGAAGTCCGGCATCGATTCCACCGTGAATCGGCACCACGTCACCCATGGGGCTGGTGTGATAGATGGCGCGGCAAAACGGGACGCCATCGCCCAGCGTTCGCGCCAGGCGCGAGACCAGAACATCTCTCCCCCGCTCGACGCCGGTCAGGTCAGAATACCCAAGCCGGACCACGTCCACGCCTCGACCCGCGAGCAAACTGGCAAGCTCTTCCAGAGCCGGAAGCTCGATCGGCAGCACCACCCCTCCTTTTTCTTTCGGATACGAATCATATCCAAGGTCCCCCGACATCGCAGAGCATTTGCTCCATTGTTTGTGGTTGCCATTTGAGCTGGGCATCCGCTCACATCGGAGCATTGTTATCATCACCTTGCATCTAAGTACTGTTCTGCATTGATGCATGGCGGCGCGAAACAGAAGTCGATTTTCGTAGATCCGCTCCCAGCCTGGACAGATTTCGCACACGTGTGCAGGGGGGCTCAACCTGTACCATGGTGTGGGTGACAGGCTATTACACCCTTGCCGAAACGGAGAAGACGATCGAGAGCCGGCTTTCCGGCCTCGAGATCGATTTCACCTCCCAGGCGGCCATCGCCAACCTCTATCGTGCCGCCACTTCAGTGCGTAAGTACTTCTCCAACACTGTTCTTCGGAGCAACGACCTCTCCTGGACCGGGTTCGTAGTTCTATGGGTGGTGTGGATCTGGCCGGGCATCGAAGTCAGGCACGCCGCGGAGGAGGCTGGCATATCCAAGTCGACCCTCTCCGGGGTGGTTCGCACCATGGAGGGCAGGTCGCTGATGCGGCGCGAGATCGATCCCACCGATCGGCGGCTCGTGCATCTCGAGCTCACCGACCAGGGTGACAGGATGATGTTGGATCTGTTTCCGCGTTTCAACGGTGAGGAGTCGTTTGCCGTCTCGCCGCTCAGCTCCAAGGGGGTCCAGGAACTGACCAAATCGCTGAAGGCAATCGTCACTCATCTCGAGGCGAACATGCCGGAATCGATGGGTGACTGAGTAGTCAACCCGCAGCTTGAACCGCAAGATGCGCATCTCCCACACTCCCAAGGTTCCGTCCGTTCCGAAAATCGGTCTCACCCGTCACTTCCGATGAAGACGGGCTTGGGAGCCACCTGTTGGCAGGTGGCGGTTACGGTCTTGTGCCAGCGGCCCTGGGGAGCAGTGCCGCCGTCTTCACACTTCGCCGAGGAGCGCCTGGGCGGGCCCATGAACCTTTTGTCTCCCTGCGCGTTCGGCCGAGACGGCGTCCCGGCCGGTTCCCGCCCCACTGGCGGTACATGTGGCCTACACGAGGGAAGCCAGCTTTGCAGCGCGTTGAGGTACCGGTCGATTACCGGGCCACAGTGACCACGGCGGCAGGTGCGCTCGGGGAAGACCGGCTTGGATTTCACTTCCCCACACCGAGAGCAGGTCTTGGAGATGGGTACCACCTGTCGGCCACCGGCAGGGCAGAGACCTGCCAGGCGGTCTGGTAAGTTCGCCAGCGGCGCAGCTGACCGCCGAGGAACCAGCGGGTGGCGCTTGTGTCGGCTCGCCCTCTTGATACTCGCCCACCCCGATGGCTACGCGGCAACGATCATCTCAGTACGCTGTGAGCGTCATCGTCGGACGGAACAGAATCACGCGACACTGTCAACTGTTGGGGACCTTAATTTCGGGCAGGCTGTGCAGGCTGTGCTTCGCCCGGATCAGCCACCGTCCTCACGAATTCGATCCAGACTCGTCTGAGCAGATCCCTGCTGACCGTGCCGGTCTCACCGGCGATCAATTCGTCCAGGATCATTCCGTCAGCCAGGCTGATAACCAGTCGCATGCCGCCCTGGTCGACGCGAACGCCCAGATGTGCAAAGACCTCGGTCAGCCGTCGTCGAAACTCATCGCGGAACTCGCTTACGACCGACGCCAGCTTTTCGTCGCCGGAGGAGATCAGGTAAATTTCGATGCGAGCGCGCTGCCTTTGCCTGTGCTGCGGCTCAACCAGCCAGTTGTCCAATGCTGTCGTCACCAACCGCACCACCGACTCGAATCCCGGCTCCATGCTCGAGCTGATCTCGGCCAGGCGTTCGATGAACAGGATATCGAGCGCGCAGATCTGCTTGAATACGGCTTCGAGCAGCGCATGGCGGGTGCGAAAATAGTTTGAGGTCGAACCCTCCGGAACACCGAGTTCGCGATCGACGGCCCGGTGGGTCAGCGCTCGTGCGCCGTGGGCCCCGAGGATCTTGATGGCGGCATCAACCGTGTCCGTGGCTCGACTCTCCGGCCTCTCTGGTGACACTGACAATCTCCCTCTTTGCAGGCGGGGAAAACTCCACGCCCAGGGCAACTCGCGGGCCGCGGATTACGTGTCACATAGTAGCGAGCAGAAACTCGCCAGCCAAGTGGAGATTTGCGCAAGCGTGGCAGCAGCTCCGCCACACGACCGACACCCGGCCTGCACCTGGTGCCGATGCTATCATGCGGCCTGGGCGCCGACAGGCCGGCTCCGGCCGGCTCGCTTCGCTTCGCAGCGGCTACGGCGGTCCGGATAGGCGAATTGGCGTAGAAACTTCGTGCCGGCGCCTTCGCCAGTCAGCCTCGCGAGGGCGGCCTGGTGGATCGCTCGAGTCTCCGCCCATTTGCCTGTGTGCGGCGGGGTTTGAGGATAGGCAATCATATGCACGCCCACCGAGTAATACCCTCGCTTGGAGGTCGGAAGCCCGCCCAGTTCGCTGGAAGGAGCCTCCTGAATCCAGGAGGAATTCGGGGCACCCTTATTGCTCTTTACCGAACAGTGAGAAGTTGTGCTCGCGCCACTGCAGGCCGGGATGGACCCAGCTGGCTGCGCTTCGCCCCGGTTGCCGGCACGGGGGCGCTGTTTGAGGCGACCGGCGCTGTTTGGCAAACCATGGTTGGCTCGACCCGAATACGGCCATCTGCACAAGTGCACCAGAGCCGCGGCCCCACCCCCGGGGTGGCTCGCACCAACGGCCTTGGCGAAGGCGACCACACGGCTGATTGCCCTGCCTCCCTCCTTCGAGGACTGCGCCCTGGCCGCCGATCCGCGCGGTCTAGCGCACTGCGACGAACTCCGAGCCGCGCTTCCCTGTCTTGAAGATAAGTCGGCGGCGCCTTGCGTGGAAACCGATGCGGACGATAACCTAAGAGTGCCGGTGCGCTTCGCGCGCCGGAGCCGCGGGTAAGGCCGCGGGCATGACTGACGCGGGAGCTCGGACGTACCGGGCTGAGAGGGCGCCTTGCGGGCGCCGACCGACGAACCTGATACGGGTAATGCCGACGGAGGGAGGAATCGCCATGGACAGGCGCACTGCGTCCATGCAAGACCAGGCCAAGCGGCGCAAGATCTACGTGAGCGACTACGAGCGTCCCGAGATTCGCGTCCCATTTACGGAAGTGGTCATCGGGGATTCGCAGTCGAGATCCGGACCCGCACCAAATCCCCCGCTTCGCCTGTACGACACGTCTGGCCCGGGAAGTGAACCTCAGAATGGCCTGCCGGGGCTACGCCGCCAATGGATACTCGGGCGCGGCGACGTTGAGGAGTACGAGGGCCGGCCGGTGATCGCGCGCGACAATGGCCGCACAGCACCGGCACGTGGTGGCGGCACGACCCAAGCCACGACGGATCGAGCTGTGCAAGCGTGCTCGCCTTTGCGCGCCCTCCGCTCACCTTCCGGGCAAGCGGTGGTCACCCAGAGACATTACGCCAGATTGGGAATGATCACCGAGGAGATGCGCTTTGCCGCGCTGCGCGAAGGCGTCGACCCGCAGGTTGTACTCGAGGAGCTTGCCGCGGGGCGGGCGATCCTGCCGGCCAACGTCAACCACCCCGAGTCCGAGCCGATGATCATCGGCAAGCGCTTCCTGGTCAAGGTCAACGCCAACATCGGAAATTCGTCGGTCACCTCATCGATCGCCGACGAGGTCGACAAGCTCGTCTGGGCCACCCGCTGGGGAGCCGATACGGTGATGGACCTATCGACCGGGCCTGCAATCCACACCACCCGGGAGTGGATCATCAGAAATTCGCCTGTCCCAATCGGAACCGTTCCCATATACCAGGCGCTAGAGAAGGTTAACGGGCGGCCGGAGGAACTCTCCTGGGAGCTCTATCGAGACACTTTGATCGAGCAGGCCGAGCAAGGGGTGGACTACATCACCGTGCACGCCGGAGTCCTGCTACGCTACGTCCCTCTCACGGCCGAGCGGTTGACGGGAATCGTTAGCCGCGGCGGCTCCATCATGGCCGCCTGGTGTCTCGCCCACCACCAGGAGAACTTTCTGTATACCAACTTCGACGAGCTCTGTGAGATCTCCTCCGCCTATGACATCTCGCTTTCTCTTGGTGACGGGTTGCGCCCCGGCTCGGTGGCGGACGCCAATGACGAGGCCCAGTTTTCCGAGTTGAGGACCCTTGGGGAGCTCACCGAGAGGGCCTGGCATCACGACGTGCAGGTGATGATCGAGGGGCCGGGCCACGTCCCGCTCCACAAGATCCCGGAGAACGTGGCTCTCCAGCAGGAGCTATGCCATGAGGCGCCCTTCTATACGCTCGGCCCGCTCACCATCGACGTTGCGCCGGGATACGACCATCTCACCTCGGCAATCGGTGCGGCCGTCATCGGAATGCACGGTACGGCGATGCTCTGTTACGTCACCCCCAAGGAGCATCTCGGGCTCCCGGGGCGAGACGACGTCAAGCAAGGCATGATGGCTTACAAGATCGCCGCGCACGCGGCGGACCTGGCCAGGGGGCACCCCGGCGCTCAAGCGTGGGACGATGCTCTCTCCAAGGCCCGCTTCGAGTTCCGCTGGGAAGACCAGTTCAACCTGGCCATGGATCCCGAAACCGCCCGAGCCTTCCATGACGAGACACTGCCGGCCACCCCAGCCAAGACCGCACACTTCTGCTCGATGTGTGGCCCGAAGTTCTGTGCCATGCGGATCAGTCAAGACGTAAGGGAATACGCGTCATCCCGCAAGATACCGGTGGCATCTGCGGTGTCGCGGGGGATGAAAGAGAAATCCGAGGAATTCCGCGAGCATGGTTCGACCATCTATGTTGAGCCGGGCGGTTGACGCGACATCCCCGGCCGGGCCGCACTCGGTCCAACGACGCAGGCCTGGACCAGGTGCGGCGTCGCAGCCGGCCAGGTTGCCATCGGCGCCTTGGTCCGCTCGTGGTCGCCCAAGGGTTTGATCCAGTCAGCGGGCCAGCTGACGGGCGGGCGAGTCTCAGCCCCGGTATCGCGGCGCCTTCATCCACTGGGTCAAAAAGAGTGCTGAAAACACCAGGACCGGAGCAAGTACGGCCGCGATCATCAGGTGATAGCCGGATGTGGCGGCGACGGCGCCTAGCAGCGCCGGCGTGATAGCGGAGACCAAACTGACGGTGGCGAACATCCCGGCGTTGGCGGCCGCGAGATGCCCTTCGTGCGCCGAGGAGGCCACCAGGGAAAGGGCAAGTGGGAAGATTACCCCGTGAGGAACACCGAGCATCGCCATTGCCAGGAAGAAGACGGCCGCAGGGCCCCCTAGGACGATGAGAGCCAGTCCAGCGATGGTGAGAACGATACATGCGGCGAAGACCGCCAGCTTTGCCCTGACCGGGGAACGTCTGGCTACCACCACCCTGCTGAGGAGCGATGTCATAAAGAAGGTGGTGAAGCCCAACTGGCTGTGTGCCGCACTCAGTCCGAACTCGTTGCGGGCCAGCAGCGCGCCGAATACCGTAATGGCGGCAAAGGGGACGCTATAAAGCAGCTGCATGGTGAGCGCCATCCTCCCGCCGGGTGTACCAAGCAGCACGGCGCGGCCCGGACGCCTGGTGAGGGGATCTGAAGTCACCACCACCTGTGTTGGGCGCGGAGGTGGAGTCGGGGCCGCCCCAGTTCCGCCCGCCTCCTCGGTTGCCGGTACGGGTTGTGGCTCGCCAGAGTGGCTCCGACCACGTTGCCCCCGACGCCATGCGCCCCTCAGTCCGAGCGCAACTGCGACTAACGGGAGCGGCGCAAAGAGGAAGAACGCCACCCGGACGTCCTGATGCGACAGGTAGAGGACCCCGGCCTCCGCCAGCGGCCCACCGGCCAGGCTGGCACTGAGCACAGTTGCGTATCGAGCCAACTGCTTCTCCCGTTGCCCGGGAGATGCCGCACCGATGGCGGTCGCGAGGCTCGGAGGAGTCACACCCCCTGCAATGCCGAAGAGCACCAGCCCAGCGGCCAACTCCATGATTGACGTAGCGGATCCAACCACAAGCATGCCGGCGGCCAATAACGCCGCCCCTGCCGCCAAGACCGACGAGGCCGTACGCGATGCGAGTTTCGTGGCGAGTAACCATCCGGCCAGGACCATGACCGCGCCTGCGGCGGTGCCCAGGGTCCCGACGGTGCCCGCGCCTACGCCAAGCTGGTTCCGGGCCAACAGGGGGAAAGTCGTCTGGCCGGCGTTTTGGGCTGACCTGAATAACGCAGCAGTGGCAAACAGCCCGATCGGCGTCCAAGCTGGTGGCCAAGCTCGCAAGATGCGCACCCGGCTATCTGTTGTTTTGGAAGAAATGGATCCGCCCGTAGGAGTCTGCTGATGGGTTGGGGCGGTACACGGACCGCGCCGGTTCGAGTGATACCTGCATATCCACCGACCCGGTGAAACCATCCTAGGTCACCTACCTGCGGTGACTCCAGTTCCGCGCGCATCGGTCCCGTGGAGGTCCGCGATCGTCTTCTCGCCGGCCGGTCGGGCCCACCCGGCGTTAACGCACAGCTTTGCCGTGATTTCCAAGCCGCGCACGCTTCAAGATATCGACGTCCTCTCTGCGGCTCCCGTTCTCCTTGCGCAGCCGGGCCGGTTCCTCTGCGTCGCTGGTGGTGTCCAACTGCGCTCATGGGCGTCTTCATTTGCTTGGCGCGCACCCACTCCCTGACCGAGGTCTCGGTCGGGTCGAAGTCGTACGAGACCTGGGCGATGGAGCAGTCACGGCGGGTGCATGCAGCGACAATCTCGGCCTTGAACTTGAGGGGTAAAAGACCGGCGGGGCCGCTGCTTCCTCCGTTCTGCGTTTTCCATTTCGTGTGTCCTTCCCCGGGGACGGACCCCAGATAATCGGTGTCCGTGAAAACCGGGGAGGGCCAATGGATCATCACACGATGTCCGCCCCCGATTGTGGACTATCGGTCCATGTCTTGAGTGCCCACCCCGTTTAGCGTGAATAAGCAACGGACCATCGCACCGAAGGAGCATTGTGAGCGCCGAAGACATCCGCCAGGTCAAAGCCGTCATGTTCGACTTCTACGGGACCGTCGTAGATATGCAAGGGGGCCTGACCCGGGCCATCACGCCGTACCTCGAGAGCAAGGGCTACACCGAGAACCCCCCAGCGCGCCTAGTCACATGGTGGCGCCGCACTCACTTTGAAAACTCGATGATTGACGGGCTGCTGCACCGCGACCACACGCCGTACCGTCAGATCGGCTTCGAGGCCGTGGACTACACCCTGGAGCGAGCGGGGATCCCCCATACTGACGACGAGGTCCGCCAACTGGTCTCTGAAATCACCCGACTGGACCCCTTCCCCGATGTAGTCCAAGCGCTGGGTGAAATGAAGGAGCAGGGCCTCCGTCTATACATCCTTTCCAATGGCGACCCAGATATGCTGGCCGCAGGCGTTCCATACTCAGGAACGAGCGAACTGTGGGACCGAGTCATCTCAGTTGCAGAGGCCGACTCCTTCAAGCCGCATCGGACGACTTACCAAACGGCGGCGAGTCTGATTGGCCTGGGCCGGCAGGACATTCTGTTCGTCGCCAACCACGCATTTGACTGCATCGGCGCCAAGGCTGCGGGCCTCCGTTCAGCCTTCATTGACCGACGCAAGCGACCGTTTGGGAACGCTCGATACCCCGCAGACCTCACCGTCTCCGATATGGCCGAGCTTGCAAACGTGCTCAAGAGCGTCATTCCGGACTGACGGGCGCGCCAAGCGCCCCTACCTGACATGCTCCGACACAGACTCGACGGCGAATCCAGGCCTTCGTGAGGGGCCCGCGATTTTCGGTCCCGTCCTAGTGTGATCCAGGGCCTCGGGTTCGTCGGGCAAGATTACCCCAGGGCCGTGCCGTTGGCGGATGGGCAGCTCCTGGCGAATCCGCGCCCGGCATAAGGGATCGCCCTTCGAGTCGGGGGTACTGCGAAATTGTTGTATTTGATACCACCCTCGCCAAGCGACCACCTGGTAGGGCCCGGGATATAACAAGAGGACCGTGCATGAGTCGCACGGTCCTCCCAGCTCATTTGCTCGGCTCAAAGGTCATTGCCGACCTTTGATTAGGTTGCATCCAATAACTTATGATTTACTGGTGCAGTTGACATATTCGACAACGGGTGTATTCCCGGTGGATCCGCCTGGGTGTCTCGCTCATGCACGTAGCGCCCGATCGACAATGGCCCTGAATTCATCGCCGACGCCCTGGCGGCCTGGGCCGGCGAGATGGGCGTGGAGCTAGTCCACATAGAGCCGGGCTCGCCCTGGATGAACGGGGTGGTGGAAAATCCTTGAACGGCCTGTAAGTATTTCCTTGGCCGGCCCGAGGCAGGCTGGCAGAGTTGGTATCGGCACTTCGTGGTGGTTGTGGCTCCAGTAGTAGGGGCTGTTGAGCCTGTGGGCGAAGACTTGGCGACCATCGAGGATGCCCGGGCATCGCCAAGGGCCGCCAAGTCGGTTGCGCAGCAATCGTCCACAACTCAATCAGCCCCAAATCCCCCTGCCGGAGCCACCGCAGCACCGCGGCACCCCGCTTGGCGATCGGGGCGCTAATCTTGATCACCGCAGGAGCGACAACTTCCCTGACAGTCACCGGCCGCTTAGCGGCTGGTGGACTTGTGGACGACGCTTCGCATCGACCACAGGGTCCACAGCCGATCAACTACTACCGGAAATCAATCAACGACGATGGCCATAACGAAGACGCAAGGGCCGACAACC
>JAJYNL010000110.1 GCA_021786375.1 Actinomycetes bacterium
GCTTCACGCACGGGCCGCCGGTGCGACGGTGCCCGAGGCCCCGGTCCATCAGGCTCTTCGCTGGTTGGAGCGCGAAGTCGAGAATACCAATCACGGCGTCGCCGACCGGATTTACGCCGCCTACGATCTGAGCCTCGCCGGGCACCCGCCGACCGGGGCGATTCGTCTTCTGGCCCAGCACTTGAAGAACATTTCCCTGCCGCTGCCGCTTGCCCAACTGGGCGCTTCTCTGGCAGTCATTGGGGAACGGCACGACGCGCTGCGCGCGCTCCGTCGGGCCCTCGACATGCACGCCCCGCAAGGGCATCAGTGGTGGGGCCAAAGCGATTGGGCCGCCGAGTTTGGATCGCCCCTGCGCGATGCCTGGGCGGTCCCCGCCGTGGTGGCGCAGACGGGTTTGCTGCCGCGGCTCCTGCCCCGTTTGCGTCAGGACCTCCCGGGCCGGGGTTTACAGGCGGAGGGGTTGACGACGCAGGACCTCTCCTGGGCCCTGTACGCCGAGGGCATGCTCGCCGGACGGCCGGGGAAGGTGGACATCGAGTGGGGCCGCGAACACATCCAGAAAACCGGCCCGGTGGTGCGGCCGCTTGAAGGGCGCATCCTCGTGCGTAACCGCGGAACGCGGGCCCTGCCCGTGTCCATCGTGATCACCGGGATCCCGCGCGCGACGCCCCCCGTCGCAAGCCACGGCCTGACCATCCGGCGGCGGTTCTTCGATCTCGCCGGCACGCCCATGTCCCCGGCCCGCCTCCGGCAAAACCGGTTCGTCGTCGTCGTCTTGCAGGGCAAGATCACCGACGGACTTCCCCACCGGGCGCTCGTCGACATGGGCCTTCCGCCCGGTTGGGAGCTGGCGGGAAGCGTGTCTCCCGGCCGGGTCCCCCATCTGTCCTGGCTGCATCACCTGAGCACGCCCGTGACGACCGTGGCGACGGACGATCGCTACGAAGCGGCGCTCGATCTCGCTCCGAAATCCGTCGACGCGTTCGAGGGCCGCGGCACGCCGACCTTCAAGATTGCCGTCCTGCTCCGGGCGGTGACCCCCGGCACGTACACGCTTCCCGGCGTGCGCGTGAGCGACCTCTTTCATCCGAGCGTCTACGCGCAAACCTCGGGACGAACAATCCGGGTGACGGCTTCGCACCCCTGAGGGGACGGTGATGGGCAGGCTCGGGCGTGGGTGGTCCGGCGGGCGCTTTCCCCGCGTGCGGCGCGTGGGCCTTGGGGTTCTCCTCCTGACCCTCGCCGTCTTCGGGCTGGCCTGGTTCATGCCGCCGAGCACCCGCGCCTTCCGCGCGGCCGGGCGCATCGTCTACGACCGGCGCGGGCACGTCCTCGCCATGTTCATCAACCGGGACCAACAGTGGGTCTTTCCGACACCGGCCGGCAACGTCAGTCCGGTTTTTTTGCGGATGCTGGTCGCGGTCGAGGATCGCCACTTCTGGTGGGACCCCGGCGTCGATCCGCTCGCCATCGTGCGCGCGACGATCCAGATGATTCTCGCGGGCCACGTCGTATCCGGAGCCTCCACCCTCACCATGCAGGTGACACGGATGCTCCACCCGCTGCCGCGCACCCTGCCGGTCAAGATTCTCGAGGCTCTCCAGGCCATCTCCCTGTTTGAGCACCATTCCAAAAGCCGCGTGCTCGAGATGTGGCTGTCTCTCGCGCCCGAGGGCGGCAACATCGAGGGGATCGAGGCGGCGGCACACGTGTGGTTCAACCGCTCACCGCGGACCCTGAGCCCCGCCCAGGCGGCTTTTCTGATCATGCTGGTTCGCAATCCCAACCGCCTTGATCCCCTGATCCACCCGCGCGCGGCCCTCGCGACCCGCAACCGGGTCCTGCGTGAGTGCTGGCGTCAGGGGGTGATTTCTCACGCCGCCCTGGTGCGTGCCCTGGCCACTCCTCTGCCCACACGTTTGTACCCCTTCCCGTTGTGGTCTCCCCAGGCCCTCGAGGGGCTGCCGAGCGGAACGCGAACGACGATCAACCGAGGCCTGGACCGGGCCATCGCGCGTATCGCGCGGCAGGCCTTGTCACAGATGGAGCTCCACGAGAGCATTGCCATTCTGGTCGCGAGCCTGCGCACGGACGGAATTCGTGCCATCTACAGCGGTCCGTGGGGTGACGTGGATCGCAACGGATATCTGGACATGACCCGCGCGCTGCGCTCTCCGGGCTCGGCGTTGAAGCCTTTCCTCTACGGCCTGAGTTTCGAGGCGGGTCTTGTGCGACCGACCACGGAACTCGCCGACTTTCCGAGCAATTTCGGGAGTTACGAGCCGAACGACTACGGCGACCGCTACCTGGGCACCGTCACGGCCACCACCGCCCTGCGGCGTTCGTTGAACGTCCCGGCCGTGGATCTCATTCAGGCCTACGGGCCGCTGCGCTTTGCGGCGCATCTTGCGGCGGCCGGCACCCCTGTCGCCCTCCCCTACGGGGCCGATCCCGCCTTGCCCCTGGCCCTCGGCGGTGCCGGGATCACCCTGCGGCGCCTCGTCGCCCTCTACGCGGGGCTGGCAACCGGCGGGGTTGTCGAGCGTTTGCATATAGTCGCCGGACAACGGCGCAAGCGGCGGCGTCTTCTCTCGCCTTTTGCGGCGCGAGAGGTGACCGCCATCCTGAACCGCCCCTTTCCCTTCGGGGGACCGCCGGGCATTGCCTGGAAGACGGGGACGAGCGCCGGCAATCGCGACGACTGGGCGATTGGCTTCAATCACCGCTACCTCGCGGCGGTCTGGATCGGAGAGCCCGACGGGGGGGCGTTGCCGGGAGACACGGCTCTCGCCGCCATTCCGATCTTGGCCAAAGTCTTTGGCCTCCTGCCCGGGCGCCCCATTCTCGAGACCCCTTCGGATCATCCCCTGACGCTGCGGCGTCAAGCCCGGGGGACAACCCTCGAGATCGCCAGCCCCGCCGCCGACGCCACCTTGCCCGTCGGAGAACCTGTCAGCATTCACGTGCTTGGGGGATCGCGCCCGTTGCATTTTTTGATCGATGGAAGACCGCTGGTCTCCAATCCGAACCTTCGAAGCGTACGCTGGACCCCCAAGAGTCCCGGCTTTTACCGTTTGAGTGTCTTAGACGCCCGTGGACATTTGGCGCGGCGGACTCTACGAGTGGCACCTCGGGCATCCTCCGCAGCGGTGGAATGGGGCGAGCACGCGGGATGAAGGGCGAGCGTCGCCGGGAACGGCCCGAACCCCGATTCCTGCCTGCGCGTGGTCTCTGCTCTGCTCGCCGAACTCGACGACGAGTGGATGATGGGCAAGGTCTATACTCAACCTCAATCCGTAACCCAGGCATCATGACCACCGAACCGGAAATTTACAGAAAAGGGGTGCACAATCCGACTAGGCTTCAGAACCCCCTATTGAGCTGCCCCTCGAATAAATTGGACACGCATTTGGTCGTCGACTGAGAGCGACGGGAGGTGTCCATGAGCGGGAATCTTCGATGAAACGTTGGATAGTACGCCCTCATAGTACGCCCTCAATGAGAAGTCCAACCGGCTGTTTTTCCCGAATTTATCATTAAGGGTCAACATAAGACAAAACAATAAAATTCCCACTCCTAGAGATTGAGCCCTTAAACTGCTGTAAATCGCTGACGGGTTGGGGTTGAGGTGGTGAGTGGGGTGGCTCGGGTCGTTCGGACAGATTTCCGGGTGGGACGGGTGGGATAAGTGGACGACCCTGCTGAGTTGATTAAACACGGTAACGGCTCTGTCTTCAACTCTTGACCGTGAATTCTACATCTATCGGGTCTCCTGCTTGCGGCGCCGAAGGCGTCGCGCAGTCTGCCGCCTTCGGCGGCAGAAGTCCGCGTTTGAAAAGAACGCGGACATCTCGGTGTCTGAGGCGCTCCGAGGGAGGAAAGTCTGCTTTTTTCGGCAGCGCGAGTAAAAGCGACCGCATCGGAAGCCCTGTGAGCGGCGATCATGGGGGGGGCGCTACCTCACCATCCCTCAGATTTCGATCCCTGCTGCTGCACGTCGTCATTGCGATCCTTCAGGCTACCGCGGCGAGCTCGTCGATCCGCGTGCCGAAGTAGACCTCGTCCGGCGTTTGGTAGTCGAGGGACTGATGCAGCCGCCTGCGATTGTAGGTATCGAAGTACGCCGCGAGCTGCCGCTGCGCTTCGCGGCCGTCACGGTACGCGTGCAGATAGACTGAAGTGGTCCCTACGCGACGGACCTCTTAGGTGGGTCTTGATCGACGTGTTGCAATCTCTGCGCATACTCGTGGGGCGACCAATATCCGAGTGTCGACGAAAGACCCCAAGCTCACGAACTGGGTCGAGGATTCTCTCGGCGAGACGCTGACCTTCGACCGGCTCCCCCGGGCCCACCACAAGCACCTGAAGAACACGAACATGCTGGAGCGTTTGAACGAGGAGATCAAGCGCCGCACCCGGGTGGTACGGATCTTCCCCAATGCCGAGTCCTGCCTGCGTCTGGTGCGGGCTCTCTGTGTCGAGATCCATGAAGCCTGGCTTGAGGACAATCGCTATCTCAACATGGATCTCTTGAAAGAGCAGCGCCGCGAGCGGCTGCGGGCGGCGGCCTAATGAAAACCTCCCTCATGCCCGGAAGGAATTTGCACAACTTGACAGACACAACCAGATTCTAGGCCATGCCAGCGGATTGGCGTACGATTTTTCCGCCGTTCAGGGCGGAGTTTGATACGCATTTTCAATCCTGCTCCCAGCTGCAAAACACGCCATACCGAACGCCCGCTCCACAGCATGGGCCAAAGTACCGTCTACTTGGCCACACTCCTCCTCAAAATCCTCGGCTTGGAGTTGGAGCGCCCAAATTGGTAAGAGCACCTCCCAACGACAAAAGAACATAGTACCCGCAACAAAACGCAGGGCATTAAGCTCCTGGAACGTGATACCCATACGCTTCGCCAGCAACGAGGCTTGCCGAGCATTGGAACCCCAAAACAGCTCCATGGGGACGATGTAGCCCTTAGGCGCCAACATCCCCAGGGTCAGATCCTGCTCCATCCGCGCGCGGCTGTGCTGCATGTTCTGCGGGTTCAGCAAGGTCTCGTAAAATGCCCGCCGCCACGCATCGCCATCGACTCGATGCAGCGACTTCTTGGTGTGCAGCTTCAACACGTAGCCGTAATCGGCGGTAAGTAGCTCGGGTAGAAGCATGAGAAAGGGCAAGACATCCCGCCCTCGGTTCGGATTGACGCGTATCGACATCCGTAATGCAAGACCGCTCAGCAAATTGCGCACGAGCGTGCTGCGTTCCTCCGTCGTAGTAATCCAGAGATCTGCCTTGTCAGGGGAAATCTCCTCCAAATATGGCAACATTTCTTGTAGCACTTCGGGATAATAGGCATGAATGACGATGGCGGCACGTGAGGATTTGCGTGGTAGCTGACGAGCGCGCACTGCAGCACGTATTTGGGCCATATCGGTTGCCTCAAGATAGGCACAGCCGTGGCGCACGTCGGGTTCCAAGTGCGCTCCCTCACCCCATTCGTTCCAGGCGTTGATAAAGATCATGCGCTCTTGGGGATCGGGCATACGCCGGATCGTGTCTTCACATGCGCGCACCGCCCACTGCTGGTAGGCAAGCGGGTCGGAGCCCACCAGGATCGTTGCCTGATTCTTACGTCGAGGAGTATTGTCCCAGCCAGAATTCAAGCCACGAAACAGTGGGTAATCCGGCATAGCGTAATGAGCTGCGCGTTCCGGAAAAAAAGACCAGTCGTGAAGCTTTCCGGCGAAATCTTCTCGACAACCGAGCTCCCGGGGATCGAGCTCCGGGGGCCCCATATTGTTGGGAGGGAATTCGATAGCGGCATCCATGCCATAGTGACGGGGATCACGCTGCTCGAATGATTGGGTATAGGCGACGAAAATCTCGCCGATTCCCGCGCAGCGGGAGTGTCCCCGCCAGCGCTCTACGGTCGCCGCCGCGTCCGGTAGGAGATCCGGACGGTATATCAGTAACAGCGGGCGACCATTGATACGGATATAGCGCGGATCCCGCAGATAGCGTTCCAAGTAGCCGATAAAGGCTTGGTCGTCAGCTTCGGAGTAGTCTTGGCTGATCAGGACCTCTTGATCTAGACCATCCCAACGGCGTGTCCAATTTTCGTTGGCCCAACACAGGCAAAAAGGAATTTCCCACTCGGAATGGGCCAAGAGCAACTCCAGGGGTTGCTCCAAGAGCCGGTGACCGCGGAACCAATAAAAGTAAAAGCAGAATCCCTCAATACCATAGCGTCGCGCCAATTCCGCCTGGCGGGGCAACACGCTGGGATCGGTTAGGTCGTAGTAGCCCTGTAGCGGGACGTGAGGCTGATAATGGCCGGGGAACAAAGGTTGAGTCGGCTTCACGTTGGTCCACTCCGTAAAACCCTTGCCCCACCACTGGTTGTTCTCGGGAATCTCGTGATACTGGGGGAGGTGGAAGGCGATCATCCGCACCGGGCGCGGCATGGCCATAGGGACCTTGCGGTAAGGGACCGGCACCGGCTCGGCTCCTTGCGTCACACGTTCCAGGCACTCCGGAAAGCGGATCTGGGCCTGGACCTGGGCATGCGTTTCCATGGACGAAGTGTCGCCACTAAGACCATTAGAAGAAACGATCTGGACCTGGGCATGCGTTTCCATGGACGAAGTGTCGCTACTAAGACCATTAGAAGAAACGATCTGGGCCTGGGCATGCGTTTCCATGGACAAGGGGTTGCGGCGCCACACCAAGCGCAGGAGAGAAAAGACAGCTTGTTGGGTCCCGTGGCGCAGTGCACGCAACCGCAGCCGCCCTGCACGCAAGGGGCGGGTCCAACGCCAGGATTTGGTGCCTAGTACAGCCGTAAGCTCTCGTTGGAGGCCATCCCGATGGGCTACAACGTTATCGAGAGTGTGTTGGAGAATTTCACGTTCCTGGCGACTTTTTTGCTCTTGATGATCCAAACGCTCTGACAATGCACGCTGTTGAGTTTCGAGCTCGGCAACCTGCTGCTGGTATTGGCTCAGTAGCTTCGCCTGCTCGGCAAACTGGGGCTCGAGCTCGGCAACCCGCCGCTGGTATTGGTTCAGTAGCTTCGCCTGCTCGGCAAACTGGGGCTCGAGCTCGGCAACCCGCCGCTGGTATTGGTTCAGTAGCTTCGCCTGCTCGGCAAACTGGGGCTCGAGCTCGGCAACCCGCCGCTGGTATTGGTT
>JAJYNL010000094.1 GCA_021786375.1 Actinomycetes bacterium
CTCAGCTCTCAGTGCCATCGTCGACCGCTTCGAGGATGGCCGCTCCGCCAAGTTGAGGCCCGATACCCCCGACGAGCTGCGCCAGACCATGGTGATCAAGCTCCCCCTCGATCACGCCTCTTCCAAGGTGCGAAGCGGCCCACCCAGCGACGATCTCGACGGCCTCGCCGACGGCACCTTCGTGGGCGTTGTACCGCTGCGGACCTATGGCGGCGAGCAGTTCGCCGCACCGGGGTCGCGTGCCGAGGCGGTTGTGCTTCCCGGTCAGCTGAGGCTCGGATAGCCGGATGCGCTTCACTTGGCACAGGGTGGAAGAGGGGATTGCCCAGGCGCGGGCCGAGTTCGAAGCGGAGCGTATCCCCGAGCACACCCTGGGCAAGATCGCCCATATCTACGCAACCGGGGGCCTGATTGCGCTGGCCACCGACACCGTCTATGGCCTGACCGCCCTGGTTGGCAGGGAGGGGATCGCCAAGGTCTTTGCCGCCAAGGGGCGCCCGCGAGAAGTGGCGCTTCCGGTCTTCGCGCCTTCGGCCGAAGGTGCGCTTTCCCTTTGCGATCCCCACGACCAGCGGGCGGCGGCCAGGCTAAGGGGGCTGGGAGAGAAGTTCTGGCCTGGTGCGCTCACGGTGGTAATGCGGCGATCGCCGGCCTTTGTCGCCGATCTCGGAGGGGAGGACCCTGCGAGCGTGGGGATCCGCGTCCCTCGCGGCGCGGTGCTGGTCCAGCTACTCGAGCGGGTGGGGCCGCTCGTGGCCACCTCGGCCAACCTGCACGCCAGGCCGCCGATCCTAAGGGGCAAGGAGTTCTTCCTCCCCGAGAACGCCGCGCTCATGAAGCACCTCGACGGCCTGCTCACCGATGCCCTGTCTCCCATCGGCACCCCGTCGACCGTGGTGGATCTGCGTCACGCCGAGGTGCGGATCCTTCGCGCCGGTGCGATACCGGAGGCCGCGATTTGGGCTGCGGTGGACTGACCTGGCATGCGGACGGCCCGGCGAGTTTGACCCGGCGGCGCGGGCTTCACGATGGTTGGGTCGTGATCCGCCCAGGAAGATCCAGGTGCGGCAGGTCCCATGCCCCCTTGCGCAGTACACTTGCCGACGCCCGCTCCGCCAATGCGATGATGCGCGGTCCTCCAAGGAACCGGCGATGACCAAGGCCATCGAGACTTCGGGCCTGGGAAAGGTGTACGGGTCGACGGCCGCCGTCGCCGACCTGGATATTCAGGTCGAGCCGGGCGAGGCGTACATACTCCTCGGTCCCAGGGGCGGGAAAGACCACCACCATCCGCATGCGTCTGGCTCTGCAAAGGCCGATCTCCGGAGGGCCTCGGTGCTCGGCCTTCATCCCTGGTGGGACTTGGTCGAGGCCACAGGCGCGTGGGCTATCTTCCGGGCGACCTTGAACTCTACCCGCGCTTGACCGGGTGGCAGCACCTCGAGTGGTTCGCCGAGTTCGGGGGAGGCTCCAGCCTGGATCGGACCGGCACCTCGCCGAGCGCTTCGAGCTCGTGCTAGATCGACCGGCCCACGAGCTCTCCCAGGGCAACCGGCAGAAGGCCGAGCTGGTGTTCGCGGGCGTGAGAGGGTCGTTCGTGCCGCCCTTGCGGTCGCGGACTTCCACGGGGCGTACCTGCACTGAGGGTACCGGAGTCCAAGGATGAGCAGACAGGCGCGGGAGGGTTGGCCTAGGATTTCTGCCAGCCCACCGGTCCGCCAGCCGGCGGGGCTTTCTTGACCTGGACGGAAAGGCCTCCCCGCAATTGGCGACCACTGCGCAGATCCAGACAGGACCTCCCGCAGCGGATCCTAAGTCGTCCCCACTGCTGGTTCGTTTGACTCCGACCCTCATGGGAGCCCTGATCTCGATCGCGGTCTGCTTCCCGTGGATCGGCAGCGGCCGGCTGCTGCTCCTGGATTGGCTGGGGCCATCGACTCCCCTCATTCCGCCGCAAGCGTACGGCCTTCGGGGCGGAGTGGTGTCGGGACTGGCATTCACCGTCGTCGTCAATCTGGCATCCCACGTATTCGGGCACTTCACCAACGTCCTTCCGGCCCTCGTCTTCTTCCCCATTGCCGCTACGGGAATGGCCCGCTTGGTGCCCACCGGGCTGGCGGGGAAGTTGCCGGCTGCGCTGCTTTATGCGGTGAACCCATTTGTCTTCGATCGCCTCTACGTGGGCCAGTTCGGCCTGCTGCTGGGATATGCGTTCCTGCCTTTTGCCCTCGCGTCGCTTATGTCACCCAAGGAGCGTGGATGGCGCTCGGTTCCCGGCCTTGCGCTCTGGTGGACATTGCTGATCGCCTGCAGCCCCCATTTTGTGTGGATATTTGGCGTGGCCATGCTGGTTTGGTTCCTCATCCACCTGCGAGATCGCGAAACACTGATACGTCTGGCGCTGGCTACGGTCGCCGCGGCCGTCTCCACCTCGTATGTGCTCTTTGCGGCTTCCGCCGGCGGGATAGGCGTGAAGGTGGGCTTGGCCGACCTGCGCGCCTTCCGCACCCTGGGCGACCCGCACTTCGGCCTTTTCGTGAACGTCATGGGGCTCTACGGCTTCTGGCGCAAGGGGCCGGAACTGGCCAAGGACGTCGTGACCGGTTGGCCGATCCTTCTCCTTGGCATTCTGATAATTGCCGTCGTCGGATATGGAGGCAGTTGGCGCGAGAGGAGGGCCGATCCGGAGAAGGCGCGCCGCGCCCTGCTGGTGGTCGGGGCCGGTACTGTCTCGCTGATCCTTGCCATGGGGGATCAGGGTCCTTTCGGGTCACTCTTTCGGCTCGCCTACCAGCACGTGCCCTTTTTCGCGATTATGCGCGAGCCGGAGAAGTTCCTGTCTCTCTATGCGGTGGCGCTTGCCTTCGGCTTCGGCGTGGGCGTCGACCGGCTCTGCCGCCAGAAGCCGAAGGCAAGCGTGATCGTCCTAGCGGCAGTTGCGCTCGCTATTCCGATAGGCTACGAGCCAATAATCTTTGGCGGGCTTAACGGGCAGGTGTCTCTGAGCTCCTACCCTGCGAGCTGGCGCGCGGCCAAGCAGGTGGTCGCCAAGCGCGAGGGGTCGCTACTCGTCCTGCCTTGGCACCTCTACGTCTCTTTCCCCTTCACCGGACATAGAGTCATCGCGAATCCCGCTCAGACCTACTTTGCTGGCGAGGTGATCCAGGGCGACAACGTGCAGCTTCCCGGGCTGCAAACCGAATCCACCTCGACCCGGTCTTCCTTCATTGCCTACGCGATCGCGAACGCCTCGCTGACCCGTTCTTTCGGGGAGCTGATGGCCCCCTTGGGTGTCCAGTACATAGCGCTATTCAAGACCGCCGACTGGGCATCGTATGGGTGGCTGGGAACCCAGAGCGATCTGACACTCGTGTATTCCTCCCGGAGCGTGGATATCTACCGGAATTCGGCCTACCGCGGGCTTGGCTATTCGGCATCGAGTTTGACTTCGGTTCCCAACTGGGGGTCTGTGATCTCTTTGGCGCAGCAAGGCAGCCTCTCCGGCCGGGTGATCCAGGCTGCGCATCTTGCACCCGGTGCGGTGGTGCCTCCTGTGCTCACCTCCGGCATGGTCCGGTCATATGGTGCCGCCGTCACCAGGACGGGTCCCACCAGCTACCGGATCGCGGGCAAGCCGGGCACCTGGTTTTCCCTTGCGGAGGCTTATCAACCAGGTTGGAGCTTGAAGGGTGTCGGCGGTATCCAGCTCGACGAGGGCAACCTTGGATGGCGCTTAAGCGGATCTCCGGCGACGGTTTCCTTCAGTCCGGCGGGTGAGGCCGTTGCCGGCGAACTCTTTTCGCTGGCGTGGGTTCTGCTGCTGATTGCCGCCCAACTAGCTGGTCGCCAACGCATTGCGTGAAAAAACTCTACTGGCCAATTCAAATAAGTAATGACTTTGCGAGTAGCACATCTGCCAAAAGATGAGATATCCATGGCGCTTACTCTGAGGCCTTAGCGAAGTTCCGATGTTACATAACCTGTCCATGCCGGGAGAGTTGAGTTGCGATGAGCAATCGATAACTGGCGTTCCTGACAGCTCTGCTGCCAGCGAATCCCTTGTCATGGGCGATGGGGCGCGGGTCCACGACGGGCCGTTGTTTCATGGTCGTGATCATTGGTTTGCAACTTGAAGTGCCGGGACATTCATAAGCGGCCTCTAATTCCTGTCTCATCCGTGCAAAAGGTGAGCATTAAAACCCGCGTTGACGTTGACTTGCCGAGGATATTCGGGTTATGATCGGGCAACGTCAACTTTCGCGGCTTCGGTGCAGGGGCTGCCTCGAGATTCTTTGGGCCGGTCCGGCTCAGGTAAGCGTGGAGGAACTGTGCGAGCATTTGACTTGGTAAAGCGGAACCCCGTGGCTACTGCTGTGGCCGGCGTCCTGGCGGCGGGCGCTGCCGTGACGCTTGCGACGAGTGGAGGCACGTTCTTCTCGCCGGCCTTTTATGGGTATGGATACGGATATGGCGGCGCCGCGGTACCACCGCCAACGGTACAGACGGCGTCGTACCGGTTGGTTGCTGCTGACGGCGGCGTCTTCGACTTCGGTACGGCTGGGTTCCAGGGTTCTGAAGGAGGTGTCCATCTCAACGCACCGGTGGTGGGCGGGACAGATATCGCGTCTACCGGATCCACCTCAGCTGGCAATGGATACTGGCTGGCTGCCGCAGACGGCGGTGTCTTCTCCTTCAATACCCCCTTCTATGGCTCGATGGGCGGTAAGCACCTCAATGCCCCGGTGGTGGGCATCGCGTCGACGCAAAACTCGAAGGGGTACTGGCTTGCCGCCAAGGATGGTGGTGTCTTCTCCTTCGGGAACGCCAAGTTCTATGGCTCGATGGGCGGCACTGCGCTCAATGCCCCGGTAGTGGGCATTGCGCCTGATCCGGCAACAGGTGGTTACTGGCTCGTCGGTGCCGACGGCGGCGTCTTCTCCTTCAATGCGCCCTTCTTCGGGTCCATGGGTGGAAAGCACCTGAACGCCCCTGTGGTCGGCATAGCGTCGACACCTAACGGCGGAGGGTACTGGCTGGTTGCCGCTGATGGCGGTGTCTTCTCCTTCGGGAACGCGAACTTCTACGGTTCCGAGGGCGGCAAGACGCTGAATGCGCCGGTCGTCGGGATGATGTCGACCGACAACGGCAAGGGCTACTGGCTGGTTGCCAAGGACGGCGGCGTCTTCTCGTTTGGCGACGCACCCTTCGAAGGCTCCGAGGGCGGCAAGACGCTGAATGCGCCGGTCGTCGGGATGATGGACTGAACCCAGAGGAACTGGCGGTGCTTTAGCTCCGGCGTGCCCAGAGGGAGGCGCCTCGGAATCCAGCGCCAAAATAAAGAGTTCCCATCAACTACGTCCCTGTTGGGACGCAGGTATTTGCAAGGTGCTGCCCAGAAAAGGACCTAGGGAACGAAAGAGATGTCGTCGAAGCAAAGGGTCGACGGTGAGTCGGGCGGCGTGGTGAAGGCCCTGGTTCGGCGTGTAGGCGCTTTGGTGCGGTCACCACTCGTTCGCAACGGAAGTTTTGGCTTCATCGTCGCCACAGGTGCGGTGAGTGCCTCCAATTTTCTTTTCCATGCCGTCATTAGTCGCCTGATCGGCCCTGCGAACTACGGCGTTCTCGGTTCGATTCTCAATCTTCTCCTTGTACTCTCCGTTCCGCTAGGGGCCCTACAGGTTGCTGCAACTCGGGTGACCGTGGAGTGGGAAGAGCGCGGCGCGCCGGCCGCAGGGCTGCGGCGAATCGTCGTTCAGGTCGGCATAGCCGGTTTGGTGGCAACAGCAGGAGTTGACCTCTGTGCCCCTTGGCTTGCACGGTATCTGCACATGGCCAATGCGGAGAGCGTGTATATCCTCTCAGCCTGGCTCCTCCCCGCTGTGCTAGCTGCGGTCTTCCAAGGGGTCTTGATGGGGCAGCGGCGCTTCGGCCCGGTGGCCGCTGCCAATGTTGTTGGGGGCGGCGTCATTCGCGTGGTCGTTGGCGTTGCACTGGTTCTGGCCGGCTTTGGCGTCCCGGGAGCCGTTGCCGCGTCGGTCGTGGCGCAGTTGGTGACACTGCTGCTGTTGCTTCCAACCGCGGTGCCAAGTTTGGTTAGAGCGAGCGGCCATGTTTCATATGCCTCCATCGCTTTTGGTGATGGCGTGCGTACGGTTCTTGCCCTAGGCGGTTACTGGGTGCTCACCAGTATGGATACGGTGATGGCGAGGCACTACCTGCCTCCCACTAGCGCCGGCCTGTACGCCTCGGCCGCAACCCTGGGCCGGATCGCCCTCTTTCTTCCTGGCGCAATTGCCCTGCTTGCGCTGCCGAGATTCGCAGCAGCGAAAGGGTTGGGTCAAGAGGCCCGGGACGCACTGCGGTGGAGCATTCCCGCCACGCTTGGCCTGAGTTTCGCGGCTTCAGCGGTGATAGGGGTGTTTCCCGCCTTGCTGGTCCGGGTCCTTTTCGGAGCTGCATTCGTCGCAGCGGCGCCCGTTGTACGAATACTCGGCGTCGAAGCTGCTGCACTCGGGCTTACGGGACTCCTGATTTACTACCTGTTGGCTCGGCGTTCCAGGCTGGCCTACCTAGCGTGGGCGGGCGCCGCCCTCGCCTGGCTGACGATATCGGTCTTTCATGGTTCTGGGACTTCGATCGCCTTCGTGATGCTTGCGTGTGCCTCCGGGGTGGCTATTTCGATGTTTGTGGGTGCCACCTCCTACCTGATCAGTCACCCCCTCTGCCCTGATAGTGCGAGCCGGCACGCAGTGGCCAAGGATCGCGATCCAAGCGCTCCGGATGAAGTGGACCTCTCCGTGGTGGTGCCCTTCTACAATCCGGGCGCGGCTTTGACAAGCCACATCGCGGACCTTGCAGAGACCCTGGAACGG